>DFYH01000012.1 GCA_002382615.1 Dehalococcoidia bacterium UBA4087
TAACACTTTATTTTGACGCAATACGGTTTTGGGCTATCCATCTGGCAATCCGGGCAGAAGTAAGTACCCCGGCCGTGTAGAGTTATCCGTTTAATTGGGGTACCACAACACGGGCAGGGTTGGCCACCCTGGTGGGCCACCTGAAAATTAAGCTGAGCTGAGCCCTTATTGCCATCGGGGCGCACATAATTGCGTGTGCTGGCCCCTTTGCTTTCAATACCTTTATGGAGTACCTCTATGATTGCTCGGTGGAGCCTTTCTACTTCCTCGAAACTCAATGTATTAGCTGGCCTTAGGGGATTTATTTTAGCCCGAAAAAGGGCTTCATCGGCGTACATGTTACCTATACCGGCAATAGACTCCTGGTCAGTTAAGGTGACTTTTATGGGAGATCGATGCTGCCTGAGTATTTCGATGAGAACCTTAGGGGTAAACTTATTATCCAAAGGCTCGGGGCCTAATTTGCTCAGAACCATGTCGGGCCTATCAGTAACGATAACAGTGGCAAACTTGCGGGGGTCCACCAGCAGGATATCCCATCCGTTAGCCAGACTAATCACGGCGCGGGTATAGTATGGCGGCAGTTCTGGCTGCTTTCTTAAGATCAGTGACCCTGACATTTTGAGGTGAATTAGAAGAAAATAGTTATCAGATAAAGAAAAGATAAGATATTTACCCCGTCGTCCCAGGTCTTTAATAGTTCTATTCAATAGTCTGCGTTTTGCTTCATCGGGTTCGCCGTTATGGACAATTCCTTCCCATAAAAACTTAGCATCAGTAATATTGGTGCCTACAGCGAAGGGATAAAGCTCTCGTCTTATTGTTTCAACCTCTGGTAGTTCAGGCACTTACCCTATCTCGCCCCAATTCCGGCCTATTTTGGCCTCAACTTTTAATGGTACGCTAAGTTCTATGGCGTGGGACATTATATCCGGGACCAACTCAAGCATACTGGAGCGCTCATCCTCAGGCACCTCGAGAAGGAGTTCGTCATGCACCTGTAAAAGCAATCTGCTCCGGAGGCCTTTTTTCTCCATTTCACGGTCCAGTTTGACCATAGCTACCTTGATGATATCAGCTGAGGTGCCCTGAACTGGCATATTGATTGCCATGCGTTCAGCGGCCTCTCTGACTATTCGATTTGATGAGTTGATCTCCCTTACATAGCGGCGCCGGCCAAGTATTGTCTCAACATAGCCCTTGGTTCTTGCCATCTCCTTGGTCTTCTCTATATATAGTTTTACGGCCGGGTGTATTTCAAAATAGTTTGATATAAACTTCTCGGCTTCTTCTCGGGGCAATTCAGTTGCCTGCTCTAGCCCATAACCGCTAATGCCATATATAATCCCGAAGTTAACCGTTTTGGCTACCCTCCTCATTTCAGGGGTTACTTCCTGGGCAGTAACGCCAAATAGGCGCATAGCGGTAGCGGTATGTATATCCTCGTCATTCTTAAAAGACTTGATGAGCTCCTCATCCTGTGATAGATAAGCTAAGACTCTTAGATCGATCTGTGAATAATCAGCTGATAGCAGATAGTGGCCTGGTGGGGCTATAAAGGCTCGGCGTATCGCCTGGCCTAACTCTCCCCGAATTGGGATATTCTGTAGATTCGGGTCACTGGAGGAGAGCCTGCCGGTAGCCGTTCTTGTCTGATGGAAGACGGTATGCAGACGCCCGGTCTTGGGATTTATCAGCCATGGCAGGGCATCAATATAGGTCGATTTGAGCTTGGTAAGCTGGCGGTAATTGAGAACCAGACCCACAATGGGGTGCAACTCTCTTAGGTCTTCCAGGACGGCTGCCTCAGTAGAATAATTACCTCTTTTCTTGTGCTCCACTGGTAAACCCAGCTCTTCAAAAAGGACTCTGCCTAATTGTTGGGGGGAATTTATATTAAACTCATGCCCGGCACAACGGTAGATTTCAAGCTCGAGCTTACGAATTTCCTGCCCTACTTTAACCGAGATATCCGCCAGAGATTGAGTATCAAGAAGGACGCCGTTTCTTTCCATTTTGGCCAGGATGGGGACAAGTGGCATTTCAACATCGTCGTAAAGTTTCCATAATCCCTCATCCTTTAGTTTGACTGAAAGGACACCGGCAAGGCGGTAGGTTACATCGGAATTCAAGCATAAGATTTCCGGCGGAATAACTTCGCGTGCTTTTGAGCTATTCTTGCGCGGTTTTCCCTCATCGTTTGTTTCTATTTCGATACCCAGCCAATTGAGGGCGAGGTCTTTTAATGCCAAGGTATTTTCTCCGAGAAGATAAGCGGCAACTTCGGTATCAAACCCCAGGTTATTTAATGGTATGCCGTGTTCTGCCAGGACGACAATTGCTGGTTTGCCGTCGTGAGTTACCTTGGTGGTGTTGCTACCCAGCAACTTGGCCAGACTTGGCCTTGCCATTTCCAGAGAAAAGCCATCTAATGAGATAAAAAAAGACTTTCCCGGTGCATGAGAAAAAGAAACTCCTGCTAGAGAGGCAAGCATAGGGTCATTGCCCTTCATGGCAATGCTTAGCGCTAAAGTATCAGCACTTAAAAGTGTGCTGACCACACCTGCGAGCTCTTCCGGAGATGAGATAATGTGGTATTCGGTCTCTCCGATAGATGTTATCTTTCGGGATGCCTCTTCTATATCTGGCAACCTGTTTAAAAGACTATTAAACTCAAAATCGCGGAACAGTTTTACAACTTCTTCGCGGTCATAATGAGTAAGGCGGCAATCTTCAAGATTTAATTCTACGGGTACGTCAGTAACTATAGTGGCTAGCATTTTGCTCTGGCGGGCAATAGCTTCATTTTCCCTGAGCAACTCTCTTAGCTTTACCGGTGTTATATCTTCTAGGTGGCGATATATTTCATCCAGATTGTCATATTGCTGGATGAGCTTAACCGCCGTCTTAGCGCCAATACCGGGAACACCAGGAATATTATCAGAAGGGTCTCCGGCCAATGCCTTAAAGTCAGGAATCAAGCGCGGCGGAACGCCAAACTTTTCTTCAACCAGTTTCTCATCGTATAAGATAGTGTCACCGAATGACTTGCCGGGCTTAGGATAAAGAACTTTTACCAGTGGTGAGACAAGTTGCATAGTGTCAGCATCACCGGTAACAATAATGGTCTCGACACCAGTTTGGCTTGCCTGAAGGCTTAGTGTACCGATAAGGTCATCGGCCTCATAGCCCCCGAGCTCAAATATGGGCATATGAAATGCCTGCACTACCATCCGCACTTTCTCAATTTGGGCGGCTAGCTCATCGGGCATTGGGGGGCGTTGGGCCTTGTACTCCTTAAAGGCCTGGTGACGCAGTGTTGGTGCTTTACAATCAAAAGCAATTGCCCAATGGTTGGGCTTAATTTCGTTAGTAACCTTTAACAGCATGCTGGTAAAGCCAAAGACGGCGTTTACCAGCTCACCGGTGCGGCTGATCGTGAGTGGCGGCAGGGCATGATAAGCGCGGTGAATTAACGCATTGCCATCAAAAAGGACAAGCAAGGGTTTTGCCATGGCCTCAATTATAGCAGAATTTTACCCTGCTTTAAGCTGTGCTATACTTTGGGGCTATGACTAGTCTTAAAGGAAAAAGTCTTCTATCTATAGCCCAACTTGAAAAAGATGATATCTATCGCCTTATTGGCCGGTCTCTGGCACTTAAAAAATCTGTCTGGTCTGCTGAGCTTCGCGGAAAGACTATGGCCCTACTTTTTGAAAAACCTTCCTTAAGAACGAGGGCAAGTTTTGATCTAGCAATGTACCAGCTTGGCGGTTATGCCATATACCTCTCGCCGGCTGAGGTTGGCCTGGGTAAAAGAGAGGCCGTGCAGGATGTAGCCCGAGTGCTTGATAGATTTGTGGACGTTTTGGCAGTCAGGTCTTTTTCTCAGAGCAGTATTGAGCTTCTCTCTGCCAGCGCCTCTATTCCAGTAATTAATGCTCTTTCTGATACTGAGCACCCCTGCCAGATCTTGGCTGATATGGTAACTATCTACGAACATGAGGGCAAGCTTGAGGGGCTAACATTGGCTTACATTGGCGATGGCAATAATGTGGCCTCAAGCCTTATTCTGGCGTCGGCAATGGTGGGCATTAATTTTAAAATAGCCTCACCCGAAGGCTACACGCTGCCAGAACATATAATCTCTAAGGCTAAAAGCCTGGCCGAGAAAAGCGGTGCTGATATTTTGGTCACCCAGTCACCTGAGGATGCTGCCCGAGGGGCTGATATTATCTACACCGATGTATGGACGAGCATGGGCCAGGAAGCTGAGACAGAAATAAGGAGAAAAGCCTTCCAAAACTATCAGATAAATGAGAGGCTCTTTGCTTTAGCTAAAAATGACGCCATTTTCATGCATCCCTTACCGGCTCATCGGGGGGAGGAAGTTACTGATGGGGTGCTGGAGGGGGCAAACTCGGTCATTTTTGATCAGGCAGAGAACAGACTCCATCTGGCTAAGGCCTTGCTTCTTGAGATATTCGGCTTCTAGATGAAAAAGATCGGTCTTACCGGAGGCCTTGGTGCTGGAAAGAGCACTATTGCTGGCATGCTTAAGAATCTTGGAGCGACCGTCATTAGTGCTGATGAGATAGGCCACGACATATATAGACCGGGTACCCCAGCTTATGATGAGCTTATAGCTAACTTCGGTCGGGGCATTTTGGAGAAAGATGGCACAGTCAATCGCAAAAAATTGGCTGGTATAGCTTTCTCAAGCCCCGAACTGACGGTGAAACTTGATAGTATTAGTCATCCAAAGATCCTCGATGCAATTAAGCAAAAACTGAGCGAGCTTGAGGAAGCAGGGACGGAACTTGTTGTGCTGGAGGCAGCTATACTTATAGAGGCCGGCTGGAAATCCATGGTTGATGAAGTATGGCTCGCCGTAGCTCCTAAGGAGACGATGGTTAAAAGGGCGGTCGGATTAGGCTTTACTGAGGAAGATGCTCTGGCAAGACTTAAACTTCAGCTTTCTAACGAGGACAAAATTAAACATGCCAGGGTGGTTATAGATACTGATTGTGACCTTGATGAGCTTAAGGCAAAAATTGTTTGGCTGTGGCAAAATGCATTTCCTGGCGAGTAATTAAGAGTAGGGCTCAGGCATGATGGCAAAGACTGGTATTGCTAATTTGCCTCTTCATTACGGGAAGGCACCCCGCTGGCTATTTGAGCGGATGGTGAAATTAGCCAAAGCTATCACTGAAGCCATTATCATTGACTCGGGTTCTGAGGAAGTCTTGAGACGTCTTTCTCACCCTTACTGGTTTCAGGCTTTTGGTTGTGTATTAGGATATGATTGGCACTCAAGTGGGCTAACTACTACCACCATGGGTGCCTTAAAAGAAGGGCTCAGGGGAGCTGAAACTGAACTAGGTCTTTTTGTTGCTGGGGGGAAAGGCCGGGTTTCGCGCAAAACACCTCAAGAAATAGCTCAATGGGCAGATAAATTAGGTGTCGACGTGGCACCATTTGTTTATGCCAGCCGGATGTCGGCTAAGGTGGATAGCGCTGCCGTTCAGGATGGTTATCAACTCTATCACCATGTCTTTATGTTTACCCGAAGCGGCTCATGGGCGGTTGTCCAGCAGGGTATGAATGAAACCAACCGCTATGCCCGGCGCTACCACTGGCTAAGTGAAGAAATGGATTCTTTTACCCTGGAACCGCACTCTGGAATAATATCTCAATCCTTTGGCAGCACTCTCAATCTGGTAGCTACTGAAAGTGCTAATACCCGATTGGTAACTACCGAGATTGCCCGAGAAAGCCGCCCCGATGAAACACTNNCGACATTCATCCTGATAGCCTTAAAAAGACTCTTCTTAAGGCTTATGAGCAAAAACCAGATAGCCTTGAGAGCCTTTTGGGCATAGAAGGTGTTGGGCCAAAGACTATAAGAGCCTTAAGCCTTATTTCCGAATTAGTTTATGGTGCCGCGCCAAGTTATCGGGACCCGGCACGCTACAGTTTTGCTCATGGTGGTAAGGATGGTTATCCCTATCCGGTAGATAGGAAGACCTATGACAAGTCTATAGAACTTCTCTTTCGGGCAATTGAGATGGCTAAACTTGGTGCTCGTGAGAAGGATGAAACCAGATGGCGCCTAGAGAAGATGCTTAAGTGCTAGAAACGGGTGGAGTTGCTAAAATAAAGGTGCTCGGGGGAGTGCCGGAATTGGCAGACGGGCATGACTTAGGATCATGTGCCGAAAGGCGTCGGGGTTCGAGTCCCCGCTTCCCCACTTAGGAGTATTTGTTCGAATGGATCATGTTGAATACGGTCCCGATGAGCTAGTTGATATGAATATAGGCGTTTGTCAGATTACATTGCTTATCCCCGAAAATTCGTCGTTAAAAGAGAAAAGACAGTTTATAAGGCCTATAATTGCCCGGATTAAGAATAACTTCAACGTATCGGTCGCTGAGGTAGACCACCAGGATTCATGGAAACTGGCTACTATAAGTGTAGCTTTTGTTAGTAATGACAGACGCTATACCGATAAGGTCCTGTCAGAGGTGGTCAACTTTGTCCGTGGAGGCTTCTCGGTTGAAATTCTTGATTGTAAGACGGAGATTATTTCAATCTAAATAAGGAGGGCGATAATGACCATAGGCATAGACCCGGTGGCTTTTACTCTTGGTTCGCTAGAGATCAGATGGTATGGCATCATGATGTTTCTGGCGGTCCTGGCGGTAATCTTATGGGTGGCCAGAGAAATAAGAAATGGGGCCAAGATATCGCCGGACGATCTTCTTATGATGGCGGTGATTGGCGTTATCTTTGGAATAGTGTTTGCCAGACTATTTCATGTAATTGACCTCTGGGAGTACTATAGCCACCACCCCTCGGAAATAGTCGGTGGTGCTGGCTTGAGCGCTTATGGCGGTATACTTGGCGCCACTCTTGCTATATGGGTCTACACCAAGATTAGCAAGCTTAATTTTGGCTACATTGTAGATACCGTGGCACCAGCCATACCCTTAGCTCAGGCGATCGGCAGAATAGGTTGTACCCTAAACGGTTGTTGCTATGGCGTAGAGACCTCACTACCTTGTGGTGTTATCTATACGCATCCCAATAGCTATGCTGTCTTAGGAGTTGCTGTTCACCCTACCCAGATCTATGAGATTATCTTTTCTTTGATTGTCTTCGCGGTCCTAATGTTTCTTCGTGGCAGACTTAATAAAAACGGCTCTCTTTTCCTTATATGGCTTATCTGTTATTCATCATGGCGCCTGGGGTCTGATTTCTTAAGAGACGGAACCCCGTTCTTCTTTGGTTTGCATCAGGCCCAGGTGATTGCTATAGTAGTCCTGCTTATTGCTATTCCACTTTTAATAATAAAGCTTAGAAGTACAAAAGTAGAGGAGGCATAATCTTTATGGAGAATACTTTTACCGTTATGATCGAGATCCCCAAGGGAAGCCGGAACAAGTATGAGTATGACCATGAGAAAGGACAGATAAGATTTAACCGCATGCTCTTTTCGGCGATGCACTACCCCAGCGATTATGGCTTCTTTCTAGACACGTTAGCCGGTGACGGGGATCCTCTTGATGCGCTGGTGCTGGTGTGGGAGCCGACATTTCCTGGGTGTCTCATAGAGGTAAAACCGATAGGGCTTTTTAGAATGAGGGATGAGGGTCGTCCGGATGAAAAAATCCTTTGTGTACCTATAGGAGACCCGTTGTGGAACTATATTGAAGAGCTGGGCGACGCGCCGCCACATCTTTTAAAAGAGATAGAGCATTTTTTTGCCGTCTATAAGGACCTTGAAAAAAAGAAGACCGCTGTTGAGGGTTGGGATGGAAGAGCAGCTGCACTTGAGATTATTGAACAGTCGAGAAAAAGATACCTGGATAATAAAGAATAAAAAATTAGGAATGGATGCTCAAGATTGGATCACTATTACCACCAGCATCGTAGTCGTCTTAGCCGGTGCGGTGAGTGGCATACTTAACTCGAGGAAGGCCAAAGAGCGAGCTGTTGGTGGAGCTGATAACTTTGCCCATCATCTTGACATGATAGGCATAAAGGCGGAACCGGTTGAAAATCCATCCGTTGAGGTAAAGAAAGGTGACATAAAAGGCAGCACTTTCAGGCTACACGGTAGCCCTATTGACCAGGTTAGTATTGTACCAGCGGGGAATGAACTTTCCTTGGTTTTTCTTATTCCTATGTCTGGGCCTTCCTTTAGCAAAAAGAAAAGGACATTCATGAAAAGGGTGAAAACAAAAATGGGCAGTGATATTATCTGGAAAGGCGACCCCATACTGGCTCAGACACTGAATTTTGATTTTACCTTAAACCAGCTCCTATCTCAGATAGATCCCAAGGAATTAAAGACTCTGGTTATAAGTCCTCTTAAGACTAACCGCGCCGAGGTCCTGACCAATTATTTTTTACCGCCCAAAGAGATGTTTAAAGCCCTTAATATAATCGCCGGCCATTTAAAATCGTGGTAGGTTAACCTTCTGAGTCTTTAATAATTAGCCTGAGCCTCTCCTCACCCTGCCAGTAAGAACTTTCAATACTGTAGACCATGTCATAGAGTGAGCCCTCTTTTATCTCCTGGCTAATATCATTATCGAATAGTGCCCCATTCCAGGTAATGCCACTCTGCTTAAGTTTGAGGGCCAGGTATTTTCCCCCGTTGCCCATGGGTCTCGCTTCACCAACAAGGACACCGCGAGTGAGAAAAACTGGATGAGGGTTGCCGATACCAAAGGGCGATAAGGACTCAAATGTCTTAAAACCGGTGCTACCCAGTTCTTTGAAGCTTATTTCAGCATCAATATCTATCTTAGGAAGAAGGGGCAGTCCCTTTAACTTTTCATTGGCTATATTAAGAAGGGCTTCTTTAAAAGACTCGAGGTTTTTGTTTGGCAGGCTAAAGCCGGCTGCCTGACTATGACCACCAAAACGGCTGAGAAGGCTGCTAGTCCTGTTTAGGGCCTGCATCAAGTCAAATTCGGGTATGCTACGGCAACTGCCACGGCTTTCTTCTTCGCCAATACTAATTACCACCGAAGGCCGGTAGAACTCATCAGTGAGTCTGCTAGCTACAAGACCAAGTATGCCTGGTGGATATTTATCGCTGGTGGCAATTAATACCGGCGTGAGACCATAGCTTAAGACCTCTTCCCTGGAAGCAACCAGCGCCTCTCGAGTTAAGCGCTGCCGTTCAGTATTCATTTCCTCAATAGATGAAACAAGCTTTCTTGCTTCGTCAATTGAATCAGTAACCAATAGCTGGTAGCCCAGCATGGCATCTTCAAGCCGGCTGGCGGCATTAAGCCTGGGTGTTAAAGCCCAGGCGGCCTCAGATGAGCCGACTTCTCCCGGTTTAAGACCTGCTTGAGATATTAGCTCCCTGATACCGGGTGAAGGGTTGATATTTAGTTGTTCAAGTCCTTTCTTGACCAGATATCGGTTTTCTCCGGTTAGTGGGACCATGTCAGCTATAGTACCCAGCGCAACAGTCTCCAGAAGAGTGGGGTGTAGGGTCTTCCCCAGGCTATGGTAAAGGGCCTGAATAAGTTTAAAAGCCACCCCAGCACCCGAAAGTCCTTCAAAGGGGTACTCCGAGTCTGCCCGTTTGGGGTCAATAACAGCTAGAGCTTGGGGCAATTTGCCGATGGGGAGATGGTGGTCAGTAATAATAATGTCCAGGTCATCTTCTCTTGCTTGGGCTACCTCGCTTTGAGCTCCTATACCGCAATCGACGCTAATAACAAGGGTTGTACCACTCTTGTGAAGCTCTCTTAAGACTTCATAAGTTAGGCCATGGCCATCTTTCAGACGTTCCGGAATATATGGTGTCACGTTAGCTCCTAGCTCACTTAGCCCTTTGACCAGTATAGCTGTGCCGGTAAGACCATCGGCATCAAAGTCGCCATAAATGGTTATTTTCTCTGAAGAGAGTAGTGCCTGATAGATGCGGCTGGTTGCCTTGGCCATATCAGGCAAAAGCCAGGGGTCATTAAGAAGTCTGTCATCAACCTTGAGAAATGGCTCTACCTCAGAAGGTTCCAGGATACCCCGGTTATAAAGAAGCTGAGCCATTAGTGACGGAAGACCTGTGTTTCTTAGGGGAGAGTTATCTGGTAAGGGCGGCAATATATGCCAGTTAAAGCGTTTCAAGGTTTTTCTATTTATATCACACACCTCTTGTTACTGCAAGTTGGGTATCACCTTGTTATAATGAGCTCTGCATGCGAGTGTTTCTGGAGACGCTGGGATGTAAGTTAAACCAGGCGGAAAGTGAAATGATCCTAAGAGATTTCCTTGGTAAGGGAATCGAGCAAACGGATCGCCTTGAGGAAGCCGATATCTATGTTCTAAACACCTGCACTGTTACCGGCCAGGCAGATGCCAAGGCAAGAAAACTAT
Source organism: Dehalococcoidia bacterium UBA4087 (assembly GCA_002382615.1). Lineage (GTDB taxonomy): Bacteria > Chloroflexota > Dehalococcoidia > Dehalococcoidales > UBA4087 > UBA4087. The sequence goes on from DFYH01000012.1 coordinate 10,402, forward strand.
TAAAAAGGGCCCGCCGTCTTAACCCTGAGCTTAATATCGTGGCCACTGGCTGCTATGTCGAAAGAGATGGTGGCGATCTGGCATCACTGGCCGATCTACTTATCCCTAATGGACAAAAGCCAGACCTGGTCAGTCATTTTGAAAATTCTAATTGTGTCTTTAGCAACAAGAACCATCACTTTCGCAGGACCAGGACCTTTATTAAGATCCAAGCCGGGTGCAAAGGCAAATGCAGCTACTGTATTGTCCCCCGGATAAGGCCGGAGGAAAATATCCCTCCGGAGGAAATTCTCTCTCAGATAAGAAAAAGAGAAGAGGAGGGCTATAAAGAGGCTGTTCTTACTGGCACTGAGATTGGAGCCTATAACTATAAAGGTGTTACTTTTAAGGGTCTACTCGAAAAGATTTTGAATGAAACTAATATTGAACGGCTAAGAATCTCTTCCCTTCAGCCACAGGAAATTGATGAGGAGATGCTAGACTACTGGCAAGATGGCCGACTTTGCCGGCACTTTCATTTATCGCTCCAGAGTGGCAGCAATAGTGTTTTAAGGCGAATGTGCAGGTGCTATACACGGGATGATTTTGCCCAGGCGGTCTTTCTTATAAGGTCAAAGGTGCCCGGTGTGGCCTTAAGCACGGATGTTATCGTCGGCTTTCCTGGTGAGAGTGACGAAGAGTTCTTGGAGAGTTATGAATTTTGCCAGGCAATGGAGTTTGACCGAATGCATGTCTTTCCCTTTTCTCCCCGCCCAGGAACGGCAGCCGGGGCGAGGGGTGGTAAGGTAGATGAAAGGACAAAGAAAGAGCGCGCTGGGTTGATGCTTGAACTTGCCCGCCGGATGCGGCGTAAATCTATGAGCAAATCTATTGGCCAGATATGCCGGGTGCTTGTTGAACAAAAAAGAGGGGAATGGTGGTCTGGTCTTAGTGATAATTACTTCAGGGTCTACTTTAACTCTGATAGCGCGAATCTTACTAACCAGGTGATAAAGCTTAAAATTGTCAGACTTCTAGGAGATGGTCTTTGGGGTGAGGTGTTGCCTGGCGAGTCTTAAGCTAGTACACTAAATCACATTAGCGAACGTTTTTCAGGAAGGAATTTATTATTATAGGAGGAAAATGGACCAGGAAAATAAAGAAGAGAAATTGCAAGCACTACGCCATTCGGCGTCTCATGTTATGGCCCAGGCGGTAGTTAGGCTATTACCTGAGGCAAAACTGGCCATAGGCCCGGCTACTGAGGATGGTTTTTATTATGATTTTGACCTGCCCCGTCCGTTAAACACAGAGGATCTAGAAGCCATTTCTAAGGAGATGGCCAATATTATTGCTTCGGACCTGCCGATTGTAAGGGAGGACGTGACTAAGGATGAGGCAGCCAAAATATTTAAAGACCAGCCCTATAAGCTTGAGATCTTAAGTGAAATAGAGGACGAGAAGGTAAGCATTTACCGGCAAGGTGAGTTTGTTGACTTATGCCGGGGACCTCATGTCTCATCGACAGGTAGGATAGGTGCGTTTAAGCTGTTGAATGTTGCTGGGGCTTACTGGAGGGGCGATGAGCATAACCCCATGTTGCAGCGGATTTACGGGACGGCCTTTGAGACAAAAGAAGAGCTAGAGAGTTACTTAGCAAAACTTGAGGAGGCAGCTAACCGTGACCACCGGAAGCTTGGGCGTGAGCTTGACCTCTTCAGCATTCATGAAGAAGCCGGGCCGGGACTGGTGTGCTGGCACCCTAAGGGAGCGACTGTAAGAAGGGTTATTGAAGACTTCTGGAAGGACGAACACACCAGGCGGGGATACTCACTTGTCTACACGCCTCATATTGCTAAGGTTGATCTCTGGAAAACAAGCGGGCACTGGGACTTTTATCGGGATTATCTTTACAGCCCAATGGATATAGAAGGCCAACAGTATATCTTAAAGCCAATGAATTGCCTTTACCATATACTCATCTATAAGACAAAGCTTCATAGCTACCGGGAGCTTCCCATCCGCTTTGCTGAACTGGGTACTGTTTATCGTTATGAACGCTCAGGAGTGTTGCATGGTCTTTCTAGGGTTCGAGGCTTTACTCAGGATGATGCTCATATCTTCTGCCGCTATGATCAACTTCAAACCGAAGTCGAGGGTGTGCTTGATCTGGCGATGTTCATGATAGCGACCTTTGGTTTTTCAAATTACCAGGTCTTTCTTTCAACGCGGCCTGAGAAATATGCTGGCTCACTCCAGATATGGGAAATGGCTACTTCGACACTGGCCGAAGCTCTTAATGGCAAGGGGGTCTCCTACAGGATAGACCCGGGAGAGGGTGTTTTTTATGGGCCCAAGATTGACATAAAGTTTGAAGATGCCTTGGGAAGAGCTTGGCAAGGGCCAACCATTCAGGTTGACTTTAATCTACCGCAGCGCTTTGATGTTACTTATACTGGAGATGACGGGCAGGAGAAGCCGGTGGCCATGGTGCATCGGACTGTGCTGGGGAGCATGGAGCGCTTCTTAGCTACTCTTATCGAACACTACGGTGGAGCTTTTCCTCTTTGGCTTGCTCCAATCCAGGTTGAAATTATACCCATAGCGGAATCTCACCAGGAGTATGCTCAAAAGGTTAAAGATGAACTTGTTTCTTGTGGCATAAGAGTGGAGTTAGACAATCGCTCGGAGACATTGAATCAAAAAATACGCCAGGCTCAGCTTAACAAAGTACCGTATATGGTTATCCTGGGTGATCGGGAAGGAGGTTCCAGCACCCTTTCAGTCAGGCTGCGTTCGGGGGAGCAGTATCATGGTCTATCGGTGTCAGATTTTAAAAAGCGACTAGGAGAGTTGATCCTGGACAGATCTCAGTCGTTACTGCTATAATGCTCTGTCCTAAATTTTGAAGCAGGGGGTGATAAAGGGATAGCTAGAGAACTACCAGTTAATACGAAGATCAGGGCCAGCGAAGTGCGCCTGGTTGGCGAAAAAGGGGAGCAATTGGGTATTATGCCGTTAGTGGAGGCCCTGGCTATAGCGAAGCGAAAGAACCTTGACCTTGTTGAGGTAGCTCCTGATATGGCACCGCCGGTGTGCCGGCTGATGGATTATGGTAAGTTTAAATACGAGCAGACCAAGAAAGAAAGAGAGGCCAGAAAGAATCGAAAGGTTAGCGAGCTCAGAGAAGTAAGAATTCGCCCTAAAATTGGTGATCACGATCTTGAAGCTAAGGTTAATACAGCTAAAAAACTCATCGGTGAAGGTGATAAGGTGAAGGTGAGCGTTGTATTTCGGGGGCGGGAGATACTTCATCCAGATCTCGGCTTAGAGCTTATTAATAAGTTTGTTAATATGATTGGAGATATAGCTCAGGTGGAACAGGCACCGTTGCAGGAAGGAAATAGACTGCACCTGGTATTGGGCCTGTCCCGTAAAAAGGCAACCAGTGGATTAAGAGGAGAAGATGCCTAAGTTAAAAACACATAGTGGAGCCCATCATAGATTTCGCATAACGGGCAATGGAAAAATTTTGCGTATCAAGATAGGTAAGAGCCATTTGAGGCGCAAGAAGTCGAAGACAACCAGAAGAATGTACGATAATATGATTCCGATTGATAGGAGCAATTACAAAAGGATTAAACGCCTTCTTCCTTACGGAGGCTAGGGGGTAAGAATTGTCAAGGGCAACATCAGCTGTAAGCGCACATCATAGACATAAAAAAGTACTGGCAGTAACCCGAGGCCACCGGGCCACCAACCATAGTCTTTATAAGAGGGCCCATGAATCAATGGTTCATGCCCTTGATTATAGCTATCGTCACCGCCGGGAGAAAAAGGGTGATATGAGAAGGCTGTGGATAACGAGGATAAATGCCGCCTGCCGGCAGTCGGGAATAAGTTATAGCGTATTCATGGCCAATTTAAGGGAGCAGGGTATTACCATTAACCGCAAGGTACTGGCCGATATCGCTGCCCGAGAACCTGATGACTTCGCCAGACTTGTCCAGTCAAGCTTGGCCAAAGAATAACTCTCAGATTATGCTGGATGGCTTGGAAGATTACCGGGCTAAAAGGAATTTCTCTAGTACGCCTGAGCCAGCTGGCCAGGTTTCTAAAGCGCCAGGGTCTCGTTTTGTAGTTCAGAAGCATCAGGCGAGCCACCTCCATTACGATTTTCGCCTTGAAATGGACGGCGTCCTTAAAAGTTGGGCAGTACCCAAAGGAGTACCTGAAGCATCTGGCATAAGGCGTCTTGCTATTCAGACCGAGGATCACCCGGTGGGCTATATTGATTTTGAGGGTATTATACCTGAGGGGGAGTATGGGGCGGGGGTGGTAGAGATATGGGACAAGGGTACCTACGAACTTCTAGAGCGTGCACCTGGTCGGCTAGAATTTAATCTCCATGGTAAAAGGCTTAACGGGGAATATGTCCTTATTAAGACTGGTGGCAAAAACTGGATTATTCTGAAACGAAAAGCAAAGGAAACCTCCGCTTAACCAACTTTGGCATGTTGAGCAAAATCAGCTAGAATAAGAAGGGTGCGGGAGTAACTCAGTTGGTAGAGTGCCTGCCTTCCAAGCACCACTGAGCTTTGAATTGTGAACATTTGTGAACGAGAATATAGCACCTCGTAGCTTTTCTGGACACTTCCTTTGACCATTCAGAATCATAGACAAATAAGATGGACTAACCTCAAGTTCCCTAGCTAATTGTCTTAATGATTTTTGTCTCTCCATCTGCTCCCTCCTTTTGAAGATTTGTATCTGTGGCTTATTTCTGCTCAGGTATCGTCTGGTAAGCGGGCTATTCCTCACCAGCTATAGCCTGTTGCTCAGTGGTGGTGATTGACTCTTTTGTTAACTAGCTCACTCAGACATCACCTTCTCTCATAGCTTTACATAGATTATACTCGTGTCAACTTACTTTGTCAAATTAACCTGTAGCTATGCCAACTTGACTTCTATTATTGTCAATGTTATAATTGTGTTGAGGTGAAATATATGGAGAAGTTACTAAAGATACCAGAAGCTGCTGACCTACTGGGCATCACTAGCTCTGCCCTTTATGAGTGGATAAAGGCAGGCAGGATTAAGCCTGTAAGACTACCGACAGGAAAGCTCAGGATACCGTTATCGGAGTTAGACCGAGTGATAGCCGAAGCTAATCCTGACACCAAAATCAGATTTATGCCACTGAGGGAGGAGAAGCCCTGAGAGGCAAAATAAGGTGGATAAAATAAGGAGTGAGAGATAAACTACACCTGAAAGGAGAGGAATTATGAGGAAGTGTCCGCTCAATGATTTTAAGCAGTGTATTGGTGAGGGATGTCCATTTTACAACATCCGTCTAGGTGCATGTGTCCTGCCTAGACTGGTATTAAGTCAAATCAAGACTAACGAAAAGGATTTGAAGGAGGAATTGAACTATGAACCAACAACAGATAAACGAACTTAGACAGAAACTGGAGCAGATTCCCGACGAGGAGTGGAAGTCACTATCCTGGAGCGAGGAAGACCAGAGGGAGATACTCCAGAAGTTAAGGGAAGCCAGACTATCAACATTATTCGGGGTAATAAGCCAATACTTTAAGAGTATAGATAGACAGGCTACTAAAATCTTAATGGCAGTAGCTATAGCTCACTGTGTCCCTGGTGAGATGCTTTGGGTGAGGGTATATGGAGCTAGTCGCTCAGGTAAAACTGAGATATTGAGGGCAATCGCTAAGCACCCTGATTCTACCGAGATGGAAGTTATCACACCAGCCAGCATAAGAGGTGGGCTAGACGAAGGACATAGGCTACTGGAGCGTATCAAGGATAAGCTAGTTATCACTAAAGACCTGGCAAGTATCTTAGCCTCTAAGCCGCAAGCTCGGAATGAGGTATTTGGGCTACTAAGGAGTGTTAAAGATGGAAGGCTAACTGCAGACTTTGGCACTGAGAAAGGTTATTTACCTCAAGAAGTAAAGTTTGACTGGATAATAGGCACAACGCCAGTTTTTGCTCAATATAAGCAGATGGAGGACTTATTAGGTGCTAGATACATTGACCTTAACTGGAGGACAGGGAATAGGGAGGAGATGGCTTCTCAAGCTATGGTAAATAATCCCATTCTTGATACTGTGATAAGACCTGCTATAGCTGAGGCTGTGGGTAAACTAATAGACCAAGCTAAAGATAGTCAGCGGTTTAAGCCCGCTGAGTTAAATGAGGATACTAAGCAAATAATTATGGATTGGGCTGACCTTACAGCATTGCTCAGGAGTCCCGTAGCTAGGGATTTTCAACACAGAGTTAAATTCCATCCAGAGCCAGAGGTAGGGACAGAGTTGGCTCAAGGATTTGAAAGGATAGCCAAAGGTTTGACCCTCTTAAATGAAACGGATATTGATTTTTGTATTGCTAGGTTATGCCAAGATTCCATTCCCTACGAAAGAAGGGAGTTGATAGACAGGCTATTAAATGGAAGTGTTACAAGTAATGCAAATTGGCATTATAGCCTTGAGGATTTGAGGCTGTTAGGAATTTGTGAGGAATCTAACTCTAACTACTGGCTAAAACCTGAGTTAAGGGATAGGATTTCTTTATTGTTTTCTCAATGGATGTAGTCTGTTGTCGTAATTACACCATAGAGGTTCTTATATGGGGGGTGTAAATCCGACAAGAAGATGGTATGGAAGTGTCTCAGGTTGTGCTACAATCCCACCGATTAAGAGGAGGGTAAAATGAACTGGTTTCAAAGACATCTGAATTGGACTGTCATTCTAGGATTTGCAGGTTTGTATTTATTAGCTATGTTGCTGGGTTTTATCTTCGGCTATAATTTCTATTATTTACCAGAGAGTGCTTTAGAGGGAGCTGGAGCTACGATTGGCTTTTTAACACTTTTCATTGGTGGGTCTATCATAGTTGGATGGATGCTTCGCCAGAAAGGTAGGAGTTTATGGTGGCTATTGATGTGGTGGTTCGTTCCCTTTGGTTGGATTGTTGTCCTGGCACTTGGAAACCGAAGTGAGTAGAAGGCATTAGGAGCAAAAGATAAAAGGAGGCTTATTATGAGTAAGGCAATTGCGATAGCGACAGGTGTAATCATAGCTATTATTGCTGTTGTTGGTTGCCTTGTCCCCTTAAAAGAAGTCCCCTACACTGTCATGGTTGATTACGAAGATACGGAGACTTACTATGAAAATGAACCTTATGAGGACATAGAGACCTATTATGTGGATGAACCTTATGAGGAGACTAACGAGATTCTTGTGCCTCTACAATATCAAGTTGTTACTGGTGGAGGTTCTCAATCCATACAATACTGCACCATTATGAACAGAGATGAAGTAGGTGGACATTTCACTTTTCGTCAAACTATCTATGTTATAGATAGAGATGACTGGGTTGATGTTGAATGGGAATGGGAACAAGGAGTTCATGTAGATTATGACTCAGACCCAAGATTTACGAGATATGACCTTGAGGAAACAATATATCTTGAACCTAATGAAACTGGTGAGGTGAGATGGGATGCACAAGAGATTGATGGCAGACCTCGTGAGGAGATTTGGGTTAACGGTTTTGGTCTTAGCCCCGTGATTATCCCTGAGGAAAAGATTGTAGAGGATACAGTCATTAAATATAGACAGGTAGAAAAAGAAAGAATGGTAACTCAGTATCAGGAAGTGGAAAAGGAAAGGACTGTAACGAAGCAGCGTCCAGAAACTCGCTATAAGAAAGTAACCCTGCTTGATTATTTACTTCACTACTAACCACAGGGATTTTAGCCATATCTGCAATTCCTCTACGAGCAGATATTCAACTCCTAGCTCATATGTCGCAGTGAGTGAGGGCAAGGGTAGGGGGTAAGCTCATAATCAGATTATGATAGACTCCAGCT
>DFYH01000008.1 GCA_002382615.1 Dehalococcoidia bacterium UBA4087
ATAATTATTTTCAGCCAAGACTCCCCCTCCTAACTATTCTTTGGTAGCCCAGGATATATTTCCAGCCTTTTCAGCATGCCACGACGTAGTTTATTTTTAGGCAGCATGCCAGCCACGGCATTCAGGATAACCCATTCCGGTTTTCGAGATAAAACATCTCCCATAACTACCGTTTTGAGACCAGCGGGATAGCCGGAATGCCGGTAATAGACCTTCTTATTAGGCTTATTACCGGTAACCAGAACCTGGCTTGCATTAATTACCCTGACATAGTCACCGCAGTCCATATAGCGAGAAAAGTAAGGCTTCCCTTTCCCCATAAGACTCTGAGCTATTTCACTGGCAAGCCGGCCTAAAGCCTTGCCTGAGGCATCAACAACTAAATGTTGCCTTGTTATATCCACAGGTTTGGTAGTTAGTGTCTTCTCTACTTTCATCTAAATCTCCAAAAAAGTTGTCTTTATAATATATACGCCTGAGAAAAAGCCCGGCCGGCGGCACAGTAGGACCACCCAACCCTGCTTTAGCTCTTAGCATTATACTATGGAAATCACCAGCTGTCATCTTGCCAAGACCAATTTCTATGAGGCTACCAACTATATTGCGCACTTGATGCGGCAAAAATGATCCCGCCTTAATATAAAAAATGACCTTCCCCTTCAAGTGAAAAACTCCGGCATCGTGGACCTCCCTTATCGTGCTTAAATGCTGGGGCTGGCTAATAAATGAGGCAAAATCATGCTTACCAATAAGCCATCGTGAGGCCTCACTCATAGCTGAACAGTCCAGTCTCTGCCTGACCAAAAAAGAGAAACGCCGCAGGAAGGGAGATCTCGAAGTCTCATTTAAGATAAGATAAAAGTATTCACGGCCTAAAGCTGATCGACGAACATCTAGCCCGCCTTCAAACAAGACTGCCTTCTTAACCACAATGTCACAAGGCAAATAATAATTTAGCCCGTCGACAAATATTCTACTTTCGAGCCTTGAACTCGTCTGAAAACTGACCACCTGCCCCAAGGCATGAACTCCACTATCAGTACGACTGGCCGCAGCTACCCTTAGGCTTTCTCCGGTAAGTTTCCTGATAGCATTCTCAAGCTCACCCTGAATGGTTGGCTTATCCCTCTGAAACTGAAAACCGCAATAGTTGGTACCATCATAGGCAATAAGAAGGACAATCTGCTTCATTACTTAACAAGTTCAAGCCGCGCCATAGCCGCGCCATCACCAAGGCGATTACCAAGCTTGACTATTCTGACATAGCCACCCGAGCGGTCTTTATATTGTTGAGCAAGTTCGCCAAAGAGTTTATCAACCACTTTCTCATCATAGACAAACGCCAGGGTCTGGCGCCTGGCTGACAGGTCACCGTTTTTCCCAAGAGTTATCACTCTCTCAGCTATAGGTCTTACTTCCTTTGCCTTAGCCTCGGTGGTAGTGATTGCATCATAACGCAATAGATCGGTCACCAGGTTACGAAACAATGCCTGCCTGTGACCTGACGACCTGTCTAACTTCCTGCCTGAAACATGATGCCTCATAAACTTACTCCTCTTCCTCAGATAGCCCTTCTTCACCAGAAGGTAGAGAAAGACCTACCCGTTTTAAGGCTTTTATTATGTCTTCTAAGGATTTCTTGCCCAGATTGCGGATAGAGAGGAGTTTTTCTTCTCCTCCGCTCATTATATCGCCCACCGTAGCTATATTGCTCCGAGAAAGTGCATCCAGTACCCTCTTGGGTAACCCGAGAGAACTTACAGGCATGCTCATGACATCACCTGGGGTTGGCACCAGCTCAGGAATTTCTTGAACAGGGCCACTACCCCGCTCATATGCCGCGAAGGGCGCAAGTTGATTTGATAATATTCTAGCCGCCTGGCCTAGAGCCAGAGCCGGTGAAATAGTGCCATCAGTCCATATCTCAATCACAAGTTTTTCAAGATTTGTATCACCACCGCCAGCTACTGACTGGGCATCAAAATTTACTTTGCGCACCGGAGCAAACACCGCATCGACAGGTATGGTACCTACTGGCAACTTAGCACCGGAACCAGCCGGCTGGTAACCGATACCTATATCGGCATCAAACTCAGCATAAAGCCTGGCCTCGGATGAATCAATAGTCGCCAGATAAAGATCAGGGTTAACAATTACAAAATCATTACTGGGTGATATATCCCGGGCATAAACTTCTCTTTCGCCAGAGACGTCAAGTATCAATCTTCCTGCCCTCCCTGATACCGGCCTTAAATGTAAGGCCTTAACATTGAGCAGAAAATCAAGCACGTCTTCTTTTACGCCGGGCAATGGAGAAAATTCATGAAGTACACCCTCAATCTTAACATGTGTCACTGCCGCACCGGGAAGATAGGCTAAGAGCACCCGACGCAAAGCATTGCCCAATGTAGTAGCAAAACCTCTTTCCAGCGGTTCGGCAACAAAACGCCCGAAGTCCCCGCGGCTTTCCAAACACTCTATTTTAGCAACAGAAATACTGGCCACAAATACCCCCTGTTAGCGTGAATAATATTCAACCACCAAAGCCATATCAAACTTTGTCCCCACATCTTCAGGAATTGGCAGGTCAATCACCCGGCCAACCATCTTATCCCTATCCAAAGAAAGCCAGCGGGGTAAGACCTTATTCTTAATAGACTCGGCAAGGATTTTATAATACTCTGTTTTTTGACCTCGAGGGCTAAAACTCACCATGCTGTCCTCGCTAACTAATGCAGATGGAACGTTCAGACGCCGGCCATTGACCATGATAAAACCGTGTCTAATGAGCTGGCGGCTTTGAGGCCGGGAGTCAGCAAAACCCAAACGATAAACAACATTATCAATTCTTCTCTCCAGAAGAACAATCAGATTATCGCCGCTGACACCAGCCTGTCTCTCCGCCTCTTCAAAGAACCTCTTAAACTGCCGCTCCATCAGGCCATAGCTATAACGTACCTTCTGTTTGGCCCGTAGCTGCAGGCCGCGTTCAGAGGCCTTACGCCTCGCCTCATGCATACCGGGAGTTTTTGCCCGCTTATCAAGAGTACACTTCGTAAAACAGCGGTTACCTTTAAGCATAAGCTTCTCACCTGTTCGTCGGCAAAGTCGACAGTTTGGCCCAGTATATCGTGCCATCTTTCTCCTCTAAACTCTCCTCTTTTTGGGTGGCCTACACCCACCATGGGCTATAGGCGTAATGTCTCTGATACTTATTATATGAAAACCGGCACTCGCTACCGAGCGCAAGGCTGCCTCACGACCACTGCCTGGCCCTTTAACACAGATCTCAACCTGGCGCATACCAAAGTCATCTCGGGCCTTACGGCCGGTGATATTAGCCGCCATCTGAGCAGCATAAGGAGTGCCTTTACGAGCCCCCTTAAAGCCAGCTGTGCCAGCACTGGCCCAACAAAGCACATTACCCTCGCCATCAGTTGCGGTGACAATAGTATTATTAAAGGAAGCAGAAATATACATCCTGCCGGAAGGTATAACCTTCCGCTCTTTTCTTTTACTACGAGTTTTTTGTTTCGGCATCTAACCTCCTTATTACTTCTTGCCTACGCCACGCTTCTGGCCACGCCCAGGAACCGTCTTACGAGGACCCCGCCTGGTACGAGCATTCGTTCTCGTACGCTGTCCTCTGACCGGTAGGTTACGACGATGACGCAGGCCACGGTAGCAGCCAATATCAATAAGCCTTTTAATATTCAGACTAATCTCTCTGCGCAGTTCACCTTCAACCGTATACTCTTTATCAAGAACTTCGCGCAAGCGATTGATTTCCTCTTCACTAAGTTCGTCTACTTTCTTAGTTGGTTCTATATTGCATCGGGCTAGAACCTCACGGCTTAGTGTGGGCCCAATGCCATAAATATATTGAATGGAGACCCACGCCTGTTTGTTGCCTGGTATATCAACTCCTGCTATACGTGCCATAATACCTCCTAACCTTGCCTCTGCTTATGTCTCGGGTTAGAACAGATAACCCTGACAACGCCCTGGCGCCTGACTATTTTACATTTTTCACATCTTTTTTTAACTGATGCCCGAACCTTCATCCTACCTCCATCACTTCAAACGATAAACGATCCTGCCTCGAGTAAGATCATAAGGTGATAATTCTACCAGAACCGAGTCGCCAGGCAAAATCCTGATATAATGCTTTCTCATTTTACCTGAAAGGTGAGCCAAGACCTTATGTTGATTAGGCAATTCAACCTCAAAGGTGGCGTTAGGCAGTGCCTTAACCACCTTTCCCTCAACCTCTATAGCTTCGCCCTTAGGCATGCTCAGGCCTCATAAGAGTCAAAATCTCCNNCCTCATAAGAGTCAAAACCTCCGGCCCATTCTTAGTAATCGCAATAGTATGCTCAAAATGAGCCGATAGGCTACTGTCCAGAGTCCGGACCAACCAGCCATCAGAACTAACTTTGGTATGCCAGTCTCCAAGGCTCAACATTGGTTCGATAGCCAATGTCATACCTTCTTTAAGAAGAATACCCGTTCCGGGAACACCAAAATTAGGTACCAGAGGGTGTTCATGCATCTGGCGACCTATACCGTGGCCAGTGTACTCCCTAATCACTGAAAAACCCCTGCTTTCAGCGTATTCTTGCACTGCTGCTGATATATCACCGAGGCGCGCCCCTGCCCGGGCGGCCGCTATCCCCGCCTCAAGAGCACCCCTGGTGGCCTCAATCAGGGCTTTTGCCTCAGGGCTTATCTTACCAACTCCTACCGTTATGGCCGCGTCAGCCTGAAAGCCCTGATAGATAACCCCAAAATCAAGAGATATTATGTCACCTCTTCTCAAAATGCGCTCGCCAGGAATACCATGGACTATCTCATCGTTCACCGAAGTGCAAAGGCTAGCCGGGAAGCCGTTATAACCCTTAAAAGAAGGCTTAACACCCGCTTCTCTGGCCAAATTGCTAGCAATAGCATCCAAATCTTTCGTCTTTATGCCTTCCCTCACCTCTCCTTCGAGATCTGTAAGTAAACGGGCTAATATCTGGCCTGCCTGGCGCATTAGGGCCAGCTCGCTATTTGTCTTAAGAGTTACCATCAAAATCCCGTCTTGTTAGTGCCTCTTCTATAAGACGACCAACTTCATCCACACCACCAGAACCATCTATTGTCAAAAGCTTGCCCTGCCGAGAATAATAGTCCAGTAGTGGCGTCGTCTCATCAAGATAGACCTGATACCGCTTTTCAACCACCTCAGGTCGATCATCGGCTCTCTGGCGGAGCTCCCCTCCGCAAACAGAACACTTTACTATGGTGTTGGTCTCTTCACTAGAGTATGGCTTCTGGCAGTTCTGGCAAACCCAGCGAACATTTAATCGCCTGGTGATTTCACTCAAGGGTACGAATAGATAAATCGCCCAATCTAAAGCCTTCCCTTCTTTAGCCAGACCCTCGTCAAGTGCCTCTGCTTGCTTCAAATTTCTGGGAAAGCCGTCAAACACTGCACCATCTTTAAGACTTCGCAAACGCTCAAGGACAAGGTTTATAGTTATTTCATCAGGGACGAGGATGCCGCGTTCCATATAGTCTTTGGCGATCATCCCCAACTTATCACCTTTTTCTATAGCCTGACGGAAGATGTCGCCTGAAGAGATATGAGCTAAACCCATCTTCTTGGCTAAAATTGCCGCTTGTGTTCCCTTACCTGCCCCCGGTGGACCTAATAATACAATGTACACTGGAAGCCCCCTACCGAATAAATCCTTCGTAGCGACGGACAGTGAGCTGGGCCTCAAGTTGCTTCATGGTATCAAGCACAACACCAACAACTATTAGCATACCAAAGCTTGAAAGTTGCACCGCCTGAACTCCGGTTATCTCCCTGGCAAAGAAGGGTATAACAGCCACCAGCGCTAAGAAGAACGCCCCGGCCCAGGTAATCCGCAATAAAACACCTTCCAGATACTCCCTGGTAGCATTCCCTGGCCGCACACCAGGGACAAAACCACCCTGCTTTTGCAAAGCTCCAGGAAGGTCCTGTTGCTGAAACATAATCATAGTGTAAAAAAAGGCAAAGGCCACCACCAAACCAAAGGTAAGACCCCAGTAAACAAGGCCCAGGGGTAAGGAGGCGTTAGGATCAAACCATGTCATGATTTGATTAGCTAAATTAGGGTCAGTGCCTACCGGGTTAGCAAAATAACTAGATATGATATAGGGCAACATTATTAACGAAGAGGCAAATATAAGAGGGATCATCCCAGCCGAGTTGACCCTGATGGGAATATAACTTGATCCCGATTGGCGATACATCCGATCGCCCCTAACGGTACTGCGAGCATACTGAACCGGAATACGGCGGTGAGCCTCAGTAAAAAGAACAATCAAAGCTGTCGTTAGGAGGGCAATTATAACAAAGGTAACTAGTCCCCCTATATTCCGGCTCCCGACCTCAAGAAAACCCTGCGCGATATTCATCGGCAAAGTAGCAATAATACCACCCATAATGATAATCGAAATACCGTTACCCAAACCGTATTCTGTAATCTGTTCACCCAGCCACACCAGAAACAGAGTACCAGCCGCCATCGAAATAATAATAGCTGCTGTTGTTAGACCATCAGTACCAACAACTCCACTCCTCTGTAAGTAGGTAAGCTGGCCATAACCAGATAGCGCCGCCAGAGGAATCGTCAGCCAGTAGGTCATGACATTCATCCTCTTCCTTCCTGATTCGCCCTCCTGTAGCATTGCCTGTAGACGCGGTATAACCGGCGTCATAAGCTGCATAACAATACTGGCGGTAATATAGGGCATAACTCCCATAGCCGCCACACTGAAATTGCGCATGGCGCCGCCAGTGAAGAGGTCAAACATACCCAGCATGGCGTTGGACTCAAACAGATTTTCCAGCGCTACCCTATCTACACCAGGAAGAGGTACATGAGCTATAAAGCGAAACGCAATTAGAAGGCCAATAGTTATTAGCAATCTTCGCCTTAGATCGGGCAAGCGAAAGGCATCTAAAAGCGCCTGGATGAGACGAGGCCTAGTCGACTGTGGCGTCCCCTACCTCCTCAGCTTTTCCACCCTGATCTTCAATCATAGCCCGGGCACGGGAAGAGAATTTACTGGCTTTTACCACCAGCGGTATTTTTAACTCACCCTGACCCAGAACCTTTACAGGTTGCTTTAATGATTTGATCAAACCTGCCTCAAGCATCTTCTGGGGAGTAACTTCAGAATTTTCAGCAAATATATTAAGCTGGCTCACATTTACGATGCCGTATTCGATACGGAACGGATTTACAAAGCCACGCTTTTCAGGAAGCCTTTTAATGAGAGGCGTCTGACCACCCTCGAACCCAGGCCTTACCTTATTGTTGCCAGCTCTTGCCTTCTGGCCCTTGCAGCCACGACCGGAAAAACTTCCGTGACCGCTAGCATCGCCGCGGCCCACCCTCTTGCTATGCTTTTTTGAGCCCTCAGAAGGGCGAATCTCATTTTGCTTCATCTGGTACTTCCTCCAAACTTACCAGGTGCCTTACCTTCAGGACCATGCCCCTCAATGCCGGAGAGTCTTCCCTGACTACCGATTGGTTTAAACGTCTAAGCCCCAATGCCTTGATGGTCATCTTTTGGTCCTTACTGTAACCTATAGAGCTTTTGGTCCAGGTAATTTTAATTCTCGCTCCCATCTACGACCTCCTCCACACCACTCTTTTTTCTTTTAGCGATCTCTTTCTGGGGATCTCTTAGCATCTTCAAAGCAAGAAGGGTGGCCCTTGTGAGGTTTATCGGATTAGTGCTGCCAGAGGCCTTGGTCAAGACATCCTTCACCCCAGCCGCTTCGACAACAGCACTAACAGTACTACAGGCAATAATACCAGTACCTGGCACTGCTGGCTTAAGCAGGATACGACTTGCTCCATACTTAGCTCTGACCTCATGGGGGATGGTATTGCCCTTAAGCTCAACCTTGGTCACATTCCGCCTGGCATTAACTCCAGACTTGGCAATCGCTGTTGGCACCTCATTGGCTTTACCCAGACCAACACCCACATGACCCTGGTTATCACCGGTAACCGTCAGTGCCTGGAAGCTGATACGTTTACCGCCCTTAAGTACCTTAGCCACACGATTAATGGCCACCAGATTCTCACTCAGTGCTAATTCATCCGACTTTATCAATTTTTCTTCCATAGAATCTCCTAGAATATTAGACCTTCATTACGTGCGGCTTCGGCTAAAGCTTTCACTCGGCCGTGGTATTTATAGCCGCCGCGATCAAAAACAACTTCCAAGATACCACGCTCAAGAACCCGCTTACCGATAAGAGAGCCAATAATAACAGCTTGCTCTGTTTTTGTTTTAGCGGCCAGGGAATCTTTTACGTCCGCTTCCAGTGTAGAGGCCGATAAAATAGTATGCCCCGATACGTCATCGATTAACTGGACATAGAGATGATCAAGGCTTCGAAAAACCGAAAGTCTCGGTCTATCTGGTGTCCCAAAGACCTGTTTTCTTATCCGAAGGTGCCTTTTTAAGCGCAACGCCCTTGAATCTGCCTTTGTCATTCCTACTTCTTCCCTCCGATAGCCTTGCCGGCTTTACCCGCCTTGAGCTTAATTACTTCACCGGCATACCTGATACCCTTACCCTTGTAGCTATCAGGCGGCGATATAGCCCGTATATTAGCTGCCATCTGGCCCACGGTCTCTTTATCAGCCCCGCTTACCTTTATTTTATTAGTCCCTACAGCAGTAAGGGAGACACCACCCATCGGCTGAACAACCACCGGGTGTGAAAACCCAATCTTAAGGACAATATTCTCACCGCTTTGTTCTACTCTATACCCAACACCCACAATCTCAAGCTCCTTTTCAAAACCATGGCTGACGCCTTCAGCCATATTGGCCAGAAGACTACGCACCAGACCATGCAAGGCCTTAGTATACCTGTCATCACTCTGTCTGGTTAATTGCACCACGTCTCCATTAACCTCAATCCCAATAGCGGGATTAAGAGTCCTTCTAAGCATGCCCTTCGGGCCGCTAACGGTAACATCCTGTCCATCAATCTTAATGGCCACCCCCGAAGGCAATTTAATCGGCATCTTACCTATTCTAGACATAGCTCAACCCTACCATATATAACATATTAGTTCGCCGCCAAGCCCCTGGCGCCTTGCTTTATAACCAGCCATCACTCCTTTTGAGGTTGAGACAATGGCCAGACCAAGCCCACCGTAAACCCGGGGGATCTCATCTCTGCCAACATACAATCTTAGCCCCGGTTTACTAACTCTCTTAAGCCCCCTTATAAGAGGTTCTTTCCCTGCCTCATACTTAAGTGTGACCTTAACGGCACGGCGATTTTTTGTGCCCACCATCTCATATGCCTGGATAAACCCCTCTTGTCTCAATATGTGGATAATACTCATATTCATCTTAGATGCTGGAATAAGTACCGACTCATGGCCGGCCATCGCGGCATTGCGAAGACGAGTCAGCATATCTGCTATCGGATCAGTAATCATACTCTAACCTCACCAGCTCGACTTTCTAACGCCAGGCACATTACCATCCAGCGACATACGACGGAAGCATATACGACAAACACCAAATAACCTGATATACCCCCGCGGACGGCCGCATATTCGACATCTATTACGATGCCTCACTTTATATTTGGGCTGCTTTTGCGCCTTTAGCATTTTAGCTTTGCTTGCCATATGTGATTCTCTCCTTAGTAAAGGGCATCCCAAGTTCTTCCAGGAGTGCCCGGCCCTCATCATCACTACCAGCAGTAGTGACGATGGAAATGGCCAGACCTCGCAACTTGTCAACCTTCTCGTACTCAATCTCAGGGAAAATAGTCTGGTCAGTAAGACCAAGGGTGTAATTGCCGCGACCGTCAAAAGACGAGTCAGTAACACCCTGAAAGTCTCTTATGCGCGGCAGTACAATATTCATCAATTTGTCAAGAAAATAGTACATCCTTTTGCCACGCAATGTGACCATTACGCCGATAGGCATACCGGCACGAAGCCGAAAGCTAGAGATGGAATGTTTGGCTCTGGTAACAACCGGCCGCTGACCGGAAATAGCAGCCAGGTCAGCCGTTGCCATTTCTACCGCTTTAGGGTTCTGAATAGCCTCGCCCAACCCTATACTGAGAACAACCTTCTCCACACGGGGAACTTCCATAACATTGGTATAGTCAAAACGCTCCATGAGCTTAGGGGCAACCTCGCTCTTATAAAAATCTTCAAGTTGAGGCATTCTAATCAACCACCTCTTGGCATCGTTTACAAAAGCGAACCTTACGGCCATCTTCCAAGAATCTGAAACCTACTCGCACTGATTTATTGCACTTAGGGCAAACCAGCATGACGTTGGAAATATGCATTGGGGCTTCTCGTTCCAGGATACCGGCCTGCCTTATGCCGCCAACTGCTCTGGTATGCTTCTTAATCATGTTTACGCCCTCAACAATTAATCTCTCTTTCTTAGGGAAGACAAATCGCACTCGGCCCTTTTTGCCCCTGTCTTTGCCCGTCATAACCATGACCGTATCATTCTTCCTTACTTTCATTCCAACCTCACAAAACTTCAAGAGCCAGCGATATGATTTTGGTGAAATTCTTCTCCCTTAATTCCCGGGCTACCGGACCGAAGATGCGCGTACCCCTGGGATTAAGGGTGCTGTCCAGAATCACCGCCGCATTATCATCAAACCTTATATAAGTACCATCAGGGCGTCGATAAGGTTGAGATGCACGGACTACCACCGCTTTAACAACCTCACCCTTTTTTAGGGGTGAGGCTGGCACAGTTTTTTTGACTGAGCAAACAACCACATCGCCGACCTTTGCTCTCTTCTTACCAGAACCGCCGGGAATATTGATACACATAATCTCTTTGGCACCGGTATTATCGGCTACTTTTAATCTAGTGTAAGTCTGAATCATTTTTTATTGGCCTCAGTAGTATGCGCTTTTCTGGTAATTTCCATCAACCGCCACCTTTTTTCCTTCGATAAAGGATGCGTCTCGACAATGGTAACGCTATCGCCAACTCTGGCCTCACCTTTCTCATCGTGGACCTTGTACCTGACCGCCTGACGATAGATTTTTTTATAAAGAGGATGACGCTTGGTTTTCTCTACTTCCACAATCACCGTTTTCTGCATTTTATTACTCACCACGCGGCCTACCATGCTTCTTTGAGCCATGCTATCCCTCCCTCTCCCGTTTTACAGTCTCCATCCTGGCGATATCGCGCTTTAACCACAAAATTTCATTGGGATTTTTAAGCTGGCGCGCCGCCGCTTTAAAGCGGAGATTAGCCAGCTGACGGCGGCTCTTTTCAAGTCTATCGTCTAATTCCGCCTGGCTCAAGGCTCTAACTTCCTGCGGTTTCAAGTTCCCCCTCCCGATATACAATCTTTNNCTTGAGCGGCAATTTGGAAGAAGCAAGCCGCAAAGCTTCCCTGGCCATCTCCTGGCTTATACCGCCAACCTCAAACATTATCCGTCCTCTCTTGACCACCGCTACCCAATGATCAACATCACCCTTGCCACTCCCCATTCTTGTCTCAGCCGGTTTCTTAGTTATCGGTTTATCGGGAAATATACGAACCCATACCTGCCCACCGCGTTTAAAGTAGTGCGTTATCGCTATGCGGGCAGCCTCGATCTGGCGGCTGGTTACCCATGCCGGCTCAAGAGCTTGTAGCCCAGCATCACCGAAACTTAAGGTAGAACCAGCAATAGCCTCACCGCTCATACGCCCCCGGTGGACTTTACGATATTTAACTCGACTAGGTTGTAACATATGTCCTTCCTTTATTCTGAAGTAACATTTTCAGCTGTCTGGACTTCTGGAGCTGACGTCACCGGCGCATCGGTAGCAGCCGCAAGGGGCTTTGTCTCCTCAGCAGGCGACTCCTCAAGTTGGGGGAGAATATCGCCCCGATAAATCCAGACTTTAACACCTATCTTGCCCATAAGGGTCTGGGCCTCAGTAAACCCATAGTCTATATCAGAGCGCAATGTGTTTAACGGCACACGTCCCTGCTGCATAACCTGCGTGCGGGCTATCTCAGCTCCACCAAGCCTGCCGGAACATCTTATCCTGACACCCAGCGCTCCCGCCTGCATTACCCTGAAAACAGATTGTTTCATGGCTCGCCGGTAGGCCACACGGCGTTCAATTTGATCGGCCACCATTCGGGCCACAAGATAAGCATCGAGCTCCGGCTGCTGAATCTCACGCACTTCGAGCTGTACTTTCTTTCCGGTAAGGCCAGCAAGAAGACGCCTGGTTTCGTCAATGCGTTGTCCGCTACGCCCGATTACTACTCCCGGACGAGAGGTATGCACCATCACTGTTACCTGGGCAGGCTGACGCTCTATCTCTATGCGGGATATGCCCCCGTCAGCATAAGCGCCATTTATAGCCTTCCTGACGGCCACATCCTCATGCAGATTATCAGTATAACCGGCTTCTTCATACCATCTGGAATTCCAATCTTTGATAACACCAAGTCGAAAACCAATCGGATGAACCTTACGACCCATTAAGCCTCCTCGTCCGAAACAACCACACTGATATGACTGGACCTTTTGAGTATGCGATCAGCCCTTCCTCTGGCCCTGGGCTGAAAACGCTTAACCATAGGCGCATCATCAGCGGTGATCCTCAACACCTTCAAACTTGCCGGGTCCATCTGGAAATTGTTCTCCGCATTCGCCGATGCCGAACGGATTACCCTGGCCACCACCTTAGCCGATGGTGATAGCGTAAACTCGAGCAGATTCATAGCCTCGGTAACCTTTCTGCCTCTTATCATATTGATGATAGGCCTGATTTTTTTGGCTGAAATTCCAGTATTTTTAGCTACTGCACGGACTTGCATAATACACCTACGCTACCGTCTCGGCCTTGGTGCCATGGCCTTTGAACGTTCTGGTAGGAGCAAACTCTCCAAGGCGATGCCCAACCATATTCTCAGTTATGTAAACCAAGACATGACGGCGACCGTCATGCACACCAATGGTTAAACCGAGCATCTCCGGAGTTATAGTTGACCATCTGGCCCAGGTTTTGATCACTGTCTTCTCCCCCGAGCGCCGCACCTTCTCGACTTTCTTCATTAGTTTAGAGTCTATAGCTGGACCCTTCTTAACTGAGCGTGACATATTATTTACTCCGCCTCTGGACAATCAATCTGTCCGAATATTTACCCTCTTTCCTTGTCTTATAACCAAGAGCTGGCTTACCCCAAGGTGTTTTTGGGCCAGGAAGTCCAATCGGAGAGCGCCCTTCGCCACCACCATGGGGATGGTCTCGAGGGCTCATCGCTGAACCTCGCACCACGGGACGCCAGCCAAGCCATCTCTTCCTGCCAGCTTTACCCAGACTCCTGTTCTTATGCTCAAGATTACCTAACTGCCCGATAGTGGCGTAGCATTCACTGCGAATACGCCTTATCTCACCCGATGGCAATCTGACCAGAACGTATTCGTCTTCTTTGGCCAGAAGCTGAGCCGCCGTACCCGCTCCGCGTACCAATCTCCCCCCACGGCCCGGCTCAATCTCAATATTGTGAATCATTGTGCCAACGGCTATTCGAGAAAGGGGCAAGGCATTACCTAGCCTCATTTCGGCGTTCTCGCCGGCCATCAATATATCACCCACCTTAAGCCCATCGGGGGCTAAGATATAGCGCTTCTCACCGTCAACGTAATTTATAAGGGCTATTCTGGCACTGCGCCCCGGGTCATACTCAATACTGGCCACTTTACCCGGTATACCCTTCTTATCACGTTTAAAGTCAATAATCCTTATTCTCTGCCTGGCGCCACCGCCACGATGCCTCACGGTGACCTTGCCCTGGTTATTACGCCCGCCGCGTTTGACTGCCGGGAGGGTCAAAGACTTCTCCGGCTCTCCCCGGGTTATCTCTTCGAAAGTATAACCTGTGGCCCAGCGCCGTCCAGGAGAAGTTGGTTTATATTCCTTAAGTGGCACTATACCCCCTCAAAAATTTCTATTTTATCTCCAGGCTTAAGTGTAACAATTGCTTTCTTCCTATCAGGAGCTGAAACCTTCCGCGGGCCCATTCTTTTAGCCTTGCCCTTCACATTGATCATATTTACTTCAAGCACACTGACATTAAATAGGCCTTCAACTGCCTCTTTGACCTGGTGCTTGTTTGCCCTACCAGAAACAATAAAAACATACTTCCCTTCTGATTGAAGTAGATTTCCCTTTTCGGTTATAAGTGGCCTGTTTATAATCCCAAAATCAGGCATCCTAACCTCGTTCTCCCCAGGTATTTTCAATCTGGTGTACGGCATCATCCGTCAGGATAAGCACATCATAAGACAAAAGATCAACCACATTGAGTAACCTTGCTAACGTAACTTTGACACCAGGCAGATTTCGGGCCGAAAGAACTACCTCGGGCTTTACGTCCTGGGTGGCCAGAATCACCGACTTGCCAATGTTCAAAACAGAAAGTAGCTTTGCCATGCCATTGGTACTTACTTCTTTTAAGCCAAGACCTTGTAATACTTTAATGGCTCCGGATGAGGCCTTTTCAGAAAGAAGAGACCTGATAGCTAATCGTCGCATCTTTTTAGGCATAGCCTGGCGGTAATCTCTGGGCTGGGGGCCAAAAGCTACGCCACCACCACGCCTCACCGGTGAATGCCGGCTGCCGGCTCTCGCCCGTCCAGTATGTTTCTGGGCATAAAGCTTTCTAGTACTCCCCGACACCATACCGCGCGTCTTGGTAGCCGCCGTGCCCTGTCTGGCATTGGCCAGTTGCCTCACCATTGCCTGATGAACACAGGCTTCATGAAAAGGAACGCCGAAGACGAAGTCGCTCACCTCGACTGTACCCTTTTCTTCACCGCTTGCGCTATACACAGGAAGAAGCATTAACCTTTCTCCTCAACTTTTCTTATAAGTACCAGACCATTATCTGGCCCAGGCACCGCCCCTACAAGATAAAGCAAGTTACGCGATAGGTCAACATCAAATACTCGGATATTTTTGACCGTTACACGCCTATCGCCCATGTGGCCCGCCATACGATGCCCCTTTAAGACCCTTCCTGGCGTGGTGGTCGAACCGATAGAGCCAGGAGCTCTTTGTCGGTCTGATTGCCCATGGGTTTTGGGGCCACCGGCAAAACCATACCTCTTAACAACACCGGCAAATCCCCTACCCTTAGAGATACCGATAATATTAACCCTCTCGCCAGGCTTAAAAATACCGGCCTCTACCTTATCGCCTACTTTAACATCTGAAATATCAATAACCCTGAACTCCCGCAGATACTTGAATTTGCCCTGCCCTTTGAGATGACCTGCTAAGGGCTTATTCAAATGCTCAGCCTCGCCGAAGCCAAGCTGAACTGCACGATAACCATCCTTCGGCAGGTCCTTAACAGTGGTAACAACGCATGGCCCGGCTTCAACAACAGTTACACCCTGAGCATAGCCATCTTTATCAAAGAGCTGCATCATTCCAACTTTGCGTCCAATGCTGTAAAAAAACATCTTATCCACCTAAAGTCTTTATAGAAATGCCAACTCCGGCCGGCAAATTCAAATTGGTCAGAGCATCTACCGTTTTGGATGTCGTTTCCACAACATCAATAATCCGGCTGTGGGTCCTTATTTCAAACTGCTCCTGTGAGTCTTTATCAATAAACGAGGAGCGTATCACGCTATAACGCTTTATTCTGGTCGGCAGCGGTATAGGCCCGGAGATAATAGCCCCACTTTTTTCCAGAGCATCCACAATCTGAACAGCCGCCTGATCTAATAGTCTATGATCAAAAGCCTTGAGTTTTATGCGAATCTTTTGCTTAGCCATATTTCACCTGATTTTTTATCTATCTCCCTTAAGAATCTGCTCTACCAGCTCAGCGGGTACTTCCTGATAGGCATTAAATTCCATAGAATAAGTTGCCCGCCCCTGTGTTAAAGACCTGATCACAGTAGCATAGCCAAATGTTTCCCCCAAAGGAACAATAGCCTTAACAAGAGTAGTAGAACCCCTGGCCTCAATAGCAAGTAGATGGCCCCGCCGGGAATTAAGGTCACCAATAATATCCCCCAAGAATTGTTCGGGGGTTACTACTTCTAGCTTCATAACTGGTTCAAGCAAAATTGGCCTCGCCTTAGCCACAGCATTTTTAAGCGCTAGTGAACCAGCCATCTTAAAGGCCATCTCCGAAGAATCGACCTCATGATAACTACCATCAAACAAGGTGGCCTGAATATCAACCATGGGATAACCGGCAAATACTCCGCCTTCCAGGGCTTCTCTGATACCCTGCTCGGTGGCCTGAACAAAGTTTCGGGGTATAATACCTCCCTTCGTCTGGTCCACAAAAACAAAGCCGGAGCCTCTTTCCAGAGGCGAAACATCTATCCATACATGGCCGTACTGACCATGCCCGCCTGTCTGCCGGATAAATCTGCCCTCGCCTCTGGCCGGCTGCATAATCGTCTCCCGGTAAGCCACTCTCGATCTTCCAACATTGGCCATCACTTTATATTCACTGACCAGTCGCTTAACCAGCACATCAAGATGCAGCTCTCCCATGCCCGATATAATAGTCTGGCCCGTCTCTTCGTTAAACGTAACTTTAAAGGTTGGGTCTTCTTCGGCCAGGCTCTGCAGCGCATTATCAAGCTTATCCTGATCAGCCCTGGACTTAGGTTCAATAGCTACGGAGATGACTGGCGCGGGGAAGCGAATCGGTTCCAGAAGAATTGGGTTAGCCGCATCACAAATAGTGGCCCCAGTTAAGGTATTCTTAAGACCTTGAGCCGCCACAATAGACCCTGTAAAAGCCTCGTCAATTTCCTCTTGTTGGTTGGCATACATTAAGTAAAGGCGTCCTATGCGTTCCATTTTTCCCTGAGTTGAGTTAAGAACACCAGCGCCTCCCTTACAGCTACCGGAGTAAACCCGTATATAAACGAGGCGCCCTCTCCAGGGGTCCATGACCACTTTGAAGGCTAAGGCAGTAAAAGGTTCATCCGGGCTTGGCATCCTCAGTACTTCGGTACCCGTCTTAGGATCAGTGCCCCTAACTGGAGGCATATCTAAAGGCGAAGGCAAATAGTAGGTCACAGCATCCAAGAGTGGCTGTATCCCCTGATTTTTCAAAGCACTGCCACAGAGGACTGGCACTATCTTGCTGCCGACAGTCAAACGCCTCAGGGCAGCTCTTAAATCATCCGGGCCAATCTCCGAACCATCCAGGTAAAGACCCAAAATCTCATCGTCTTGCTCGGCCAGAGTCTCTATAAGCTTCTGACGGTACTGAACAGCTTTATCTTTATCTGGTATGGCTATTTCCTTGGGAGGAACGTCAATTTCGGTGTCAAAGGCCCAGGCCCTATTCTCCACCAGATCAACTACACCGTAGAAACTGCTCTCACTCCCCAAGGGCATCTGTATGGCCACCGGGTTAGCACCAAGACGGGTCTTTATCATATTAATACACTCATCAAAGTTAGCCCCAACCCTGTCCATCTTGTTTATAAAACAGATTCTGGGGACGCCATAGCGGTCGGCCTGCCTCCAGACCATCTCTGACTGGGCCTCAACACCGGCCACGGCATCAAATACGACTATACCGCCATCCAATACCCTGAGACTGCGTTCCACTTCAGCCGTAAAATCTACATGTCCGGGAGTATCGATAATATTGAACCGATAGCCCTTCCAATGGCATGTTATGGCGGCAGCAACGATGGTTATACCACGCTCCCTTTCCTGTTCCATCCAGTCGGTAACAGTGGTGCCTTCATCCACATTTCCCAACTTATAAGTCCGGCCAGTGTAATAAAGTATGCGCTCAGTAGTTGTTGTTTTACCAGCATCAATGTGAGCAATGATACCTATATTACGGATGTGGTCCAAAGCAACAGCCTTGCCCATTAAATCTTCTACCATTGAATCCGCCTGAGTATCACTTACACCAGAATGTTTCACCACCGCTACCACCTATAATGGGCAAAGGCCCTGTTGGCTTCGGCCATCTTATGCGTATCCTCACGCCTCTTTACCGCAGCTCCCTGCCCCAAAGCGGCGCTACTAAGCTCGGCCGCTAGCTTTTCAGACATCGACCTTCCCGAGCGGGCCCGAGTGGCATTAATAATCCAGCGCATAGCAAGGGTAGTGTCTCTACCGGCTCTAACTTCAACCGGCACCTGATAGGTTGCCCCACCGACACGCCTGGGCTTTACTTCAAGTAAAGGTGTAGCGTTTTTAATTGCCTGTTCTAAAACCGGCAGGGGGTCCTTCTTTTCCTGCTGACCGATAATCTCTAAAGCACCATAGACAATAGACTCTGCCGTAGCTTTTTTACCGTTCAGCATAATCTTATTTATCAACCTGGCTGCCAGAACACTATTATATTTGGCATCCGGCTGAATATTTCTTACTTCAATGTTACCGCGTCTTGGCATATTTACTCCTCACCCTAGGACCCTTTGTCATTCTTAGGCTTCTTGGCGCCATACTTACTACGGCCTTGGCGCCTCTTAGCCACTCCAGTAGCATCAAGAGAACCACGAACAATATGATAGCGCACGCCGGGAAGATCGGGGACACGCCCACCCCTCACCAAGACTACCGAGTGCTCCTGAAGTTCATGCCCTTCGCCAGGTATATAAGCAGTCACCTCAATGCCGTTGGTCAACCTCACCCTGGCTATCTTGCGCAGGGCAGAGTTCGGCTTTTTGGGAGTCATGGTCTTTGTTTGGAGACAAACACCCCTCTTTTGAGGAGAGCCTTCACCTTCCTCAAGCTTATTTTTTTGAGCGTTAAACCAGAAGTGCAGGGCCGGTGCCTTTATTTTCTTTTCCGGCCTATTGCGCCCTCTTCGTACCAATTGATTTATAGTAGGCAAACTTTATCTCCTTTATCTTCATCTTGGACAACAATAAAGGATGAACCATGTTCATCCTTTGCTATCCAGAGCTTAGAACTAAACAGCAATTTGGAATAATAGCATAACAAGAAGAGGGGTGTCAAATAGCGTATATGCTATGTTGATGTCCTACGATTTTGTCACCCTCTAATTGTTCAACGAATTTGCCACCATGAAGGAGATGATGACATTGAACAAAGCCAAAATCTCCCGCAAGAGATAGTCCGCTTTACCTTAGTGCTGATTTTCCGAGGTGTGTAGGTAAGGGGGCAAAATTTTCACCGAGCAGCCGGTTGATATGCCCGATTATAAAATCAGCCGTTCGGACAACTCCCGGAGAAAGCTAATAACCCTACTAAGGGTAACGCACGCCCTGCTCCGTACGTTAGCCACATGCTTTTTGACAAACCGCTTCCTCAGGCATATAATCCCATTTATCTGCTGACCTAAGGGCAGCAAGAAAGGTTTAAAGTAAGGTTAGATGTCGCTTGGATCGGTTGACCGAGACGGCAAATTAGAAAGCTCCCGAGAAGGCTTTCCCGAGATAAGGGGGGTCTTTTTTGCCTTAAAAGCTAGGGGGCTAAGAATAGGCTTTATCGGCGCCGGCACTGTGGGCAACGCCTTGGCTAAGGCCCTCACCAAAAGCGGCTACAAAGTGACAGCCATTTCAAGTCTCCACTTAAGTTCAGCCCAGAAGCTAGCCAGCATAATCCCGGGATGCAAAGCTTTTGCCACAGGCCAGGAGGTTGTAGATAATACCGACCTCATCTTTATTACCACTCCTGATGACGTGATAGCCCGGGTAGCGGGTAGCCTTAAGTGGTCTCCTGAGAAAAGCGCCGCCCATTGCTGTGGTGCCTACTCAAGCAAGCTGCTTGATGCTGCTCAAAACTCAGGGGCCAGCACAGGGGTCTTCCATCCATTGCAGACTTTTGCCGCTGCCCGGGAGAAAAATCTTAAAGATGTCACCTTTGCCATTGAGGCTGAAGGAGCCCTAAAAGAGGTTCTAAAAGAAATAGCCAACACCATCGGCCAGGGGTACATTGAGCTAGAAAAAGAGGACTGGCCAATCTATCACATTGCCGCCGTCTTTGCTTCCAACTATCTCGTCACCCTTATTAATATTGCCCAGGAACTCTGGGGAAAGATAGGTTTTCCCAGAGAAGAAGCCACCAGGGCCTTACTTCCTCTCATCAAAGGCACAGTTAAAAACATAGAGGAGATAGGTTTACCCGAGTGCCTTACCGGGCCAATCTCCCGTGGTGACAAGGAGACGATAAGAAAACACCTCGCCGTCTTAAGACAAAAGGCCCCCGAGACCATCCCAAGCTATTGTGAACTCGGTTTAAAGACGCTTCCGGTAGCCCTGGAAAAAGGAAGGCTCAGCTCTGAAAAAGCCCAAGAGATAGAAGACATACTTCTTAAGGCAAGGACTACATCTGAAGAAAAAGAACTACTAAAGGAGGTAAGATGCGCCTGACCATGCTCAAAAGTAAGATTCACCGCGCCCGGGTCACTGCTACCAACCTTAATTATGAAGGGAGCCTCAGCCTGGACAAAGAACTGATGAAGATAGCCGATATCCTGCCTTATGAACAAATTGAGGTGGTAAACCTTAATAGTGGGGCAAGGTTTACCACCTATGCTATTGAGGGCGGAAAAGGTGAGGTCTGCTTAAATGGCGCCGCTGCCCGCCTGGCCAAAAAAGGTGATACGGTTATCATTATGACCTATGCCCAGTTTGATGAAACGGAATTAGGCTCTTTTATACCCACCATAGTACACGTTAACAAGGACAATTCTATTCTGGCGGCTGGCCCAGCCAGGGAAACAGGAGGCCTTTATGCGCTTTGATATTAACCAGCTAAAGGCAATGAAGCTACGAGGTGAGAAGATTGTTATGCTCACCGCCTATGATTACACCACGGCTAAGATTGTTGACCGGTGCGGCATGCCACTTATACTGGTAGGAGATAGCCTTGGCATGGTCATGCTGGGCTATGAGACAACCATACCAGTCACTATGGAGGACATACTCCACCATACTAAAGCTGTAACCCGAGGGGCTAAAAACGCCTTCATCATTGCTGATATGCCTTTCATGACTTATCACTTAAGCATCGAGCAGGCCTTAAGCAACGCCGCCCGCCTGGTCCAAGAAGGTGGCGCCCAGGGCGTTAAGCTCGAGGGCGGCGTAAATGTGGCTGATAAGGTCAGAGCGATTACCTTAGCCGGCATACCGGTCATGGGCCACATAGGCTTCACCCCCCAGTATATCTATGAGTTCGGGGGCTTTAAGGCGCAGGGGAAAACTCGGGAGCGGGCCAAGATGCTACTAGAAGACGCCCGAGCACTGGAAGAAGCAGGCGCTTTTGCGGTTGTCCTTGAGCTTGTGCCCTCCCCTCTAGCCAACCTCATTACCCAGAAACTCTCTATTCCCACAATAGGCATCGGCGCCGGGGCAGACTGCGATGGTCAGGTACAGGTTATAAGCGACATACTGGGGCTTGACCCGGATTTTATTCCCCACCATGCCAAAAGATATGCCCATATAGCCGATATCATGACTACTGCGGTTACGCTCTATTGCCAGGAGGTGAAGGAGGGTACTTTTCCTACTGAAAAGGAAAGCATCGGCGTTGATCCAAGAGAAATCGAGGGACTTGAGTGAAGATAGCTACCACTGTAAAGGAGATTAGAGAACTAAGGCCGCTTCTTAAAGGAACGCTGGGCTTCGTACCTACTATGGGCTATCTTCACCAGGGACATCTGTCACTGGTTAGAAAAGCCAGGGCCGAGAATAGCTCGGTTATTGTCAGCATATTCGTAAACCCAACCCAGTTTGAATCCGACGAGGACCTCAAGCATTACCCCCGAAATACCGAGCGAGATATCCAGATGCTAGCAAATGAAAATGTTGACGCCGTATTTATGCCTGAGGTAGTCGAAATGTACCCGCCAGGATTTGGTAGCTGGGTTGAAGTTGGGAACCTGTCCAGTAAACTTGAAGGGGCATCAAGGCCGGGCCATTTCCGCGGGGTAACCACTATACTCACCAAGCTGTTTAATATCATCCAACCCGATCGGGCCTACTTTGGGCAAAAAGACATCCAGCAGGCCATTATCGTTAAAAAGATGGTCCAAGACCTTAATATGGACACTAAAATCTCAATTCAGCCTATAGTCCGTGAGCCAAGCGGCTTGGCCATGAGCAGCCGAAATGCCCGCCTTAACCCCGAGGAACGCCAAAAGGCCGGTGTAATCTATCAGGCCCTTAAAAAAGCCGAGGAGGTGTGGCAGGCTGGCGAAAAGGACACAGCAAGGATAAAGGGCGCCGTGGAAAGTGTGCTGCGAAGTGAACCGTTAATCAGCATAGACTACGTCAGTATCGCCGATGCCGAGACACTGGATGAACTTGAAAGAATAGAAAGACCGGCCTTTGTGCTGGTTGCTGTAAAAATAGGAAAAATCAGGCTAATCGATAACATGCTGTTAGGAGAAGCTAAGGAAGTACCCGAATAAAACTTCAATCGCACCTCGGCTCCTGCCAGTAAAACACTCGTGGCCCAAATGTAAAGACAGGCTGCTTTGACCCTTTTAAGTCAGGAACAGAAGTACCCTAAATAAAACTAATCTATCGTTGACAGTAAATACCGCGCTATCTATAATGCTGAGTGGGCCGAAGTGGCGGAATGGCAGACGCGCTACGTTCAGGGCGTAGTGTCCGTAAGGGCATGGGAGTTCAAATCTCCCCTTCGGCAGTAGGCGCTTGTAGCTCAATTGGATAGAGCGCAGCCCTGCGGAGGCTGAGGTCGCGGGTTCGAATCCCGCCAAGCGCGCCATAGGCACTTAGGCCATTGTAAGCCTGACCAAAGTCTTCTAGCCTGTCATGATAACCACCGGGATCTAAGTAATGAACTTTACCAACCAATATGTAGAAATCGAGCGGATCCAGAGCCCCAGCTAGCGGAACAGCTCTGAGGCAGAGTTAACTTCACGGAATGAAATTTAATACTTTAGTCTTCAGCAGAATCTGCGGCCTAGCTGCACCATTTGTGGCTCTGACATTTACACGGATAGCATATCAAAAATCGCCCTGGTTTCAGTGGACCAAAGAAAATTTAAGCCTACTCGGCCTGGAAGGCCCAGGCAAAATCTTCTTTAACGGCGGTCTGGTTTTAACTGCCATACTCACAATGATATTTATCATAGGTCTGGGAAAAAGTTTGCCCTTATGGCAAACTTTGGAACGCTTAGGCATCCTAACTCTTAGTTTGGGCTCGGTAGCGTTAGCTATTATAGGTTTGGTCCCGCGTAGCCATGCTCTCCCCCACAATATTGCCTCTGGAGCTTTCTTTATTCTCATGCCCCTAGGAGTCTTTACTTTAGGTCTTTCTTTAGCAAAATATGGCAAGCTAACCTTAGCCATTTTCAGCCTTGCTACTGCCATATTGATAATTGGCCTGCAATTGGCTCCCTGGCCATGGCAGGGTGGAGCTATTCCGCAATTACTCTCAATGTTACCGTGGTCAGTATGGATGATCAGTGTGGCAATAATATTATTGCTGAAACCAAATCTTCTATCAGAGCAGTTAAGACCCTAAAAACCACTCAAGTTTGAGCTAAGAAGGATAGATGAAAGCTATAGGAATTGACCTCGCCGGAGTTGCATCCCGGCCCACGGGAGTATGCGTGATGGATGGCAACCTTTATGTCAACACCTGCCTGGCCTACACCGATGACGATATTATTCGGCAGATAATCGAGGTTAAGCCTGACGTGGTAGCCATTGATGCTCCGTTAGCCCTGCCTCATGGCAGAGAATCCCTAGAAAAACAGAATAATGTTCACCTAAGAGAATGCGACAGGACGCTTCTGAGGATGGGAATTAAATTCTTCCCTCTTACCTTGGGCCCCATGAGGCAACTCACGAAGAGAGGTATAGCAATGAGAATGGTTCTGGAAAGTAAGGGACTGACAGTTATTGAAACTTATCCGGGAGCAGCCCAGGATATACTGCACATACCAAGGAAGGGAAAGGGGCTGGACAAACTAGCAGAGGGTCTCAGGCTGGTAGATGTTAGAAATCTTGCCAGCAATATGAGCAGCCACGAGCTTGACGCAGTTACCTGCGCCCTGGTGGGGATAATGTACCTGAAAGGAGAGCATCAGGCAATCGGCGACCCCGATGAAATGCTGATGATTCTGCCCCGATAGATGAGCTAAGTGGGGCTTTTCCTTCACCAGCCGCATCAAGCTCATAACTATGAAGCAAATTTCCTAATGTCAACACCAAATTAAGCGAAACAAGAGTCCTGTTTTTACAAGATTCACTTTTAGGGCTAAAATAGCTTTGATTTTGGGCGGTTAGCTCAGCGGTTAGAGCACCTGTCTTACACACAGGGGGTCAGAGGTTCAAATCCTCTATCGCCCATTTAAAAAATCTAGCCTCTACCAAAGCAAAACATCTCTTAAGAAAGGGCTAAGCAAGCCAGAAAAATCGCAACTCTCCTAAAAGCCATGTTAGAATAATCAGCGACTAAAAATGTATGGTTGCCTTTCCAGAGAAGAAATACTCGAGCTTATAAGAAAGGAGCTTCCTCTTATTGAGGGATACCTTACACTTGACGAGCAGTTACAGCCCAACGGTTTTGACCTCACCCTAAGAGAAGTAGCCCTCTTTAGCTCAGCGGGAAGAATCGCCACAAAAAAGGAAGTATGCACCATCTCAGCAAAGGCGCCGCTTACCTTTGACACCTCGGGCCTTCTTTATCTCGTTCCCGGCGCTTACATTATTACCTTTAACGAGATCGTCCACCTGCCCTGTAACCTTACTGCCTTGGGGTTACCCCGTTCCAGTCTTCTTCGCTCGGGCGTGACCATTCATACCGCTGTCTGGGATGCCGGCTACTCCGGACGCTCACAGGCGCTAATGGTTATATATAATGAAAGGGGTTTTGAGGTCCAGCAAAACGCCCGCCTTCTTCAGCTTATATTCCTACCACTGGGTAAAGACACAACGCCCTACCATGGGTCTTACCAGAACGAAAATATATAAATCAAGCTTATGCCAAGTTAATCAAGAAAGCCGATCGCTGCCTCGGGGCGCGGCTTTATGTCAAGTGCTATTCCGGCGTCCTTAAAAAGAGGGATAAAGGCATCATCGTTATAATGGCCGAAGGTGACATATCTTTTTATCCCGGCGTTTACCAACATCTTAGCGCAAAGAATGCAGGGAGTATGGGTGGCATAGACCGTTGCCCCCTCGAGACTTACACCATGAAGAGCCGCCTGGATGATGACATTCTGCTCGGCATGGACGGCACGACAGATTTCCTGGCGTGTCCCTGAAGGTATACCCAACTCATCCCGAAGGCAACCCAGCTCAAGGCAATCCTTAAAACCTGAGGGCGCCCCATTATATCCGGTAGCCAGAATGTGTTTATCTTTTACGGCCACTGCCCCTATGTGATGGCGCCGGCAGGTGGACCGCTCGGCCACAACCGCCGCCACTTTTAGAAAATATTCGTCAACTTCTGGTCGCACTTCTCATCTCCGATATAATGTGTAGGGCGGCCGCCTTTAGGTCTTCTAAAGTCGATTCGTTAAGCAGAGTAAAATCGGCCATGGCAATGGGCCCTCCTTTATTGGCTTTCTCTATCTCAAACCGGTCACGGCTCATTGCTTCCTCAAGCGAAAGCGGACGCCTGGACCTCTGGGCAAGGCGCTTATAACGAGTCTGCGGTGAGGCCCAAACGGCCACCATCACAAGCTCCCCGGCATATTTTTCCTTAAGGAAAAGATACTCCTCCCAAGAGTAAAGACCATCAATAACCACATCGGAGCGGCCAAGAGCCTCCTCTATCCGGGGCAGGTTAAGCAAAGCATAGGCCGCCATGCCGTGTTTATTCCTTAACATCTCCCGGACTGAGCTTTCATTGGCCTCATTTAATGGAAGGCCCTGCTCCCTTATTACTTCATCGGTCAGATCGCCGAAACGAATTATAGAAAAGCCCTGCTGAGCAAACATTTTTGCCACCTCGGACTTTCCGGCACCGGCCATACCCACAATAGCTACCAGCATTAGCTCTCTATTATAAAGGTACGCTGTGTTATAATCCACATCGTGAAGCTTAGTCTAGAAAATCTGGTCCCGGACGGCTTTAAAGACACCATAAAAAAAGCCCAACAAATAGGCCAGGAACATGGCTACCCGGTTTACCTGGTTGGCGGTTTTGTGCGCGACATTCTCCTGGGCCGTAGGACAGTTGATATAGATATTGCGGTGGAAGGAGATGCTATCAAGGTAGCTCGAGAGCTCCAAAGCCTTAAGCCGGGCAAGCTCACCATTTTTAATGACTTTCTGACCGCCAAGATTGAATGGCCAGAATTTAGCCTTGACCTTGCCACCGCAAGAAAAGAGCACTATCCCCACCCCGGAGCCCTGCCCGTAGTTGAACCAGCACGAATAGAAGAAGACCTCTTAAGGCGAGATTTTACCATTAATGCTATGGCCATAAGTCTAAACCCTCCCCGAGAGGGGCTTCTTATTGATCCTTCAAATGGCTATTCTGACTTAAAAGAAGGCCTTATCCGCATCCTCCACGATAGGAGCTTTGTTGACGATGCCACCAGGATGTGGCGGGCCGTCCGCTACGAACAGAGGCTCAACTTTAAGATAGAAGAGCACACCCTCGATTTACTTTTAATAAATCTGGAAATGCTAAAGACCATAAGCGGTGACCGGCTAAGGTACGAGCTGGAATGCATCTTAAAAGAGGAATGCCCCGAAAAAGCCCTGAGAAGAGCTGAGGAATTGGGCCTTCTGGGTTACCTTAGCCCAGAGCTAAGTATCTCTGGTGAAGTTGCAGAAAGGTTCCGCCGGGCAAGGGAATACTACGGCCCAACACCACCTCAGGAAGTTTACCTGGCCCTTCTATTAAAGGATATAACACCCGCCGAAAAAGAAAGGCTGATCAATTTTTTAAAATTTAACCAGAAAGCGGCCAGCATAATCCGGGAAACCGGGGCCTTAAAAAAGATAAGCCTTGAAGATACCCTCACACCAGGCCAGATTTACGAGAAGCTAAAGGATTACTCGGATTTAGCCCTCACCGCCTACCTTTTAGTATCGGATTGTAAAAACGCCGAGAAGATAAAGCTATACCTTGATAAACTGCGCTTCACCAGGCCGTCTCTTTCAGGAGATGATCTAAAAAGGCTGGGGCTAAAAGAAGGCCCCTTGATAGGAGAATGCCTTGAGGCCCTACGAAGAGCCCTGATTAACGGGGAAATATCAAGCCCTGAGCAAGAAGAGCAGTTTGTCAAAAAGTGGCTTAATCCTTAGGTTTTCTTTTTTGCGACCGGGTAAACTCACGGTCCACCAAAACATTTTTGCCGCTCCTTAAGTCTTTAATAAAAGATGGGAGTGAGCGCACCAGTAGCACTAGCGATAACACCAGGGGGTAAAAGACAATTATCAGTTCATTACCAAAAAGCCAGATGAGCAGGGGCAGGAAAACCAGGCTAACCCCCAGACCAAGGGCCACATTGTTGGTAAGAAAAAATATTGGTAGAAATATAGCAAGCACCAGCCCCACCTCCCGGGGAACAAGAGCCAACAGCACCCCGGCAGTAGTCGCCGCACCACGACCACCATGGAAACGAAGAAAGACCGACCAGTTGTGCCCCACAACCGCCACCACCCCACTAGCCAGGATGATGCTCTGGGGAACGCTGAGATAGCGAGCAAAGAGGACTGACAGATAACCTTTGCCCATATCCGCCAGAAGAACAAGGATGCCCGGTGCCAAACCGATCTCCCGGGCGACATTTAGAGCACCGACGTTCCCACCACCCATATGACGTATATCCTGGCCACGAATTATTCGCCCAGCGATATAGGCAATGGGGATGGAGCCCAAAATATAGGCAACAAAAATGGCCAACGCCTCTTTCATCTGAAAACCCCGGCAAGGTGAGCATTAAATCCACGTATTCTTAAATCACAAGTGAGCGATTCGGCTTTTAACTTGTCCTGCTCTATAGTAAAAAGTGTTGGTCCCGAACCGGCCACCTGAACCTCTTCTGGCTTAGGAAAAGCCATCTTATAGCCCTCAAGACCGTCAAAAAACCTGAAGGCCACCTTCCCCAGAGCATTAAAAAGGTCTTTACTTTCTATCTTGCTACTGGACTTTATCCGAGAAAGAAGTTGATTAGTAAAACTGCCATCAGAGTAGTCCTCTGAGCTAAGAAGGTTGTAAATTCTTTTGGTCTTTTCTTTACCTACCGGCATATCAGGAAAAAGAAGAATAAAGAAATAGTCTCCCAGTCCCGGTAGAGTGGTCACTTTTTCACCGTAACCCTCAACAAGGGCGGTACCCTTATGAATGAAAAAAGGAACATCCGAACCTAGCTTAATGGCAAGCGCTCTAAGTTCCTCCCCAGGTAAATCCAAACCCCAAAAAGAGCTTAGGGCCAGAAGCGTGGCCGCAGCATCACTGCTATCACCACCCAACCCTGAAGATAAGGGTATCCTTTTTTGAACTTCTATCCGCACACCCCTCGGGCTTTTCCCCCTTAAAAGCTCAACCGCCTTAGAGACCAAGCTCTCCTGGGCCCGCCAATTAGCAAGGTCAGAGGTAATCTCTATATCTGAAGAAGGATAAAAAGAAAGAATGTCACAGAGGTCTATCGTCTGCATGATGCTGGTAATCTCGTGGTATCCATTAGGCAGGAGACCCTTCACCTCAAGGCTTAAGTTTACCTTAGCCGGAGCCAGCACCTTCACCTAACATCTCCTCATAGCATGACCACAGTTTTAGCCATTCTTCCAGGCTCAGCGTCTCTGCCCGTCGGTGGGGTTCAAGGCCCGC
Source organism: Dehalococcoidia bacterium UBA4087 (assembly GCA_002382615.1). GTDB lineage: Bacteria > Chloroflexota > Dehalococcoidia > Dehalococcoidales > UBA4087 > UBA4087. The sequence continues at coordinate 28,818 of DFYH01000008.1, forward strand.
CCTTGAAAGCAGATTTAAGATATTAACTTTATCCTGGCCCAGACCCTGGGAAAGGGAATTTACGATCTGCTTGCGCTTACCCTGAAAGCCGGCCCTCACTACATTAAAAAAGCTTTCCCTATCAGCACTACCGAACGGTAGATCGCTATAGGGTACCAGCTTTAAGATGGCCGAGCTTACCTTGGGCGGCGGATAAAAAGAAGAAGGCGGCACGTAAGAGATAATCTCGGGTCGGGCATAAACCTGAACGGCCACACTTAAAAGGCCCATCTTACCCGGACGGGCAGCAATTTCCTGAGCCACTTCTTTTTGGACCATGGTGACCATCAACTCTGGCTGGTGTTCGGCCTCCAAAAAAAATCTTAAGACGGCCGAGGCAATATAATAAGGAAGGTTGGCCACCACCTTGTAAGGCCTCCCTGTTTCCAAAAAGCTGAGATTGGTCTCAAGGATATCTCCGCTAATAATCTTTACATTATTAAAATCGTGAAGCGCATCTTCCAGCAAAGAAACCATTCGCCCGTCTATTTCTACTGCTATCACCTGCCCGGCCCTTGCCGCAAGCTCCCTAGTGAGGACGCCTAGCCCGGGGCCAACTTCCACCACCAGGTCATCTGGCGCAAGCTCAGCGGCCTTAACAACCTTACTCAGCGCGTGTCTATCGATAAGAAAATGCTGGCCCAGAGATTTTTTAGCCTTTAAGTCTAAATTATCAAGGGCCTTTTTTATGCGCCTGGTTTCCATTTCTAGATACCAAACTCCAGTCTTTTAATAAGCCACTCAGGAAATAAAAGGCCGGCCATTTTGTGCTGCACGGCCCTAATGTCATAAGGCACGCGGTGTAAGACAAAACTACTTGACTCGTCGTCATAAACAGCATAGCTAGCCCTTGGGTCTCCGTCTCTGGGCTGGCCAACGGCGCCGGGATTTATGATGAGGCGGCCATTAGTGGGAAGTGGTTTCTCGGGTAAAAACGCAATACCCACACCGTTTCTATAAGCCGCTGGGATGTGGCTGTGGCCAACAGCGCATATAGAAGTATCAAAATTGACCAGATTTTCCCTGGCCTGGGCCGCTGAAAGAATATACTCCCAGACAGGCTCTCGGGGACTTCCGTGAACCAATGTAAAATCACTCTCCACCAGCTTAAGGGGAAGACCACGAAGATACTTTCCAGCTTCTTCATCAAGTCTACCAGCCGTCCAGCGGCATATGGTAGCAGCCTCAGGGTTAAAACTAGATAAGTCAAGAAGACCCACCGTCCCCAGGTCATGATTTCCGGCAACACACCTGGAGTTGTAAGCTAAGAGGAGTTCAATACACTCTACCGGATCCGGCCCATAGCCCACAATATCGCCCAGGCACCATAATTCATCAAATCCTCGTCTCCCGGCGTCCTCAAGAACAGCCCTTAAGGCCTCAAGGTTAGAGTGTATATCGGCAATCAAGACCACCCTCATCATTACTATCATACCATACGAGATGTTTGACCCTTCTGGGCCCCCATGCTACAATCAACAGCGATTGTGGATATAAGCTGGTTGGGATATTCCTGTTTTGAAATTACGGGCAAGCGGACAAAGATCATCACCGATCCCTACTCCGACGAAATTGGCCTCAAGCTCCTTCCATTAGAAGCCGATATTGTTACTATCAGCCACCCGCATCCAGGTCACTCAAACAGCCAGGTTATTGGAGGTAATCCCAGGGTAATCAATCGGCCAGGCGAGTACGAAATAAACGGCACTTTCATCACCGGGCTTGATAGCTTTCACGACAATAGCGGCGGCAAGATAAGGGGCAAAAACATTATCTATATTATTGAGATAGACGGCCTCACCATCTGCCACCTGGGAGATTTAGGTCACATCCTTAGTGACCAGCAGATAGAAGATATGGGTGGTATCGACATACTTCTTATCCCTGTAGGTGACGCTAACTCTTTAGACGCCGTAACAGCGGCTCAGGTTATAAGGCAGCTTGAGCCCAAGATAGTCATACCAATGCATTACATGACACCTGGTCTTAATAAAGAGCTCGATGGTATTGACAGGTTCCTTAAAGAGATCGGCAGCGGGAAAATAGAACCAAGGCTTAAACTACGTATCTCTGAAAAAGGGCTATCGGAAAGCACCGAGACCATTCTACTTGAGAGAAGGGCCTCTCTCAGCCAATAAGTTAACACAGCAAGGCAAAATTTTGGACTTTATGCCCGAGGACATGGTAAAATGTACTTGCTAATGAATAACCCCATCAGAAGCAATAAAGGCGCCGGCAAATGACCGGCGCTTATTTATTTTAAGGAGGGTGCGATGCAGTCAAGCCTGGTCAGCAAAATTGAAAAGGCCAACCGCTATGCCCAGGAGCCAGAAAGGGTAACCTTTCAGGACTTCCATGTTACCTTCAGGGGTGACAATGATAGTCACACCACCTGGCTTAAAGATGGTCGGCTGTACTGTACCTGCAATTTTTTCCAAGGTTGGGGGCGCTGTGCCCACACCATGGCCCTGGAAAAAATCCTGAACAAAATGCTCCCTGATGAAGCCCTGACTACCCAGTTTGAGACCGCCCAATAGTTTTAGTGGCTTCGAGAGCCTCGCCGACCACGTAGAGAGAGCCGGTAACACAGATGATGCCATCCTCCTGAGCTAGAAGGAGACTTCTTCCCAGGGCATCGGCTACAGCAGGCATCTTCTCAACCACAGCAGTTGGAAACTCACGGGCGATCAGATCCTCTGGCATAGCCCGAGGATGACGGGATCGCGTAACTAGGACATAATCAAAGTAAGGGCCAAGCTCCCGGGCTATACCACCAATATCCTTATCCGAAGAACAACCTATGACAAGAAATGCTTTTCCCTTTCTGGGAAAATAACTCTCCAAAGACAGTCTCAAAAGATGGGCTGAATAGGGGCTGTGAGCACCATCAACAATCACTAAAGGGCGCCGGTTAATAATTTGAAATCGCCCTGGCCAATTTGTATTCGAAGCACCACTTAAGATACTATCGCGGGATATAGAAAAACCCTTCTTCTTGAGTATCTCAGCAGCAGCGATAGCACAAGCAACATTTTCAGCCTGCCAGATACCGCCGAGGGGAAAATCTAATTCGTAATCATCAACCATCCCCTTAACAAGGATTGTCTGCCAATCTAAGCTATGGCTAAGAACCTCGTAACTCACGTCCCGTCCTATTTCAATAAGCTCAGCCCCTACCTTGCTAGCCGATTCTTCTAACACTGCCTCAACCTCGGGTCGCTGAGGGGCACTAACTACAGGCACACCGGCCTTAATAATACCGGCCTTTTCACGAGCAATTTCGGGAAGTGTATATCCCAATACGTCGGTATGCTCCAGGCTGATATTGGTAATGATAGAGACCTCAGGTCTAACTACATTCGTAGCATCCAGCCGACCACCAAGGCCAACCTCTATTACCTGAAAATCAACATCCTTCCGGGCGAAGTAAAGAAAGGCCAACGAAGTGGTTACCTCAAAGGTAGTAAGCCTGCCATAAGTAGCTTGCTTATTTACCCCCTCAACTACAGGCCTTATCTCCTGAACAAGGTTACCAAACTCTTCCTCAGTTATGGGGGAGCCATTTATTTGGATCCGCTCTCTAAAGTCAATAAGGTGAGGCGAGGTGTAAAGACCGGTTTTATAACCGGCAGCGATAAGAATAGAGGCCACAGTAGCTGCAGTACTACCCTTGCCCTTGCTCCCAGCTATATGGACAGTGTGTGCCTTAAGATGCGGATCCACAAGAAGGGAAAGAAGCTCATAAACACGCCTCAGGTCATAGCCAAACTGCATGCGATGGTTTCTTTCAAAATCAACAAAGCTATAAATATAGTCCAGAGCTTTCTGATAAGCCAGACTGGTCAAGGCAACCTCCTCATCAGAAAATTATAGCACTTGCCTTGACGCCCTTTACGGTAGCTGCTAGTATCACTAAGGTGGAATTTAGCCAGAAGTTAAAACAGGCCTGCAATAAAAACGATAGCCTTCTTTGCATTGGTCTTGACCCCAACCCCAATCTTATGCCCGAGGATATAGGAGTCTTTGAATTTAACCGGCAGATTATCGAGGCAACTTCTGACCTTGTTATAGGATACAAGCTCAACTTTGCCTTCTATGAAGCCTTGGGCGATGATGGTTGGAAGGTGATGAAGAAAACAGTGGAGGCTATTCCCGAGGGGTTATTGAGCATTGCCGATGCTAAAAGAGCCGATGTACCCAATAGCGCCACATTTTATGCCCGGGCTATTTTTTCACTGGGCTTTGATAGCTTAACAGTAAATCCCTATCTGGGACAGGATTCCATAGAGCCATTCACCAGTTACAAAGAAAAAGGCACCTTTCTACTCTGCCGCACATCAAATCCCGGTAGCAGGGATATCCAGGAAATAAAGACACCTGAGGGTAAGCTTTTTGAATTTATTGCCCGAAAGGCTGGCGAGTGGAATAAATATGGGAATATAGGACTCGTTTGTGGAGCAACCTGCCCAGAGGACTTAGAGCTGGTCCGCCAGATTCAGCCAGATATGCCGATTCTTGTTCCTGGCGTTGGTGCTCAGGGAGGCGACCTTAAGCTTACTCTAAGATACGGGCTTAATAAAGAAGGCCAAGGGCTAATTATCACCTCATCAAGACAGGTTATCTATGCTTCAAGGGAAAAAAACTTCGCCCTTAAGGCCCGCCAAGTGGCTGCAAATTTAAGGGAGAGCATAAATGGTATACGCTACTCTAGAAATAGGTGATCTGGTAAAGTTAAAAAAGAAACACCCCTGCGGTAGTGATACCTGGCAGGTAGTAAGAGTAGGGGCTGATATAGGTCTTAAATGCCTGGGCTGTAACCGCTATGTCCTTATCGCCCGAAATAAGCTCAGATACCACACCAAACAGGTTATTAAGAATGAAACGGATACTTCTAGTTGATCTGGATGCCTTCTTCGTCTCAGTTGAAACAGCCGCCAATCCTCTACTAAGGCAAAAGCCAGTTATCGTTGGCGGCCGGCAGGATGCCAGAGGTGTTGTTGCCAGCGCCTCCTATGAAGCAAGGGTCTCAGGTGTCCGGGCAGGTATGCCGCTAAAAAAGGCCTTCAAACTTTGCCCTGAGGCTATATTTATTCAGGGCGATTTCGAAAAATATCGCCAGGCCTCAAGGGCATTCATGGAAATATTGAACGAGTTCTCACCAGACCTGGAGCCTGAAAGCCTTGATGAAGCTTATCTTGAGCTTACTGACCAGGACCCGGTGGTCACCGCCCTGGAGATAAAAGAACAGGTCCGAAATAGATTGGGTTTGCCGTCATCCATAGGCATCGGCAGTTCCAAACTCATCGCCAAAATAGCCTGCGAGCTAAGTAAACCCAACGGCCTCTTTGAAGTGGCCCCTGGTTCAGAAAAGGAATTCCTTGAAATGTTGCCGGTAGATAGACTACCTGGAGTAGGCCCCAAGAGAAAGGCCATATTAAAAAAGATGGGAATTAACACCATTGGCGAGCTATCCAAAATGCCCCTGAGTATATTAAGGGACTACTTTGGAAGCTACGGCGCAATACTTCACGACTTCTCTTTAGGCCTAGATAATAGAACGCTTGAGCCACCAGCCCCGATGCTGTCCCTCAGCCATCAAATAACCTTCCCCGCTGATACCCGGGACATCTCTTATATTCTGGGAATAGCTAGTCTTTTAAGCCAAAAGGTAGCTTATGAGCTTCGCCTTAATAAAAAACAGGGTCGGTGTATTTTCATTAAGATCAGGTTTGCCGACTTTGCCACCATCTCTCGCCAGAAAATACTGGTTAACTCAACCGATGACGAGCAGATTATTGCCAGTATCGCCAGATGGCTTCTAGGAAAAGTTATCGCCGCAGATAAGAGAAACTTGAGGCTACTCGGGGTAGGAGTTAGCCGCCTTTCAGAAGCAGCAATACAACTCAGCCTTACCGATGACTACCTCAAATCAAATAGTCTAAACCAGGCTATAGATAAAATAAGGGCTCATTTCGGCTTCTCCTCAATAAAGACAGGAGAAACACTTGTCCCGAAGAGGCCCTTTGACAAAAAACCAAACTGAGGGAGTATAATTTGACCCTATAGAAAGGTAGATCGATGGACTGGGTAGTTATCGGGCAAAATATCGCCATCTGGATGCTAGAACACGGCATTCGCATAATCGTCACCATCGCCATCGCCTACGGGCTTTACCGTTTGGCGAAACTGCTTATCAGCCGGCTCGTCGTCAATACAGTAGAGAGCCGAGCTAAGAGGGAAGGGCACCACAAGCTCTGGGTAGATAGCAGGACCAAGACTCTAAGAGAAGTATTAACTACCATAATAGGCCTTGTTCTGACCGTCGGCGCCATATTAATTATCCTTCCCGAGTTTGGTGTTGAGATAGGGCCGCTGCTAGCCGGTGCTGGCATCATTGGTCTGGCCGTTAGTTTGGCTGCCCAGAATCTGATAAAGGATACTATCAACGGTCTGCTTGTCTTCTTTGAGGACCAATACAATGAAGGCGATGTGGTCAAAATCGCCGACCTCAGCGGGACTGTGGAGGAATTTAACTTGAGAAGGACCGTCCTAAGAGACCTGGACGGTATAGTACATACCATACCCAACGGTTCAATTACTACCACCAGCAACTACACACGTGACTGGGCCAGGGTCAATCTTGATGTTCCTGTGGCCTATGGGGAAGACCTGGACCATGTCATCAAGGTAATTAACCAGGTGGGTCAAGAACTTGCCACTGACGAAGCGTTCATCTCAATGATCAAAAGTCCCCCTCAGGTGCTGCGTGTTAATGATTTTGCCGACTCAGCCATAATGATAAAAGTAGTTGGCGATACCTACCCGGGTATGCACTGGGCCGTAAAGGGGGAATTTAGAAAAAGAATTAAAGAGGCTTTTGATAAGGAGGGTATTGAGATCCCCTGGCCTCACCTCAAACTTTATTTCGGCGATCAACCCGGCCACCTGCTCTGCCCTGTTTGTGGTGTGGCCAACCCGGCCGGAGGTAAATTTTGCCTCAACTGCGGGTCTAGCATAGAGCCGACGGCAGAAAAACCTCTAGAAGACAAAGAGCTAAAGCCTGAGGGCAAAGAGGAAAACTAACTTGTCCTTTTATACCTCAGGTCATATAATTCGAAAAACTTACAAGTCTTAGAAGGAGGCATCAGTGCTTTACGCCTATTTTAAAAAACAGATTGTCCCGCTTTCCGAAGCTAAGGTAAGTATCATGACCCATGCCCTCCACTACGGCACGGCCGTCTTTGAGGGTATCAGGGGCAACTGGAACGAACAAAAAAAGCAGCTATATATTTTCCGAATGGAAGACCACTACCAGAGAATGCGTGAGGGTTCTAAGCTCTTACTGATGGATTTAGGCCATAGCACGCAAGAGCTCTGCCAGATCACACTAGAGTTAGTAAAAAGAAGCGAACTCAAGGAGGATATCTACATTCGTCCTCTAGCCTATAAGAGCTCAGAGACTCTGGGCGTCCGCCTGCACAATTTAGAGAATAACCTGTGTATTTTTGCCATCCCATGGGGACCTTATTTCAGCAGTGACAGGGCTACCTGCTGCGTCTCCACCTGGAGGCGCCCTGATGATAATGTTATCCCAGCACGGGCCAAGACAAGCGGCATTTATATCAATAATGCCTTCGCCAAAACCGACGCAGTGAGCAAGGGTTTTGATGAAGCTATCATGCTAACACCCGATGGGCATGTTTCTGAAGGAAGCGGCGAGAACATTTTTATTATCCTCAATGGTCAGCTGATCACACCACCAATATACGACAATATCCTGGCAGGCATAACCCGTGACACTATCATAACACTGGCCCAGAATGAACTGGGTCTAGAGGTCATTGAAAGGCCAATTGACAGGGTAGAACTCTATATGGCAGGTGAATGCTTCCTCAGCGGTACCGCCGCTCATATAACACCTATTACGGCCATAGATCATCGGGAGGTTGGTGATGGTGAGATTGGCAAGGTAACTTCCAAACTCCAGCAGGCATACTTTGATGTTATTCGAGGCAATAATCCAAAATACTCGGGCTGGTGCACTCCAGTCTACTAAGGCGAAGAGTATCCCAGAGAGCGGCTCAACCAGTTGACCTGACAGCTCTCTTCAAGGGCTGTCGTTAGATTGAAGGCTTCCTTAAGGTTCTGACCAATAGCAAAACTGCCGTGGCCTCGTACAACAACTATACGATGGCTAGAAAGAGCCTCGGCTATCTGAATGGCTAACCCTCCTGGCTTTACTTCCACGCCCCACCCAATAACTGGTACATGGCCCATCATCTCCAACCACTCAGGGCTCGGTGCAATTTCATGCTCAAGTAGTGATAATGCCACGGCATATGGTGGGTGAGCATGGACAATTGCCTGAGCACCTGTATCTTTATAAATGGCACGATGCACAGGCAATTCTGTTGAGGCTAAAGGTGTTAAGCGGCTATTGCGAGCTATACCTATCCTAATAAGGTCCTGTTCGCCAAGAGAATTAAGCATGCTGCCACGTCGAGTAATAATAATAGAGTCCCCCAGGCGAATACTCAGGTTGCCACTCTGAGAGGAAACAAGACCCCTTGAAAAAAGGTCTCGTCCTACCTCCTGAAATTGGTCTGGGATCATACTGTCCTTAGTTTAACCTGATGGACAGGGAAAAACAAATCTAAACCAGCTTTCTTATAACAGCAATAATTCTGCCTTGTATCTCAACATCCCCCGCAGCAACATAAATTGGTTTCATGCGGCTATTGGCCGGCTGGAGACGCACCATAGTTCCCTCAGGATAAAATTTTTTAAGTGTTGTCTTCTCCTCACTCCTAAGCCAGATAACCGCCATCTGCCCGTTATCTACTTCGCGAGCAGGCTCCACAATAACAAGGTCTCCATCACCCACAAGGGCATCAACCATAGATGTTCCTTTGACCATGAGGCCGTAAAGATTAGGCCGATTACCAACGATACGAGGGCTTACCTCTATATATTCTAATGGTGATACCGCCCAACCATCTGCTTGGGGTACCGATATAGGCTTCCCAGCAGCAATATAACCCATAACAGGGATCTCAAGCTTATCTTTCCGGTTAATAAGCTCCAGGCCGCGAGAAATTTCAGCCTGACGACGAATAAGGCCACGCCGCTCTAAGGCTTTGAGATTATAATGGGCTACCGAGGTAGAACTTAGATGACAGCCCTTAACAATATCTCTGACTGAAGGAGGATAACCTTTCTCAGCATAGAACTGGTTAATAAAATCAAGGATACGACCTTGCCGGGCTGACAATTTATCTTCTATAGAACCCATGTTCTATAGAATAATAACCACACTATCTTCTACTGTCAAGAGGCAGCTTTGCCAGTTGCCTGATTAAGCTTACGCATCAGCCTTGACTTGCTTCGTGCAGCCGTATTGCGGTGAAAAACTCCCTTTTTGGCCGCTTTGTCGATAGCACTTATAGCCAATTCCGCCTTTTTGCCGGCCTCTTCTACCTTGCCAGCCTTAATTAGGCTTTCAGTACGCCGCACCATACTTCTGGCGTAGCTTTTGGCAGCTTTGTTTTGATTCCTTTCTTTCTCACTTAGACGCATAGCACGCGCCGCCGAATTAGTATTGGGCAAGAGACACCTCCTTAAGGAGCATATTCTAGCAAAATTTAGCCGGGCGTTAAACTGTGGTTAACCCTGGCCGCCCCAGTAACACCAGGGATCGCTTCCACCTTCGCTAGCAGCCGGCTGAGTTGATCAAGACCTTTTATCTCCAGAGTAAAATCAAGAGAGGTAAGACCATTAGCATTTTCGTTTACTGTCATATTCGTTATATTTATCTTTTCCCCGGCAACAACAGCTGAAATATCTCTCACCAGTCCAACCCTGTCCCAGGCTTCAACATGAATAACTGCCGGGTATAAAGATTCTATTTCGCCCCATTCCACAGGTATCAGGCGTTCCTTTTCATCCTCATGGAGCACGTTATGGCAATCTCTACGGTGAACGGTAACGCCCCGATTGCGCGTGATGTAACCAATGATGCTATCACCCGGAACAGGGCGGCAACATCGGCCAAGAGTTACTAACAAATTGCTTGCCCCCAGAATCTGTAGTGAAGAGGTTGTTGCCTTTACTGCCGGCAAATGACCCTCAGGTTTTGGCTGCTGGGCAGCCAGCTTCTGGGTAATGCTATTAAGGCTAACATCGCCGTAACCAATTGCCGCTAAGAAATCATCGACACTATCATACTTAAATTGTTTGGCCAAATTGTCTCGCCCGATATCCTGAAGCCCAAGCCGCTTGAGCTCTTTTTCCAGCATTTCGCGGCCATGTTCAATATTCTCAAGCCTATTCTGTTTCTTAAACCACTGCCTTATCTTTTCCCTGGCATGAGAGGTCCTAACATAACCCAGGTCAGCATTTAACCAGTCACGGCTGGGGCCTTTACCCTTCTTAGAAGTTATTATTTCGACGACATCGCCATTTTTAAGTGTACAGGTAAGAGGTACCAACCGGCCGTTGACTCTTGCTCCTATAGTAGAATGTCCCAGTTCGGTATGAACGCGGTAGGCAAAATCAACCGGCGTTGCCCCTTTGGGCAGATCTTTAATCTCACCTTTAGGTGTAAAGACAAAGACCTGGTCCTGAAAAATGTCCGTCTTTACTGAATCCAGAAACTCCTGAGCGCCCGAAAGCTCACGGTGCCAATCAATAAGCTGTCTTAGCCAGCTTATTTTGTCTTCAAAATGAATGTCACTGCTCGCCCCCTCTTTGTACCTCCAGTGGGCAGCTACACCGTATTCAGAGATACGGTGCATCTCCTGCGTTTTTACCTGAACTTCGAGAGGTGTTTTGCCAAAACACATAACAGCAGTATGAAGTGACTGGTATCCATTCGGCTTGGGGCTAGCAATATAGTCATCAAAGGTGCCAGGTATAGGATGCCAGAGGCTATGCACAACACCTATAGCAGCATAGCACTCAGAAATAGTATTGACAATGACCCTAATAGCCAGAAGGTCATATATTTCATTGAACTCCTTCCCCTGGGCAGCGTATTTCTGCATCTTCTGGTAGATGCTGTAAAGATGTTTGGCTCTCCCGGAGATCTCAGTCTTGATGCCAGCTTTATCAAATTCGTTCCTCAGTACATCTATAACCCTGGCAATAAATGCCTCCCGGGTATCCCTTTTTGCAGCTACTAATCTGGCTATCTGACTGTATTGCTTCGGATCCAGATAACTAAAAGCAAGGTCTTCAAGCTGCCACTTTATCTCCCAAATACCCAGCCGGTCAGCTAATGGCGCATAAATTTCCATGGTTTCTTTAGCTATCGAAAGCCTCTTTTCAGGGGATAGGGCGCTTAGGGTCTCCATATTATGCAAGCGGTCAGCCAGTTTAATAAAAACAACCCGCAGGTCTTCAGCCATAGCTATCAGCATCTTCCTCAGGTTCTCTGCCTGCCGAAGTTCCTGGCCCCGTTTAGCCTCAGGTGATAGCTCTTTGAATGTAATTTTCCCCAATTTAGTAACACCATCGACCAGTTTGGCCACATCGGCACCAAATTCCTGCTCTATCTGGTCAAGCAAAACACCGCAATCCTCGACCGTATCATGAAGAAGAGCGGCGGCAATGGCGTTAGAATCAAGTTGCAGGTCTGCCAAAATCATGGCCACATTAAGCGGATGCTCAAAATAGGGCTCGCCTGAGAGTCTGAACTGCCCGTCATGGACCTTAGCCGCATAATCGGCTGCCTTTTCTATAAAGGCCACCTTGTCCGCTGGCAAGTATGTTGATGACTTTTCTATAAGGAAATCTATTGAAGCCATATTTTAGTATAACGCAATTAAGTGACGATTGACAGCTTTACAAAGCTTTTACGCCTGAGGTATCCTTCCCTTAAGGAGGCTAGTTGTTTAAGACACCGAAGGGAACAACTGATATTTTACCCGAGGAGCAGAAATACTGGTCCTATATTAGGAAAATAGCTTGCCAAACGGCCGAGTTTTTTGGATACGAGCGCCTGGACACACCTCTCATTGAAGAAGCAGCGCTTTTTTGGCGTGGGGTAGGACAAGGAACAGATATTACAGAAAAGGAGATGTATGTCTTCAAGGATAAAAGCGGCACTGAACTTGCTCTAAAGCCCGAGGGCACAGCTCCGGCCTGCCGAGCCTATCTCCAACACGGCATGTCCAGCCGGCCCCAACCAGTGAGACTATATTACCTCTCACCAGCATTTCGCTATGAAAGACCGCAGTCAGGCAGACAACGCCAACATCATCAGGTAGGTTTTGAGGCTATCGGTGACGCCTCATCATCCGTTGACGCTGAGATTATTGACCTGGCGTGGCATTTTTTCCAGGCTCTTGGGCTACACGACATCTTTCTTGTTTTAAATAGTATCGGCTGTTCCAAATGCCGCCCACATTATCTCGAAGTTCTTAAGACTTACTACATACCCTACAAGGAGTCTCTATGCCCTGACTGTCAGATAAGGCTAGAAAAAAATCCCTTAAGGCTTCTTGACTGTAAGAACGAAAATTGTCAGAGTATAGCCGAGAAGGCTCCCCGAAGCTTTGATTATCTATGCTCGGAATGTAAGGACCATTTTGACCAGCTTCAAAGCTACCTTCATGCTATGGAGCTTCCATTTGCCTTAAACCACCGCTTGGTACGAGGTCTGGATTACTACACCCGAACTGTCTTTGAAATTCAACCAGAAAGTGAGGGCGGCCAGAGTACACTGGGTGGCGGCGGGCGATACGACAACCTGATAGAAGACCTTGGCGGGCCACCGACGCCGGGTGTTGGATTTGCTGCCGGGATTGAACGCATTATCCTTAATCTTAAAAAGGAGGAGGTTTCTGTACCGGAGTTACCCCGGCCCCTGGTTTATATTGCCCAGAACAAGGCTGACAAAGAGGCTATTCTCCTAGCCAGAAATTTAAGAGAAAATCTTATTGGCGCTATCCTTGCCACCGGGCAAAAAAGTCTCAAATCCCAGTTAAGACAAGCCAATTCTCTAAGGGTCCCCTATACCGTGATTATTGGTGAAGAAGAGATAAAAAACGGCACGGTCATCCTGCGCGATATGGTCACATCAACCCAGGAGACAATCAATAAAGATAGCTTAATAGAAAAGGTTAAAAAGCTTAGTTCAGAAAAAACATCTCATGAGCAACCACCTAGCCCAAAATAGTGAAGCTATCAACTAATATGTCATGCTCTCTATACGAACGATAGGGTAAAATTTGACAGGCGTATAATATTTGATTATAATGGCCAGCAAAATTTAATATAGCAAAGGCTGCGAAAGAGAATAGTACATCCTGAGGGGCAGCTACAGAGAACCGGAATGATGAGAAGCGGTGCTAGCGGCAGGATGGAATGGACTTTGGAGCTGTAATCCGAACGCTACAAAGCAAGTAGGCATTATCGCAAGGAAGCGTTATCAGATCCACAAGAGATACCCTAGTACATAGTTATTAGGGTAAGGAGAGTGGCACCGCGGAAAAGACCTTCTGCCTCTTCGGCAGAAGGTCTTTTTATTTTAGAAAGGAGGAAAAGAAATGAAGGACACAAAGTTGATCCTCGCTGAGAAGGACATACCAGAATACTGGTATAACATCCTGCCTGATCTACCCGTTCCCCTGCCACCAGATCTTCACCCAGCGACAGGCAAACCAGTAACCCCTGATGATCTAGCGCCACTATTCCCCATGGCACTCATAATGCAGGAATTTAGCCCAGAGCGCCACATTGGAATACCTGAGGAAGTAAGGGATGCCTATCGCCTCTGGAGACCAACGCCCCTTTATCGAGCTTATCGCCTTGAGAAGTTCTTGAAGACACCCGCCAGAATTTTTTATAAATATGAGGGAGGAAGTCCGCCAGGTAGCCATAAGGCTAATACTGCCATCGCTCAAGCCTACTATAACAAAAAAGAGGGGACCAAACGGCTGACCACCGAGACCGGGGCTGGTCAGTGGGGCAGTGCCTTAGCTCTTGGCTGTTCTATTTTTGATATTGAGCTCAAGGTCTACATGGTCAGGGTAAGCTATGAGCAAAAACCATACCGCCGTATTATGATGGAGACCTGGGGAGCTACCTGCGTACCAAGTCCTACCACGGATACCAGGGCAGGAAGGGCTGTCCTTGAAAAAGACCCTGATAGCCCAGGAAGCCTTGGCATCGCCATTAGCGAAGCCGTGGAAGATGCTGTTACTCACGAGCACACCCATTATTCACTGGGAAGTGTCCTAAACCACGTACTTCTCCACCAGACAGTCATCGGGCTAGAAGCTAAGAAGCAAATGGAAATGGCCGGATTTTACCCTGACATTATTATCGGGTGTGTTGGCGGCGGGTCTAATTTTGGCGGTATGGCCATTCCGTTTATACAGGATAAATTAAACGGCTCACGGCCAAATACAAAATTTATCGCCATTGAACCAACAAGTTGCCCCAGTATCACCAAGGGCGCCTACGCTTACGACTATGGTGATGAAGCTGGGCTAACTCCTCTTCTTAAGATGTACACCTTAGGACATGATTTTGTGCCACCTCCACTACATGCCGGTGGCCTTCGTTACCATGGTATGGCTCCCATCATAAGCCATCTCTGCCGGCTAGGCATTGTTGAAGGTAAGGCAATACCACAGCTAGCCGCATTTGATGCCGGAATTACTTTTGCCCGCACCGAAGGTATCATAAGTGCCCCCGAACCAACCCACGCTATTAGAGCCGTCATTGAAGAAGCTATAAAGTGCCGCGAGACTGGTGAGGCTAAGACCATCCTCTTTAATCACAGCGGACATGGCCACTTTGATATGACATCTTACGAATCCTATATGGCGGGTAAGTTGAGTGATTACGAATACCCTGAAGAAAAAGTCAAGGAGGCTATGGCAAATTTGCCTGAAGTGGGCTAAACACAAAGGCTATTGTATAATATCAATTGACTTGTAATAACCTGTCTAAAGGGAGGCAGAATGAGGAAGACAATTGTCTTAGTGTTTATCACCCTGGTTATGATGTTGTCCGGGTGCCTAAACATCACTAGCACCCAGACAACATCACCGATAAATTCCTCGCCGACTACTACCGCCACTAACAGCACCTGGACATACCAGCCACCAGAGAACAGCATTCCACCCACCAACTGGGCCACAGCATTTAAGTATGTCGAGCCTTCAGTAGCTATTATCAACATTGAGATAGAGAGTATCGACATATTTGGGCGAAGATACATCCAGAATGGAGCCGGTACTGGCTGGATCATTGACCCTGATGGATACATTGTTACCAATGCCCATGTTGTAGAAGGGGCAACCAGAATCAGCGTAATACTCAATGATGGCCGAAGCTTTACTCCCCAGTCAGTATGGTCTGACCCATTTACCGATTTAGCAGTAGTCAAAATTAATGCCCAGAACCTACCGGCGGCAGCTGTATACACCGGTGAACTTGAAGTAGGACAACCGGTAGCTGCCGTTGGTAATGGGCTGGGCGAAGGTATAAGCCTTAAGGCAGGTTGGGTCAGCCGCCTGGGAGTAAGTATAGCCACTGATTACGGCACGCTATATGATCTTATTGAAACGGATGTTCCCTTCAACGCCGGGCATAGCGGCGGCCCGCTGATCAATCTGGCCGGACAGGTTGTCGGCATTACTAATGCCAAGATGGTGGATGTTACCGTGGAAGGTGTAACCTACGCTATAAGAGTAACTTCAGCCTTACCCATTATTGAAGATCTTATCAACTACGGTTATGTCATCAGGCCATTTCTGGGTGTTCAAAACCTCAGTACAGTCGACCGATTTGTAGCCACTTTTTATGACCTCAATATAGACCACGGAGTGTATGTGGGCGGAGTTATCCCTGGCAGCCCAGCTGAGGCATGCGGACTAAAGCCAGGAGATGTAATACTAGCTATTGATGATCAACAGGTAAATTCAGCTGACGAACTGGTAAGAGTAATCTATTCCAAAGAGATTGGCCAACAGATTAATATTACCTATTTCAGAGGTAATAGCACACAGACTGCGCGTGCCACTCTTACTGAGACGCCGCAGTCCTAGCCACTCAAACGGGAGATGCTCAAAGCGAGCTTATGCCCCGAGATGGTGGCAGTTTCACTATATTCTCCTTCAGAGTTGCCTTTCTCAAGCTCAAGAGAGAGGGTCTCCTGCTTAATATAATCAGCAAAACCATTCATGACCTGACTAAGAAACTCATCTCCCTGGTAATGTATTCTTATCCGGTCGCTAATCTCAAAACCGGCCCGACGGCGCATCATCTGAATATGATGAACAATATCACGAGCGGCACCCTCAAGGGCAAGTTCAGGTGAAATTCTGGTATCAACAGCCACACCGTACCCGTCTTCGGAGATAGATAAATATCCCGGCTGATCAAGCTCAGAGACGCTTTCAACCAGAGTCAATTTCTTTATGTTAAGTTCTTCCAGGATCTGCTGCCCTAACCTAATCACCACTTCTCTCTCTTCGGATCGAGGCAAGAAAATGGCCACGTCACCCAGCACCTGTCTTATCTTAATCCCGGCCTGGCTACGAGCTGCCCTACCAAGACCAACCAGCTTTATGATCAGCCTGGTGTCAGCTATAAGTTTTTCATTAATCAGAGTCTGGTCAGCCGATGGAAAATCAGCCAGATGAACGCTAATCAGTGCATCAGAAAAAGCAGAACAGACAAGGTTCTGATAAAGCTCCTCAGCCAAGAAAGGAGCAAAGGGGGCTAATATCCTGGATAGCGTTACCAGTGTTTGATAAAGAGTGTCGTAGGCCGCCTGTTTATCGGCATCGTTCTCGCTCTTCCAGAAGCGCCGGCGGCTCCGCCTGATATACCAGTTAGACAATAGATCGACAAACTCCTCTATCTCCCTAGCCGCCGTGGTAGGGTTATAACCTGCTAGTAAACTATCAACTCTACCCACTAGTTTGTTTAATTCGGCCATAAGCCAGCGATCGAGTTCCGAAGGAGTAGCTTGCTCCTTAGTAGGTGCATAATGATCTATATTGGCATAGGTAACAAAGAAGGAATAGGAGTTCCAGAGAGTAAGCAAAAACTGCTTAACCACTTCTGAAACCAGCTCATCAGAAAATCTACGGGCATTTCCCGGAGGAGAAGCCGTAAAGAAATACCAGCGCACCGCATCGACACCATACTTATTTATAATAGACCAGGGGTCGATTACATTTCCCTTGGTCTTACTCATCTTTTCGCCGTTAGCATCAAGGACATGCCCTAGACATATGACGTTACGGTAACCGGGCTGTCCGAACAACATTACAGCCACCGCATGAAGGCTATAGAACCACCCCCTGGTCTGATCAACAGCTTCACAAATGTAGTCTGCCGGGAAATGCTCCCGGAAAAAGGCCTCTTTATTCTCAAAAGGATAATGCTGTTGAGCAATCGGCATAGCCCCGGAGTCAAACCAGACATCAACCACCTCTGGCACCCGCCTCATTTTGCCACGGCATGTCGGACACTCATAACTTACTTTATCAATATAAGGGCGATGCAGATCCAGCGGTTCCTCAAGGGCGCTTACACCCGGCTTTTCGGTCAGTTCTTTGATACTACCCACACATTCAAAATAGCCGCATAGTTCACAGCGCCATATAGGAAGGGGCGTACCCCAATAACGCTCCCTTGAAATAGCCCAGTCAACATTACTTTTAAGCCAGTCACCAAAGCGGCCATATTTGATGTGATCCGGATACCAGTTTATTTCTTCATTAGCTGAGATAAGTCCATCTCTTAAAGCAGTTGTCTTAAGATACCAGCTCTCCTTGGCATAGTAGAGAAGAGGCGTATCACATCGCCAGCAAAACGGATAGGTATGTTTTATCCGCCCAACCAAAAACACCATCCTTCTTTGGGAAAGGTCACCTATAATATCCTTATCGGCATCCTTAACGAACTTACCCGAAAATGGGTAACTACCGACAATTATCCCCTGCCGATCAACATGCTGCACAAAGCCAAGTCCAAACTTTTTACCAGCCTCAAAATCAATCTCACCAAAAGCCGGTGCGATATGAACAATACCTGTCCCCTCATCAAGAGACACACTCTCAAGGGGGATAACCGGATAAGTAATTTCACCCGCTGGCAATTCTTCTTTGATGATTTCCGAGCCCTCTTTAAAGGAATAAAGTTCAACGCCAAAAAGACGCGGGTTATATAGGGGCCGGTACTTAAGGTCACAAAGTTCCCTGCCGCTAACTACCTTTAATATAGGCCGCGTGTCAAACCCAAGCTGAGAGGCAAGTGACCTGGCAACAACCAGGTATTCTGGACCAACATCAATAATGGCATAATCTGATTCGGCTTGGACAGCCAATGCCGTATTCCCCGGCAGTGTCCAGGGCGTGGTCGTCCAAACCAGAAGAAAGGTCGGCTTATCAGATCCAGGTACATCAACCTTAAACTTAACATAGAGCGAAGGGTCTTCCACATCATCCCGGTAGCCCAGGGCTAGCTCATGAGAACTAAGAGAAGTACCACATCTTGGGCAGTGAGGAGTAACCCGATAGCCCTGATAGAGAAGCCCTTTTTGCCACATATCTTTAAGGGCCCACCAGCAGCTTTCTATGTACTCATTCTTCATAGTTATGTAAGGATGATTCAGATCAATCCAAAAACCGATCCTCTCAGTTAAGGCATTCCAATCCTCAAGATAACGGAAAACGCTTTCTTTGCAGCGTTCATTAAAAGGCGCAATGCCATACTCCTCTATATCCTTTTTGCTCTTAAAGCCAAGTTCTTTTTCCACCTCAAGCTCTACTGGCAGGCCGTGTGTATCCCAGCCTGCTCTTCGTGGCACATAGTAGCCTTTCATTGTACGGTATCGAAGGATAACATCTTTAAAAACTCTGGATAACACATGGTGAATACCAGGCCTACCATTAGCCGTGGGCGGTCCTTCATAGAAGACAAATCTTTCCCCGCCGCGCCTTGCCTCAACACTTTTCTCAAAAACCTTCTCATCCTTCCAAAAGGAAAGGACGTTCTCCTCAAGAGCCGGAAAGTCTGCTTTACCTACTGACTTAAACATTGTTCCTATTACCCCAATGTCCAGATGCACGCTCCGTATATTTGGGGCTGATGACGATTCTGCGGTCATCTCCCACACCAATACTATAGGTCGTTACATCAGCACTATCGCTAAGAGCAATATGAACTAAACGCCTTTCATTAGCCGGCATAGGCCGCAAGGTAATTGGCCTCCTGGTTAACTTTACCTTCTTGGCCATCTCCAGTGCCATAGCCTTGAGTGACTCAAAATGTTTCTTTTGATATTCGTTAATATCAATTGACAGCTTAACTGATTCACCGACCCTTTGTGAAGCCATAAGTGATGCAACATACTGCAAAGCCTCCAAAGTCTTACCATGCCGGCCAATTAAAAGACCAACGTCTTCACCTTCAATATTAAAGGCAAATCTCCCTTCCTCCTCGCCACTCATTTCAACTTTCAACTGAGGATCAAGCAATTTAACAAGATCGGTCAATATGTTCTGAGTAACCCTATCGACTTTTAGTCTAGCTTTGATAGCAGCATTCTGAGCTCCTAAGCCAAAAATACCTGAATGCCCCTCATTGAGAACATCATACTCAAGTTCATCTTCGCGCGCTCCCAGCTTATCCATGGCCAGTCTCTTGGCTTCCTCTAGCGTTTTAGCGCTTACCTCTGTTTCCCTCATTTTTTCTTGACTACCTTCTTTCCCTCTATTACACCTCCCGCAGCCGGCTTATTTCTAGCAGGACGTAGCCCACCCCAGCCACTGATAAAATACTGAAGCACAATTGAGAAGATGTTTGAAGCCAGCCAGTAAAGAGCTAACCCGCTGGAGAAAGTAATAGAAAAGAATGTGAACATAAGAGGCATCATAATAAGCATAATCTGACTTTGCGCCTGCTGCGACGGATCCTGAGCAATAGGAGTGGTCATCTTTTGCTGCACCCACATACTGCCACCGACAAGGATAGCCAACAAAATACTTGGGTAAGCTAAATTCATGCCAAGAAACATATTATCGACCGGTAGGGCCTGGTAGACGATATCCCATGAATATAGATAACTAGAAAGACTAAGAAAGCTATCTGGAGATGTGCCCGAGATACGAATGATTGACTGATAAAGGGCAATCCAAATAGGCATTTGGATAAGCATCGGCAATAGACATCCTATGGGGTTTACACCTGCTTCCCTGTAAAGTTTCATCTGTTCAGCAGCTAGTTTCTGTTGATCGCGGGCATATTTTTTCTGTAATTCGGCCATCTTACCCTGCAGATCCTGAAGCTTTTTGCTTGACCTCAGCTGCCTCAAGGTCAAAGGCAACATTGCCGAGCGTATAAGCAAAGTCAAGACAATAATAGCAAGACCAAAGCTCCCAAAAAGATAATGGGAGAACACGATCATTACATTGATCATAGGGCCCAGGATGGCAATATCCCAAATATTCAAAACTTACCTCAGCGGTGTGCTCCACAAAATAGTGCCTGAATCAACATCTATGGCCAGAACTCTCTCCTCAGTCTGGGTATGAATATAGAGCACCTCATTATAGTAATTTAGCGGTGCCAGTATAGTATAACCGAGATCAAGCAGCTTCTTGGATTGCTGTGTCTTATCTATAGAATATAGTTTGCCATCTTCTGTAACCAGCACTATTTTATCCTGTATTAGTACAGGCGAAGAAGCAACGCGGCCATCTAAAACAA
Source organism: Dehalococcoidia bacterium UBA4087 (assembly GCA_002382615.1). Taxonomy (GTDB): domain Bacteria; phylum Chloroflexota; class Dehalococcoidia; order Dehalococcoidales; family UBA4087; genus UBA4087. The sequence goes on from DFYH01000008.1 coordinate 49,590, forward strand.
TTGTTGTCTTGAGGTCTCCACTATCACAGTCAAAGGCGTACACTTTATTATCAAGACAGGGAGCATAAACAGCGTCATCTAAAACAACCGCATCTGTCCAGAACCAGCGGCCGGCAATTTCACTGCTCTTCCATACAAGCTCACCCGTATTTATGTCAATGGCATAAAAATAGCGGTCCATAGAGCCCACATATAATGTATCATCAGCAATAACACCCGAGGTCACAAATGAACCGCCGCCCTCAAAGCTCCAGATAAGATCCCCGCTTCTAAGGTCTAAAGCATAAATGTTACGATCAAGGGAGCCAACAAACAGGCTCTCGCCATAAATGACAGGAGTCGCCCAGATCTTGTCTTTTGCCTCATAATGCCATACCTCTTCCAGCGACCCCTTATCAAGACAATAGATTTTGCCATCTGATGAGGTAATGTAGATATTCTGCCCCCAAATTACAGGACTACTAAAGATGGGTTGAGGGTTAGACTCATCCAAATAAATGCTCTTAGAAAGCTGATTGGCCAAATTTGTAACATAGAGTTTACCATCACTAGCAGCAACATATACCATATCGCCGTCACAGGCCGGAGTGCCATATATGTACACAGTGGGGCCCGAAGAAGCACAGCCAAGACCGCCTGTCGCCCCCTCAACTAAGGCAGTTCTGTCAATGACTTCACCCTCCCTACCAAGAGTAACTACCTCACCCGACATCGAACCAAGAATAAGATTATCACCACTAGCGACAACACCCGACCAGCCGCTCAAGGGCGTGGTAGCAGTACAGCCGGTTAACAAAAATAAAAAAAGAAGGGGTATAAGAAGCCAAAGGCTATTTCTCAGGTACTGGGTCATAGCCCCCTTCATGAAGAGGATTGCATCTAATTATTCTCTTAAGGCCTAGCCAACAGCCCTTACAAACCCCAAAACGCATAATTGCCTGGTAAGTATACTCAGAACATGTTGGAATATAACGGCAGGTAGACGGCAAAGCGCGCGAAATAGTTCCCTGGTAAACTCTAATTAGCGCTAGAGCAATATCTCTTATCATCTGCTATTACTCCCGCTTTTTCTAAAATCTGCATAACTACAGCCCTCAGAGCGTCGAATCTGGCTACACCAGCCGCCGGATAAGCAATCAGCACAATATCCCATCCTGGCTTGATATCAAGCTGTCTAATTATTTCCCTGAATCTTCTCTTAACTCTATTTCTCAGCACCGCCGATCCGACCTTTTTTGACACTACATAACCACGACGGCTGATACTAAGGCCATTATCTAGAATTCTTATCCCGCAAAGATTACTTCTAAAGAACTTACCTTCACGTTGAACTTTCTGATAATGCTTCTTAGAAGTCAGGCGTTCGATATTGGACAAAACTTCAGATTCTGGAGCCGACAGTTGGTCGCAAACGACCTTTTCTCTGCCTGGACTTAATAACATCCTGGCCTCCACGTGTTCTCATACGCCTTAGAAAACCGTGTACCTTAAGCCGGCGAGCTTTTTTTGGCTGATAAGTACGTTTGGTCAATGGACTATCCCTCTCTAACTGCTATTTAGCCCCATCCGTCGGAGACTGGGTGGATAAAACTACTTTACTCATTTTGTAGATATGCTCGGCTGTAAAAGGTAATAAAGCAAGATGACGTGCCCTCTTGATGGCTTCTGTTAAAGCCCTCTCGTGTTTGGCGCACACCCCTGTCCTGCGCCTGGGTGCTATCATAGCCCTCTCTGATATGTAACGAGAAAGGAGGTCAACATCCTTATAATCTATTTTTAAGGACTTGTCGCTACAAAAAGGGCATACCTTCTTTCTTTGGCTAAACTTTGGCCTTCCTGTTCTATTCTTATCCCTCTGATCAATCATATTTTCTCCTCTCACAAACTTAGAAGCCTACATCGTCTGATTCAACATCAACCGGCTCGGCTTCCTCGGGTTTTTCTCCAGAGGAAGGCTGACGGTCCAGAAAAGTAACTCTGCTAGCAACCACTTCAACTTTCTGGTGGCGCTGTCCATCCTGACCTTCCCATGTACGAGTTCGCAATCTGCCTTCAACATATACAAGCCGCCCTTTATTCAAGAACTGGTTGCATTGTTCTGCCAGTTTATTCCAGGCAAGGACACTAAACCATTCCGTCTCCTGCCTTCTTTCGCCCTCCGGTGTAGTATAAGCACGATTGGTTGCTACTCTGAAGGTAGTCACTGGACTACCGCTGGGTGTATATCGCATCTCCGGCTCACCGCCAACATTCCCGATAATGATGACCTTATTCAGGCTTGCCATCATACCACCTCACACTATTATTTCGTCAGCACGACTAGATGTCTCAGTAATTCCTCAGATAACTTGAGCCTCGCTTCCAGCTTCTTAATAAAAGAGGGGTTGGACTGGAAACGAATCAAGAAATAAACACCCTCAACAAAATTCTTTATGGGATAGGCAAGCTTCTTTCTGCCCCATAAATCCATAATGACTAACTTCCCCTCCACCTGCATAAGCTGTGTAAGAGCGCTTAGCGCCGACTCAACCGCTTCAGGTGAGAGGTCCGGTCTAAAAATGCCCACCATCTCATACTCACGCCAGCCTTCTTTAAGCGGCTCAGGCGTTTCTTTTTCAACCTGTGGAGAAACCATAATTACCCCCTAAATAATTTGCGCTCGATTATAACACAACTTAAAGTGCTAAACAATTTACATTGATTCAAGATTGCCAATCGCCCTTTGGATTCTCTTAAGACACCTATCCTTGCCCAGAACACTCATTGTCTTAAAAAGAGGCGGAGTCGCCGTCCTGCCGGTAATCGCCACTCTCAACAGACCAAATAGATCGCCCGTTTTAAGGCCCAGAGCGAGGGCAAGCGGCCTTAAAACTTTCTCCAGACTTTCCTCACTAAAATCATCTAGCTCCACCAGCTGACGATATGAGACCTCCAAAATCTTCAGGGCTTGGGAGAGGGTAATATTTTTACCGGATAAGAGTAGACCAACGTCATAATCCAGATCATCAACAAAAAAGAAGCTCGCCAATTCCGGAATATCCGAAAGTAACTTCGCTCTCTCCTGAACCAGCGGTAAAACTCTCCTCACATAAGACATGTCCAAAGGCCGGCCAACCTGAGGCGACAGCCCTTTCTCAAGAAAAGGCAAGGCCACTTTAGTAAACTCGTCAAGACTTAACTGGCGTACATAGACACCATTCATCCAGTTCAACTTTTCAATATTAAAAATGGCTGCCGTTTTGCTTACTCTTTCCAGGCTAAAGGAATTGATGATATCCTCCCGGGGGATAACCTCGGTCTTGTCATCTACTGACCATCCTAAAAGAGCTAGGAAGTTAAACATCGCCTGGGGAAGATAGCCCTTCTCCTTATACTCAATAATGGAAACGGCACCGTGCCTTTTGCTTAGCTTCGATCGATCTGGGCCGAGTATCATTGGTAGATGAGCAAACTCCGGCGGCTCAAAACCCAGCGCTTTATATATAAGAAGGTGACGTGGCGTGCTGGAAAGCCACTCCTCAGCCCGGAGCACATGGCTTATCTTCATAGACCAGTCATCCACCACATTGGCTAGATGATAGGTCGGATAATGGTCAGACTTAAGCAGTACAAAATCATCCAGGGTGGCATTTTTAAAGGTGACATTCCCCCTTATAAGGTCATGAAATGTTGTTTCACCGTCAGTTGGCACCTTCATCCGGACTACGGGGGTAATACCTTGAGCTATATATCTGGCCTCCTCTTCAGGATCCAGGTTCCGGCAATGACGGTCATAACCGGGAGGTAACTTAAGCCTTTCTTGCTCTGCTCTCATGGCAGCCAGTCTTTCCGGAGAACAGTAACAATAGTAAGCATCCCCCTGTCTCACCAGTCTGTCAGCTATCTCCTGATAAAGCTCTAGGCGCTGTGATTGAAAATAAGGGCCATAGGGACCACCGACCCCTGGACCTTCGTCCCAATCCAGCCCCAGCCACCCTAGACCATCAAGTATGGCTTCTACAGCACCCTTAACCAGCCGCGTCTGGTCGGTATCTTCTATGCGCACTACAAACTTGCCGCCGCAGTGGCGGGCAAAAAGCCAGTTAAAAAGGGCTGTCCTCATGTTGCCCACATGAGGAAATCCCGTTGGACTGGGAGCAAACCGAACCCTAGTTTCTTTTTCCATCTCCAAAACCTTTACTAAACCAATTTCCGTAGCACCTCTTCAAGATCAGCTGGCAATTCAGAGGTGAATTCAACGTAATCGCCGCTTGAGGGAAGATAAAACCCAAGATGGTAGGCATGAAGGAACTGCCGAGAGATAATCTCAGATTTTCCACCATAGACGCTATCACCAACTACGGGGTGACCAACAGCTGAGAAATGTACCCTTATCTGGTGCGTTCTACCGGTTTTGGGCCTGGCCTCAACCAGGGTGCAATCTTTAAAAAATCTTATTACTTTGTATTCAGTGCGCGCCGGACGCCCACCCTCCCTGATAGCCATCTTCTTACGATTGGCTGGATCTCGACCAATCGAAGCCTCAATAGCTCCACTCTCAGGCAGAACGTGACCTTTAAGAAGGGCAAGATAAGATTTAGATACCTGCCTTCCTTTAAATTGGCTGGACAGATCCGCCAGAGCCTCCTGATTTTTGGCTACCACCATAAGCCCTGATGTATCCTTATCGAGACGATGGACAATTCCAGGGCGTGTTCTATCCTCACTACCAGCAAGCTCAGGGAAACGGGCTAATAGAGCATTGGCCATAGTATGGTTATAATGTCCCGCAGCCGGATGAACCACTAGGCCGGCTGGTTTATCCACAACGGCTATGTCCCTATCTTCATAAATCACCTTAAGTGGCATAGCCTCGGGCAATATATCGCTCTGCTTTACTGGCAGCACCTCTACTTCTATCCTATCACCAGCCGAAAGTCTAAGGCCAGCCCGACCGGGCTTGCCGTTGACCATTACAAAACCTTCCCGAATCAATTTTTGAACATAACTCCGGGAAAACTTACCCATGTGGTTGGTGACAAAGCAATCAAGGCGCTCACCACCGCTTTCAACAATCAGTTTTTCCATAACTGCTATTTTCTCCATAATCACCAAACAAAAGAAGGTAGACTAATATCCCTACCCCGACAACCACTGCCGAGTCGGCCAGATTAAAGACCGGCCAGGGACCGATGTCGATAAAATCAACCACATATCCTAACACCAACCTGTCAATAAGATTACCCAAAGCCCCGCCGATCATCAATCCCAAAGCCACATGGGCAATAATAGTATCTCCAAATGGTAAACGATGAAGATTAAAAGAAAAGATACCCAGAAGTACCAGTGCAATGCCGGAAACAATGGCCAAAACAAAAGTATTTCCATCAAAAATGCCAAAAGCGGCACCAGTATTTTGAACATAGGTCAAACGCAAAAAGCCCTCGGCAGGCAAAGACTGACCCACCTGAAAATTGCTGCTTACCAGGAACTTGGTTAGCTGATCAAGGACAAGTATGACAAATGCCAGGCCTGCTATTCTGATGGCACCACGGCGGCTATCTGGCCCTGGCATCCTTAGCCTGGGCTGTTTTACAACTAAGGCACAAAGTAGCATCAGGCAAAGCCTCAAGACGAGCCGCCTCTATTGGCCGCCCACACTTCTCACACAACCCATAGGTCCCCTTATCAAACTTCTCCAGGGCTCTTTCAACACCGACAAGTTGTTCACTGATACTATCTTCAAAAGCAATCAAGCTTTCCAGTTCGGTAGTCTCACTGGCCTCCTCTTCCCTCTTGCCAAAAGGGCTACCTTCCAACCGGTTCCCGCTTTCTCGCCTGGCCCTTACCTGCTCTAACTGCTCCATGAGCCTCTGCCTCTCTTCTTTGAGGCGAGCCTGAAGGGTTTCATAAAGACTCTGTGTTGTCATCCTCTACCCCCTGTTATTAAGGCTAAAATGCGTATATAAATAAAGGTACCCCTGCTAACGAGCCGGGTAACTTTGTGGAATTTATACAAGAAGTTTATCTTATTGAATCAAGTTTAGCAACAGACCGAATTGACTTATAATTTTTGTTACCGAAAATGGTATGGTTGCCTCAAAAAAACTGTTACCGAAAGGAGGCAGCATGACGAGAGCAAGCATACGAGAATACGTGGAAGCAGTACGAGGGCGGTATCTCAGGTCACCAAAAACAGAGAAGGGCAAGATTCTGGACGAGTTCACCAAGGTGACGGGGTACCACCGCAAGGCTGCCATTCGCCTACTGCATCAGACGGACAAGCCGGGGGCCAATAAGAAACGCGGGCGTCCCCGGCAGTATAGTGCCACTGTAGTTGGGGCACTACGGGTCGCTTGGGAGGCTACTGACCGACTGTGCTCCAAGCGACTTAAGCCCTTTTTACCGGAGCTAGTAAAGGTCCTCAAGAGACATGGTGAAACCACTATGTCAACCGAGGTCGAGGCCCAACTTTGCCAGATGAGCCCGGCGACCATTGACCGGCTGCTAAAGCCCTGGCGTCGGCTTGGAGGACGCCACCCCTTTAGCACTACCAAGCCGGGCACCCTGCTTAAGAATTCCATACCCATCCGCACCTTTGCTGATTGGGAGGACAACCGTCCTGGTTTTCTTGAGGCTGACTTAGTATCCCACTGTGGGGAGAGTGCTGAGGGCTTCTATCTGAATACCCTATCTACAGTGGATGTAGCCACTGGATGGTCAGAATGCGTAGGGGTATGGGGAAAAGGTCAGGAGAGGGTGGGTGGTGCAGTCCACCACATACGCCAGCGTTTACCCTTTCCTCTTCTGGGATTGGACTCGGACAATGGCAGTGAATTCATTAATCGGCACCTTTTCGCCTACTGCCAGCGGGAGAAGATCACCTTTACCCGCTCCCGCTCCTATAAAAAGAATGATAACTGCTATGTGGAGCAGAAGAACTGGTCAGTAGTGCGCCGGCTCATAGGCTATGACCGCTACAGCTCACGGGCTGCACTAGAGGCTTTAAATCGCGTCTATTACCTCACTCGCCTTTATGTGAACTTCTTCCAGCCGGTGATGAAGGTGGTTAGTAAGACCAGACATGGGGCTAAAGTACACAAGGTCTATGATACAGCACGAACACCCTATCAGCGATTACTTGAGTCCGGGGTACTCACAGAGGACAAGCAACAAGAATTAGCAGCGACCTACCATGGTCTGAATCCGGCCCGGCTGCTCAAGCAAATCAATGACAACCTGGAATCGCTATGGAAGCTTGCAGAACTTCCCGCCCATCAACAGAGGAAGTCTAAAACCTGTGAGGTTTCGGTAACATGATTTATGATGCAATTAAACCCTTTTCGGTAACACTTTATTTTGACGCAATACGGCACCTGTTGTGCGGTTGCCTTAACTCTTTGATAATGTCCTCTGGAAAACTCGATAGAAATGTCCTCTTCCGCA
>DFYH01000004.1 GCA_002382615.1 Dehalococcoidia bacterium UBA4087
GGACATCAATCTGGGCCCAAGCATTTTTTACCTGGTTACGCCGCCCGACCAGGCCATTGTAGACCAAAATAAAGACAAGTGCGCCGATGAGGATGACCGCCACCACACCGATAACAATCCAGACTGCAGTCATAAAAACACCTCCTGAGTTAAATTGACGGCTTTGGGAATAGGTTTAGAAGGTCCTGCCATCCATGCTAAACAAAGTAAACACGGGCTACTAGGTAGTAAATGGCAAGGCCTTCTTACTCTTGCAGACATTTGCTTTACTGTGTCTCTTATACAATCCAGTATACCATACTAACAGATGACAGTCTTACACCGTTAGGAAAGTTAAGCTCATAGGGCGCTAACCCCAATTAACCTGATGCGTTATATCTTTATGAGCTGGCCAAAATAGCGCCACTGGCGCTCAGGATAAAAGGCAGCCCAAAAATTTAAGATGTTAGAAGGAGGCTAGAATGAAGCGCTTATTATTTCTGGCGGTAATTATACTGGCCACTCTCGCTGGCTGCACCAGCCACGGGGCATCTACCTTAAACCTGGAATTTGATTTTCGGAATGGGGATCTAGGCTGGGAAGCAGGTTTTGCCCAGTATTCCCGAGAACAGACTGAGATCATGGGGCTTGAGGCAGGAATTAGACCATTGCCACCTGAACTTGGCATCGATGGTACTGGTTACTATCTTAGGGGGATGAACCGCTCCGATGACCTGGTGATGTTCTTAAGACATTGTTTAGGGCCAGAAGATGGCATAGTGCCGGGAAAGCAATACCGCATAACCATCAGGGCGGTATTTGCCTCTAATGCACCCAGCGGTGCCGTAGGTATTGGAGGACCCCCGGGCGAAGCTGTAGTTCTCTGGGGTGGTGCAGCACCGGAGGAACCCGAAGTATATCTTGACGGTCCTTCATATAAAGTGAGGCTCGGTAAGGAAGCAGTACTATCCCCAATGGGAGACATAGCCAATGGCCTTCCAGCCGAGGAGGTTGACCTCAGAAATCCGCCTTATGTTTTGCTGGAGCGCGAGTGCGAGCTAGAAGAGCCTGTTTCAGCCACTTCTGAGGGAGAGCTCTGGATTATGGTGGGCACTCGCTCTGGATTTGAAGGCTCAACCGCCCTTTATTATCAGAGCATAGCCGTAACGCTCGAACCGGTGGAGTAAGACATAGCAGAATGAGGTAGGCCCAGGTATATAATACTAAGGCTAAAACTTTGACCCAGCAGGCCTTCAGTATCCTGCTGGGAAGGACGCAGCCGCACCTAGAGATCTTACTAAAGGCAAGCCTTTATGGTTACTCTCTGCTGGTTATTTTTATCGCCCTACTTGCGTCTATTCCGCCGCTCACCATGGGTGGTGTTGTCAACTCCTATGCCGACATAGAAACAGAGTCCCCGGCTGATTTTGGTCTGGAGCCTGAAAGTGTATCTTTGAAAACAGAGGATGACCTTAGTATTGCCGCCAGTCTTGATTTTCGGGTCCACCCCCACATACGTGGGGAATATTATAGCCTTTATTACCAAAATAGCCTAGGGCTTAAAAGGGTTTTGCACAGCCCTTTTACACCGCTCGTTAGAATGGTAGAATTAGTTGGAAGTTTTAGAGTTATAAGAGGATAAAATGTCAGGTCACAATAAATGGTCATCCATAAAACACGATAAGGGAATTGCCGATGCACGCCGCGGACAGCTTTTTACCAAATTGACCCGCGAGATCATGGTAGCAGTACGTCAAGGTGGCAGCGATCCCGATGCCAATTCCAGACTGCGCCTGGCCCTGCAGAAGGCCAAAGCTGCCAGTATGCCACGAGAAAATATAGAAAGAGCAATCAAGAAAGGCGAGGGCACCCTGGAAGGTGGTAACTTAACTGAAGCCGTCCTTGAGGGCTACGGTCCGGGTGGGACTGCTATACTCATCGAAGTGTTAAGTGACAACCACAACCGCACTGTCCAGGATGTAAGAAGGGTTCTCACACGCAGCGGCGGCAATCTGGGCAGTACTGGCAGCGCCAGCTGGATATTTGACACCAAAGGCTTAATCCTGGTCGATGCTGATGAGCTAGACTTTGACGAGGTGGCCCTCCAGGCAATAGATGCCGGTGCAGATGACGTCGAGATAGGCAAGAATCATATAGAGGTATATACGCCGCCCGAACTGTTAGAGGAAGTTAGAGGCCGGCTGATTAAAGCGGGTATACCGGTCTCCGAGTCATCTGTCACCAGGATCCCCAAGACGACTGTTCAACTTGATGATGAGACAGCCGTTCAGATGGCCAAACTCCTGGAAAGGCTTGAAGAGCTTGACGATGTACAGGAGGTCTACTCCAATGCCGAATTCAGTGATGAAGCATTAGCCAAAATAAGTAGCTGATGAGGATTCTAGGAGTTGATCCTGGCACCTTAGTCCTTGGCTATGGCATTATCGATACTGAGGACGAGAGTCTTGCTGCTGTTACTTTCGGTGTCTTGAGTTGCCCCCGGAATCTTTCTCTCAACAAGCGACTGGGTCTTCTTTATCAGAGGCTTCTTGAGGTTGTTTCCATCTACCAGCCCGACGTTCTGGCGGTGGAAGAGCCTTTTGTAGCCAAAAATATAAATTCGGCCTTTACTCTGGGAAAGGCCCAAGCAGTGGCTATCATGGTAGCAGTAAACTCTGGTCTTGAGGTTTATGGATACCCACCGGCTGAGGTGAAAAAAGTGGTAAGTGGCTACGGTAGGGGTAGCAAAGAACAAGTAAGCGAAATGGTCAGACTAGAACTGAACCTTCCTTCGCTGCCAAAACCTATCGATGCTGCCGATGCCCTGGCGGTAGCTATTTGTCATCATCAGCAGGAAAGATTAAAAAATCTATTAGGAACAACACCATGATAAGCAGCCTTAAAGGCATCCTCGGGGCTATTAGTGAAAATGGGGTCGTAATCGACATTAACGGCGTGGGATTTTTCGTCCGCATGCCTCGTTCATCGATCACATCACTGGGAAATATAGGCAACCAGGTAAAGATTTACACCCTTATGGCTATAAGAGATGATGAAATTAGCCTCTACGGGTTTATTTCACCGCAGGAACGCGAACTTTTCGAGGAGCTTACTTCTGTCTCAGGGTTTGGCTACCGGACGGCTTTAAATGCCCTGTCAGCTATAGAGCCCAACAGGCTTGCCCGAGCAATCGCCAGGGGCGATGCGGAAACCTTAAGGCAAATACCCGGCGTAGGGCCCAAGATGGCCAACCGTCTTATCCTTGAGCTAAGGGATAAATTGGCTGTAGAAAAGTTCTCCATCGATGATTCAGACGAGAATGTTTTAGATGCTCTGGTTGCCCTGGGCTACTCCCCGGCTGAGGCCAGCCGAGCGCTGGCCAATATACCCCAGAACAGTACTCTCAGCGTGGAGGAAAAAATAAAGAAAGCGCTAAGCTATTTCGCTAAATAAGGCCTCCTTTAAAAAATGAGCTCGATAAAATTAGTTGCCACCAACCGCAAGGCCTATCACAACTATAACATCCTGGAGACTTATGAGGCCGGCATCTCGCTTGTAGGCACTGAAGTCAAATCACTGCGCCAGAATAAGGTTAGCCTTGATGAGGCCTATGTGCGCCCCGAGAAAGGTGAGCTTTGGCTATTAAATGCCCACATTGCCCGCTACGAGGCCAGCGGGCCATTTTCTCATGAACCGAGAAGACCAAGAAGGCTTCTAATGCACCGGAATGAAATCATTTCGCTGGCCAGCCAGGTACAGGAGAAAGGTTTGACATTGGTACCCTTAAAGGTATATTTTAAAGATGATAGAGCTAAAGTAGAGATAGCTCTAGCCAAGGGCAAGAAGCTCTATGATAAGCGAGAGACCATTGCCCGCCGTGATGCCGAGCGAGAGATTGATCGGACGTTAAAATGGCGCAAATAATGGGGACGCGTGGTCTCGACAGGGGAGAGCGGAGCGAGGATTGCAGGCTGAGGTGCCACTAACCTCATAAAACAGGTGGCAAAAAACAACCGCCGAACCAGAATTGGTTCTTGCTGGCTAAACTAAGCTAGCACGTCTACCCCAACCCCACCCCGACGGGTTGGGAGTAGGCGCCGCAATGCCGGGGTGCTACCATCCTGATGCCGCTAAGGATGGCAAAAGAAAAAGCGGCTGGTCTTGCCGGATCTGGCCAGCTGAGGACGGTAAGACAAGACAAAAAAGCTGGCTAAGCCTGTAGGAGATCCCGAACGGTCTCTTCTGGACGGGGAGTTCGACTCTCCCCCGTCTCCACCAGAAATTTAAGTAGTTATATTTAAAATATGAGTCAGAAGGAGGATATCATGGAAGAAACCGCCGTCAGTCTCCCCAGGATAGGTGACCCGGCACCACCATTTGAGGCCACCACTACCCAAGGCAAGATCAGGCTAGAAGATTTCAAAGGCAGCTGGCTGATTTTGTTTTCTCACCCGGGTGATTTTACACCGGTATGCACCACAGAGTTTATGGCCTTTGCCGAAATTCAACCTGAATTAAGCAAAAGGGGAGTTGAATTATTAGGGCTAAGTGTAGATGGTTTGGCCTCACATATTGCATGGGCACGCAATATAGAAGAAAAGACAGGTATCAAGATACCGTTCCCGATAATCGCAGACCTTGATCGTTCTGTTTCCACAGCTTACGGTATGATCCACCCAGGACAAAGCAAGACCGAAACTGTCAGGTGTGTATTTATCATCGACCCGAACCAGATTATCAGAGTAATACTCTACTACCCATTAAGCCTGGGACGTAATACGGATGAAATCTTAAGAATAATTGACGCCCTGCAGACTGCCGATAAGTATTCCGTAGCTACTCCAGCCAACTGGAGACCTGGTGAAATGGTAATAGTGCCCGCTCCCACTACTCAGGAAGAGGCAGAAAAAAGATTAAAGCAGGGCTATCAGTGTATTGATTGGTATCTTTGCAAAAAGAAGCTCTAGATAAGGAGGGGAAAATATGCCGTGCACTACCCCGGATGGAAAGCCCACTGCATCAGGGCGGAAAGTTATTCTAGCTATAAAACAGGGTAAGGAAATACCCGAGGATATCTCAGCCGCAAGTGGTCTGCCACTTTTCAGGGTGAGAAGCGGCCTTAGAGAGCTAATTCAGGCTGGCTATGTCAAACTTGAGGGAGAGAAATACACGCTTACCCCAAAGGGGTTAGAGGAAGTCTAGCCAATTAGACCATTGGATAGGCCCAATTCAAGTATGTGGAAAGCCCTGTAAGTGAGCATACTTTTGGACTAATTATCAGGTTATATTTATTGGTCATAAAGTAAGACACTGTTTTGGTGACCAACGCTGGCCCAGGTTGCCGTTTGCCAGTTGGTGGGCGCTAGGATATACTTCTCTCCTGTGGAATTTGAGACTGTTATCGGACTTGAGGTCCACGTCCAGCTTTCTACCCGGAGCAAGATGTTCTGTGGCTGCAGTGCTGATTATGCCGGCGCTTCACCCAACACTCATGTCTGCCCGGTGTGTCTTGGCCTGCCCGGCGTCCTGCCGACAATAAATGAAGAGGCGGTACGCTACACCGTCATGACCGCCCTGGCTCTCAACTGTTCTATTCTTGAGGAGACAAAATTTGACCGCAAGAATTACTTCTATCCCGACCTGATGAAAGGCTACCAGATCTCCCAGTATGATGCCCCTATTGGCAAGAAAGGCCGGCTTGAGATAGGTCCGGCTGAGGCAAAAAAGAGGGTAGCCATCACCCGAGTCCACCTTGAGGAAGACGTAGCCAAGCTCCTGCACCGTGATGGCTATTCATTGGTTGACGTTAACCGGTCAGGAGTGCCGCTGATGGAGATAGTAAGCGAACCTGATATACGCTCACCGGAGGAAGCCCGGGACTACCTTGTTAAGTTGCGAAGTATCCTGCAATACCTCGGTGTGTCAACAGCCAACATGGAAGAGGGAAGTTTCCGCTGTGATGCCAATATCAGCATTCGTCCTGTTGGTTCTTCTGAACTTATGGGCAAGGTTGAAGTCAAAAACATGAATAGCTTCCGCGCCGTTTACCGGGCACTATCTTACGAAGAAGAAAGACAGCGCAAGGCTTTTATATCTGGCGAGAAGATAGCTCAGGAGACGAGGGGCTGGCTTGAGGAAGGAATAACAGTACTGCAACGCAGCAAGGAATATGCTCACGACTACCGCTATTTTCCCGAACCCGACCTGCCTCCACTGGCCCTTAGTGCAGAATATATCAATGGTGTAAGGAAAAGTCTTCCCGAGCTTCCCGAAGCGAGGCAGAAGCGCTTTATTACCGATTATGGCCTGTCTCCTTATGATAGTATGGTACTCACCACTGATAAGGCCATGGCTGACTATTTTGAAAGCTGTATCGATCTGGATAAAAGTAAGCCGGTCCCGGAGTATGCTAAGGAAGTGGCTAACTGGCTTCTAGGCGAGTTTAGCCATAACCTTGCCTCTGCCGAAATAAATATAGATAACAGCCCAGTTGCGCCCGATAAACTATGTAGACTAATCTCGTTAATTGATGAAGGAAAGATTACAATGGCGGTAGCCAAAGATGTTTTAGCCGAGATGTTTTCAAGTGGCGGTGATCCTTATGATATCGTGCAAGCCCGCGGTCTTCTCCAAATCAGTAACTCGGCTGAACTGGAGGAAGTAATCAAAGAAGTGCTGGCCAATAACCCTCAGGCTGTATCCGATTACCAGCAGGGAAAACCCCAGGCCATTAAATTTCTGGTAGGCCAGGTAATGAAAAGGACTAAGGGCAGGGCCAATCCCAATCTGGCAGCCGATTTACTATCTAAGAAACTGGAGGTAAAGTAAATATGGATTTTCTTCTCATCGCTCAAATTATACTGGCTATTGCTTTAATTTCTATCCTGGTGCTCCAAGCTGGCTCGAGCGGTGTCTTTGGAGGTTCAACATCCATCTATCACACCAAAAGAGGTATGGAGAAGACCCTATTCCAGATGACTATTGTCCTTACCTCGCTCTTCGTTATAACCTGCCTGCTTAACCTTATCCTGTAGTATGCCTGTCATCACTGTCACCACCGACTTTGGCCTTAGCGGGCCTTATGTCGCTGAGATGAAGGGGGTAATATTAAGCATTAATCCCCGGGCAAGTATTGTCGATATAACCCATCTTATTGAGCCGCAGAACATTTTCCAGGCTTCTCTTATCATCTCTCTGGCCTATCCCCATTTCCCCGATGATTCTATACACTTAGTCGTCGTTGACCCAGGAGTTGGTAGCTCAAGGCGAGCGCTTATTCTGAAAACTCCACAGGGAATTTTTGTCGCCCCTGATAACGGCGTCCTAAGCCACATAGTAAGGTCATTTCTGGGAAACTTCTCCGAAAAAGATAGTGTCTTTCTTTCCGGAAACACGCTTGAAGCAGTGAACATCACCAACCAGCGCTACTGGCACCATCCCGTGAGTGCTACTTTTCACGGACGAGACATATTCGCGCCGGTAGCCGCCTACCTATCGCTGGGTATTCCCATGGAGGCATGCGGAGAAAAAATCGACTCCTTAAGGGTATTGCCCATTCCAGAGGTAAAAACATACCCTGGCTATATTATCGGTCATGTGGCCTGTATTGATGCCTTTGGTAACCTTATCACTGATGTAAAGGCAGATTATATCAGTAACCTATCGGGAATTGAGGTTCATATTGGCCGTCACGGCATAAAAGGCCCAGTGAAGACCTATGCTGAAGGTGAAGGGCTCGTCTTTTTGGAAGGAAGCCACGGCTTTTTAGAGATAGCGCTGGTGAATGGTAACGCCCGGGAATTTAGCGGGGCCAATGTTGGTGATGAAGTTATTAATNNTACCGTTCGGTATACGGCGGTTCAGCAAAACTAACATACAGATAGTCTTTTCGTTAGACTCAGGAAGCCCTGCTCCTCAAGATATTTATTGGTTAGCGATGTAGACAGGATATAGCTGTTGGATATTCTCCAACAGCCCTTCCTGCTGTTAGCGAATTCTCTGGCTTTACCGGATTCAATCCCAAGCTTTACAAGTTCATCATGCCTGGTTTTGATTTTCTTCCATTGTTTCCAGTAACACATGCGAATCCGCCGTCTTGTCCACTGATCAAGTTCTTCGGCAACTGATTTCATATCAGCGATTCGGAAGTAGTTTACCCATCCTGTTATCAGATGGTTTAGTGCTTCTTTTCGCCATTCCATGCTCCTGCCGTTGCTTCTTGCCGTGATTACCTTTACCTTTTCCTTATACCTCTGTACCGGCTTCTTGTGAATGAAATTCCTGGCTTCTCCCTTTCTTATATAGAATGAGAATCCCAGAAATTTCCTCTTACTCGGTCTATCCACCGCACTTTTCGTCCGGTTGATTTTCAGTTTTAACACTTCTTCAACAAAACGGGTTATGCTCCCCATGACCCTCTCCCCGGCTCGTTTACTTTTGACGTAGATGTTGCAGTCATCAGCGTACCGGCAAGCTTTGTGCCCTCGCTTCTCCAGTTCTTTATCAAGGTCATCCAGCATTATGTTCGCCAATAGCGGACTTAAAGGACCGCCCTGCGGTGTCCCTTCTTCGCTCTTTACCTTGATTCCATTTAGCATGATGCCGGATTCCAGGAATTGCCGAATCAGCCTGAGTACTCTCTTGTCTGTGACTTTTCTGGCTACCAGAGACATCAACTTATCGTGGTTTACCTTATCGAAAAACTTCTCAAGGTCTATGTCCACTGTCCACCGATATCCCTGTTTTATGTACCCCCTTGCTGCTATGATTGCCTGATGGGCACTCTTGTTAGGCCTGAATCCATAGCTGCTTTCCGAAAAGTCAGGGTCGAAGATTTTGTTGAGCTCCTGTGCCATTGCCTGTTGTATAAACCGGTCTACTACGGTGGGTATTCCGAGTAGTCTAACGCTTCCGTCAGGCTTCGGTATCTCTACCCGCCTCACGGGTTGGGGGGTATAGCCCCCCGCCAGTATGCTTTGCCTGAGCTCTTCGCCATTTTGCTTCAGGAAAGGCAGAAGTTCATCTACCTTCATCCCGTCTACTCCATGACTTCCTTTATTGGTTACTACCCTCTTGTAGGCAAGGTTTAAGTTGTCCTTGCTCAGTATCCGCTCCAGCAATTCATCCCTGACTTCCTGCATGCCGTCCTTTCTTCTCTTTGATGCCGGAGAAATACTCAGCACTTCTGTATTACCTCGATGTTCCACATCTTCCTCACACAGTAAGTCCTCGACTTCAGTCGAGGTTTTCTGCTTTCTTTGTATTTCCCTCGAATCTTTCAAGTTTCCAGAACCTCTGCTGTTCAGCCCTTCTCCCGACTGGTCGGGATACTATGGCCTCTGCTGACTTCTGCCGGTTCAGCCGTATATCGCTATACGGGTTGCTCTTCGGGAAATTCATCCCTCCCTGCTTTCCGGCAGACCTCCACGGATAAGAACGACAACCTTCATCCCACCTACTCGCTGCATTTACTGCATGGGTTTCGGACAGTATTGGACTTCACTTTGTTTAGCAAGCTCATCCATCCCAAGACAGCCTTAGATGCAGTTTTTGTTCATCGAGCCGGGACTTTGCCTCCAGCTTCTTTCAGATTCCACTTCACAATGGACACCCTTGCTCTTAGCTAATAGTTCCTACTGCCAAGCCTATAGCGGACTTGCACCACCAAGTTGTTATTCATGCCGTGCATACTAAAAGGAAAGCCCCCGCTAGAAAGCGGGGGCTTTCACTAAATGGTCAGGTGTTCGGCTTAGGCAACACGGCGGGTGCGAACAATCAGGACGATTATCGCAATCACCAGTACAGCACCAACGCCGACGATGGCCCAAACATAGGTCGGTGTTTCAGCCGGCTGAATGGTCTGAGCAGGCTGAGTTACCGTAACTGCCGGGCCAGGAGTGGTGATGATCACCGTCTGAGCCGGCGGGGTTACCGTCTGGGTTGGGCCGGGGGTGGTGATGATCACCGTCTGAGCCGGCGGGGTTACCGTCTGGGTTACCGTGTTTGTAACCGGCGGAAGAGTAACGGTTACCGGCGGCAGAGGCTCAGCTTCAGTAGTAAACACGCTGGTCACCCAGGCACTCTGGACACCAGTTGAGCCGACCGAAGCAACCCTCCAGTAGTAGCGGGTCTCATAATCAAGCGATTCGGGCGGCACCCAGTAGTTCTGAGAGCCGGGGATAGTGACATCATAGAGCAGGGTGCTGAAGTCAGCAGCCGTGCTCAACTGAAGCTTATAGTTTGCAGCGCCGGTCATGGCATCCCAGGCGAAGGAGGGCAACACCGGTATGCCGGTGGCGCCGTGCTCCGGCCTCAGGTTGCCACTATATATCGGCGGGGTAACCAACTCTTTGGTAGAGAAAGACCCAGCGGCTGACCAGCGGCTGTCGTAGGGGTCAACGGCTCTTACCTGCCAGGTGTAGGCGGTGTTCTGAGTAAGCCCGGTGAGGTTCACCGATACGGTGGTAGCACCGGTCGCCGGGGTAGCCGTGCCGCTTGAGACCACAGTGGTTCCGCTCAGCACCTTGTAGCCGTATTTAGTGGCATTATCAAGAACGTTCCAGGTGATGGTGGCCGAGGTCTCGGTAATGTTGGAGGCGCCGCTCAGGACGACTCTGCCACTCAGGAGGTCGTTAAAGGCATAGAGGCTGTTAGCATCCACCACTGTCCAGAGGATGTTGGAGCCGGCGCAGTAACTAAGGCCCCACATCTCATCAAGCTCGGGGGTAGCCTCCCAGGCATTCTCAGGCTCGCCGAGAAGCAGGCGCCACATCTTCTCCTGCGGCGGCACACCGGGCGCCGGCAGTGCTGTAACATCAGCCGTCAGAGCAAAGCCGCTCACCGTAACATCCTCGCCGATGGGCGGGGCGGCGGTGAACTCGCCAGAGGTCACGGTCAGGTTAACGCCATCAATGAAGGTGAGGGTAATACTGCCCACTGTTAAGGAAGTAGCGCCCTTGAAATAGATGGTGCCCTGAACCACATCCGAAGAGAGAGCATGCAGGGTAGCGGCGATGACGTTGACCGCCTCGCCATCAGTAAAGCCAGCCCCCGAGATGATGGTGACATCCTCGGTTGCGATGGTACCGGTGGCTGTGGCACCCGAGTCGGCACCCAAAAGATTAACGGTGCCGCTGATGGTGGTGGCATAAGCCGGTGTTACCGGCTCTTCAGACCAGACGCCACTAACGTAGAGGGTGTTGTCCGGGGCAACAACAATACCGTTAAAACCGCCCTCGCCGACATTGGGAATATTCTCGGAGGCATCCTCAACCGCGGTTGCGCCGGCAGTGGTGAAGACCTTGCCGCTAACAACCGCACTCACCAGGTCGCCATCCTCAGTGGCAGCATAAATGGTCTTGTTGGTGGCGTACTGGGCGTCAAAGGCGACCCAGACATTACCCGAGCNNGCCGACGTCCTGGGGGGCACCCCAGCTTACGCCCTTGTCGGTGGAGATGTAGACATTGCCATCATCGTCACCAACGATGATCGTCCCGTCGGTGGCAAAGGAGGGCGAGAGGGCGATAGAGTTAAGAGGTATACCGGTAAGCCCGTAGAGGGGCGTGCCCAGCGCCCGCAGGCCGAAGAAGCCGTTATTGGTTGCGGCGTAGAGGGTTGAGCCGTCAACGACTTCCATGTCCGTGATATCAACTGTCACATGGCGCCAGAACTTGAAAGACTGAGCACCATCGGTCGACTTCCAGAGGGTTGGGCCTGGGTCAATCCCCGAGAGCACCACGGTGTTGGGAGTGTTCTGGGCGTAGCGAACCATCCAGAAGTAGGCATAGATGTTGCCGTAGCCAGAACCGTCAGCACCGCAGAGGACACGCTCCCAGACCGGGCTTGCGGCGGTAACATCGGCCGTCTTCCAGAGACTGTAAGAATCGTTTTCCTCGCTCCAGGTGATGAGCAGGGCCTCGTGGCTGCCGGCGGCCGGGCTGAAGGCCAGATCAACCACCTCATCTATGGTGGTGTTGATAAGACCTATCTGGTTATAGGTGAGGCCGCCGTCACTGCTTCGGGAAAGGGCGCTCTCAGAGCCCCTGGTGGCCGCATAGACAAGGCCACTCGTCTCAAAGTTGGGAGACATGTAGACTCTGGTGGCCCACTGGCCGGTGGGACCCTTGCCGGAAAAATCACCATAGTCCCAGGGGTCAAGGCCCACCACATCAAAGGTGCTGCCGGCATCCTCGCTGTAGAAGACGGTGTTACACAAGTAGGCACCGGCCAGGATGGTGCCTCCAGAGACCTCAACGCTCAAAATGTCGATGTCGGTATCAAAGAGAGGCAGGGCCTCTGACTCATCGGGCACGAGGCCGGCGTTCACGAGGAAGAGGTTGCCGGAGTTATCGTCATCGCCCAGGCCGACATAGAGCACGGGGGAATGCCAGTCATATTCATCGGGGAAGGCGATGTCACAGACAGGATAGGCGGAAACATCATCTCCATATGCGTTTACAAAGGGATGGACATCGCTCACGAGCATGCCCCACTGCCCGGGCGACTGGGTGGCGGTGAGCCTGAAGAGACCGTCAACGGGGTCTTCAATCACCGCCCAGAGGAGCTCGCTTGAGCTAAACTGGGGGTCAAAGGCGACGGCGTAGGCATATGTTTCGTCGCCCTCGGTGGCGAGCTCAAAGTCACGCCAGCTCTCAAAGAGCTGGTCCTTGATGACAAGAACATCGATATCGGTGGCGGCGGCGATCCAGTTCTTGGTGCCGTCGTTCCAGACATCAAGGTCGTAGACCGCTTCTGCCACCGTGCCGTAGCTATCAACGATGGGGATGAGCAGGGTGTTGTTGGCCCCGGCGTTGGTCACCCGGTAGACATCGCCCGCTTCGGTTGAAACATAGAGGGTCTTGTCCGAAGCGTACTTCGGGGAGATAACGATATCGGTTATATCGTTATCAAGACCAGCAAGTGATGTCTGGGTGAAGGTGAAGCCGCCGTCGGTGGACTTCTGGAGGTCTCGCACCCAATCGGTCCCGTCATAGTAGAAGACGGCGGCGTAGACGGTGCCGTCGGGGGCGATGGCCACAGGGCCGACACTGCTATCCGGCAAAACTGCCGGCAGGGTAACCTTGCCCCAGGCGTTGGTCCCCGGGCCAGCGGCGGCCACCGGAACGGCGGTTACCGCTAGACTTAAGACCATCGCAATGCTGGCGACGACTCCTAAGATTTTCCATATTTTAGTTTTCATTTTCGACCTTTTTCTCCTTTTTTAAATTTTTAGTATTTCCCACTGCCTTTGGCAGCAGGATATGTGCTGAGTTTCCCGAAATGTGCTACCTTATAGGCGCTCCCCCTCAGGCCCAAATACGCAAGGACCGCTCAGGGATTTTGGACATGCCATCACCTCCTTTCTTTTATAAGCTATACACTATAATACCATGCCTGTCAAGCTTGTCAAGAGGGTGCTAGCTTTGGAATTAAAAAACAGCAAAAAATGTTAGGAAAAGGGAGTGTTTTTGAGGGATATGAGGAGGACTTTTCGAATGGTTTGTGCCTCCACTGCCACCGGGAGAGATTGCTTCGTCCCGCCACGCCTTCGGCTCGCGGTTCCTCGCAATGACAGTTTAAAGGCGGGAGAGATTGCCACGGGCCATTACATNNTGGGGGCAAGGACAATTCAGGGAAACCTAGAAGGAAATTGCTAGGATTGTTAAAGTGGATTTGACAGGGCAGGGGCGGGAGGCTATTATTTAAGTAATGAGAGAAAAAGGCGAATGAGATTGCCACGGGCAGCAAAGCCGCCCTCGCAATGACAATAAGGGGAAAGGCCCTCGCAATGACAGTTGAGAGGTAGGTGCTGCCACAGCCACCGGGAGAGATTGCCACGGGCCATTACATGGCCCTCGCAATGACAATTAGACAGTACTAATAAAGGAGTAGTAAGAAAATATGGCCGGGAAGGATTATTACAGCCTACTGGGTGTGCCACGAAGTGCCACCGATAAGGACATTAAGCAGGCCTACCGGCGCCTGGCGCGCAAGTACCACCCGGATGTAAACCCGGGGGATAAGCAGGCCGAGGCGAAGTTTAAGGAGATAAACGAGGCCTACGAGGTGCTTTCTGACCCGGAGAAAAGGAAAAAGTACGACCAGTTCGGCGATAAGTGGCAGTATGCTGACCAGTTCGCCGGCGCCGGGGCAAGCACAAGAGGCCCGGGAGGCTACACCACTACTGACTTCGGCGGCTTTGGAGGCTTTAGTGACCTGGGAGATTTTTCTGGAACAGGGTTTGGGTCACTTTTTGATGAGCTTTTCCGCTCAGCCGGCCAGGGCGCCACCCGCGCCAGCGCCCGCACCCACCCACGGGAAATTACCCAGCCGGTGGAAATAACCTTAGAGGAAGCCTATCAGGGCACCAAACGCTTAATTCAACTGGATGGCCGGAGGCTGGAAGTAGTTATCCCGCCGGGGGTGGATACCGGCTCCCGCATAAGGATACCCACCGACCAGGGAGATATTTATCTTGAAGTCTCAGTTAAAGAGCACCCGCGCTTTCAGAGGAAAGGGGATGACCTTTACACCGAGGTTGAGGTGCCCTTACTTACTGCCGTGCTGGGCGGTGAGGCCCAGGTGCCGGCCCTAAGCGGCAAGAGGCTCTCACTTAAGATACCGCCTGAAACCCAGAACGGCACCACCATACGCCTGGCCGGGCAGGGGATGCCCAAGAAGGGCGGGGCGAGGGGAGACCTTTACGCCAAAGTAAAAGTGGTGCTGCCCACCGGGCTAAGCGCTGAGGAGAAAAGGCTTTTTGAAGAACTTAAAAGGATAAGGAGCTAGCCATGGCAGAAGCTTTTAACACCAATGATGAACCAAAGTATGTTATAAGCGTGGCGGCGGAGATGGTGGGGATAAGCTGTCACACCCTAAGATATTACGAAAGGATGGGGATTTTAAGCCCCCAGCGCACCCCGGGCCGGGTGAGGCTTTATTCGGATAGCGAAATTGCCCTTTTAAAACAGGTAAGAAGGATGATGGACGATTTGGGCATAAACCTGGCCGGGGTTGAAGTAGCCCTCAGGATGTCTAAAAGAATAAGTGAACTGGAAGAGGAAAACCGGGCGCTTAAAGAAGCGCTAGCTAAATACAGCGAATTTAAGGAGGAAAAATGACTTCTAATTACAAATTTACGGAACAGGCACAGGAGGCTCTGGCGGCTTCCCAGCAGATCGCCAGGCAGTACCACCACCCGCAGTGGGATGTGGAGCACATTTTGCTTGCCCTCTTAGAGCAAGATGAAGGGCTAGTGCCGGAGATATTAAAAGAGCTGGGGGTTTCTGTTAGCGACATAAAGACCAGAGTAGTAGCCGTGCTGGAGAGGATGCCGCGAACGGCCTACGAAAGCCAACAGATGTACCTTACCCCGCGCATCAACCAGCTTATTGAGGCGGCCGCCTCAGAGGCCAGCCGCCTTAAAGATGAGTTCATCGGGACGGAGCACCTTTTAATTGCCATGAGCACCGAGGATAGGGGCGAGGCGGCCGCCATACTAAAGGCCGCCGGGATAGACCAGGAGAAGATATACCGCGCCTTACAGAAGATAAGAGGGACGCACCGGGTGACCGACGAGCGGGCGGAAAGCAAATACCGCTCGCTGGCGCGTTATGGGCGGGACTTAACTGAGCTGGCCCGGCAGGGAAAGATAGACCCGGTCATCGGCCGGGAGGAAGAGATAAAAAGGGTGATGCAGATACTCATCCGGCGTACCAAGAACAACCCCATACTCATTGGTGAGGCCGGCGTGGGCAAGACGGCCATTGCCGAAGGGGTAGCTTTGAAAATCTCAAGCGGTGATGTGCCCGAGTCACTCAAAAATAAAAGAGTAGTAGCGCTGGATATGGGGGCGCTGGTGGCCGGGACCAAGTTCCGCGGCGAGTTTGAGGAGAGGCTTAAGGCCGTAATAGATGAGGTGAGGAGCTCTCAGGGAGAGGTAATCCTGTTTATTGATGAGTTTCACACCGTGGTGGGGGCCGGGGCGGCTGAAGGGGCCATAGATGCCTCCAACATGCTAAAGCCGGCGCTGGCCCGAGGCGAGCTTCAGTGCATTGGGGCAACCACCTTAGACGAATACCACAAGTATATTGAAAAAGATTCGGCCCTGGAGCGGCGAATGCAGCCGGTATTTGTTGATGAGCCAACGGTGGAAGACACCGTTGAGATATTAAAGGGCCTAAGACCGAGGTATGAAGAGCACCACAAGGTAAAGATTACTGACAAGGCCCTTGAAGCAGCCGCCAGATTAAGCCAGCGCTACATATCCGACCGCCGGTTGCCCGATAAGGCCATAGACTTAATAGATGAGGCGGCTTCCAAAGTGAGGCTGGCCTCCGAGATAGCACCGCCGGAGATTACCCGGCTTGAGGGTGAGCTTAAGACGCTTGACGGCCGGATAGATGAGGCGGCTTCAAGGAGGGATTACGAGGAGGCTTCAAGGCTTAAGGCCGAACGGGCCAGACTGGAAGAGAAGTACCAGCAGCTTAAGAATGAATGGCTCAGCCGGGCTCAGCATAGCAAGGTGGTGGATGAAAATGTTATCGCCGAAATAGTTTCTAGCTGGACGGGCATACCGGTAGCTCAACTGGCTGAAAGTGAAATGGCAAAGCTCCTGAATTTAGAGGAAAAGATACACCAGAGACTGGTGGACCAGGAGGAGGCTGTTAAAGCGGTGGCCGAGGCCATCAGAAGAAGCCAGGCCGGGCTCAAAGACCCCCGGCGCCCTATAGGGAGCTTCCTTTTCCTGGGGCCGACCGGAGTGGGTAAGACTGAGCTTGCCCGAACGCTGGGTGAGGTTTTATTCGGCAGTGAGGATGCCATGGTGCGCCTTGATATGTCTGAGTATCAGGAAAGGCACACCGTCTCACGTCTGGTGGGGGCACCGCCGGGATATGTGGGCTACGAAGAAGGCGGGCAGCTAACCGAAGCCGTCAGGCGCCGGCCCTACCGCATTGTGCTTTTAGATGAGATTGAAAAGGCCCACCCGGATGTTTTTAACACCCTGCTTCAGGTGATGGACGACGGCCGGCTGACCGATGGTCAGGGAAGGACGGTGGACTTTAAGAACACCATCCTGATCATGACCTCTAACGCCGGCGTTGAGCTTTTGCGGAGGGAAAATTCTTTTGGCTTTGCCGCCGCAACTGGGGTTGACAAGAGTGCCTATGAGAAGATGAAGGAAAAGGTGCTGGAGGAAGTGAGGAAAACCTTTAGGCCGGAATTCTTAAACCGAATAGACGAGATTATCGTCTTTAGAGAGCTTTCCCGGGAGGATATTACTAAGATTGTGGACCTTATGGTGAGCGATGTTGAGAGAAGGCTTGAGGAGAGGAAGATAAAAATTGAGCTCACACCGGAGGCCAAACTGTGGCTGGCCGATGCTGGCTACGACCCAGTATACGGCGCCCGGCCTTTACGAAGGGCAGTTGAAAGATATGTGGAGAACCCACTATCATCTATGCTGCTTCGCGGGGAGCTTACCGATAATAGCCGGGTGGTGGTTGATCGGGGTGGGGAGGGGCTAACCTTCTCCGTAGCCGAAGAAAAGGCTCAGGTTTTAAGTTAAGGAAAATAAGGAAAATATGTGAAAGAGCAGACGCAAAATAAGAGGCGCTGGGGGATCCTCGGCCGGTGGGAATTCTGGGCCGGGGCGGCCAGCATCGTTTTTGCCATTACTCTTTCCGTCCTCATAATAATAAACCCCGCGGTCATACGGGCCATGGAGGGCTACGGCTACCTCGGCGGGTTTTTTATCAGCATGGCCGGAGGGGCGCTGGTGCTTATACCGGTGCCCCTTCTGCCGGTACAGTTTGCTCTGGGGGGCACCATGAGGCCGCTTATAGGCCCCAACATACTGGGGCCGCTCATGGTGGGGATTGTATGCGGTGCTGGTGAGACGGTGGGGGCAGCTACCATCTACATTACCGGCCGCAGCACCATGCCCCCGGCGGCCGATGCCCAGAAAGGCTGGTGGCGGCGCACCTACAACTGGCTGGTAGGAATGGTCCACCGGCACGGGTCGCTCACGCTATTTCTTCTTTCGGCCATCATGAACCCCTTCTATTACCCCATCTCTTTAGTTTACGGCGCCAGCCGGTTCGGCCTGCAGAAGTATATTTCGGTGGCTTTTGCCGGCAAGGCCATCAAATGCACTGCCATTGCCTATGCCGGCTACTTCGGGCTAAAGGGCATATTCACGGCGCTGGGGATACCTCTGGAGTAAGGGAGGGCTTTTTAGCCAGAACGCGCACCGAACCGTGGAGGACGTGCTTGTAAAAGCCGCGCTGTTCCCACATTAAAACCGCAAAACCTTTTTCCCGGAGCATTTTCAAGAGCTCATCCTTACTGAAGATGGAGCAGGCATGATCAAGCCTTTTAGCCATGGGCAGGCAGAAAAAGGGGCGCGTGTTTTCTACCACATAATACCACCCGCCGTCTTTTAACACCCGAAAGGCTTCTGCTATCGCCTGAGGCCAATCGGGGATGTGATGAAGCACAGCCAGGCCGTAGACGAGGTCAAAATAGCCATCGGGGAAAGGAAGCCGGGCCGCATCCTGGCAGGAAACAGCTGCCTTTACCCCTTTTCCCTCAAGAAGGCGCCGGCCCTCTTCTATATCCGCCGGGCAGACATCTATACCCGAAAGCTCTACGCCCGACCCCCGAAGCTTCTCGCCAAGGCAGGCAAGCGCCTTTCCTTTCCCACAGCCTATCTCAAGCACTTTTGAACCGTGGGGTATTGCTAGCAGGCTCAGGAGCTTATCAACCTCGTTACTCTGAATCTGCCCCCCGAAGAGGGCCGCATTTACATTCTTAGGCGAAATCTTGCCAAGGTTCACTTATAGCACCTTTACTACTTTGCCACCATTTGTCACCCGTGGGGTAATTCTGTACTCTTGGGCAGCGGCGGTCAAGAGGGCCCAGGGCTATAGCAAAAAAGAGGCCATTATCGGCTGGGTCATTGCGAAGCCTGCGTCAGCAGGCTGTGGCAATCTCTCACGATGGCAGTGGAGGCACCTCTTATGATAGCGTCATTGCGAGACTCGCTTTAGCGAGTCGTGGCAATCTCTCACGATGGCAGCGGAGGCACTAACCATTCAATAAGCCCTGTCCTTTTTGAAGTGTCATTGCGAACAAGGCGGCCGTTAGGCCGCTGAAGTGTGGCAATCTCTAACGGTGGCAACGGAGGCACCTAACTATTCCCTAACTCTTACCCTTTAGTCCAAGAGATTGCTTCGTCCCGCAAGACAGCCGCTGCGCCTTCGGCTCGCGGCATCTGCCCTTCCTTACCAACCCCATGTCTTGCAGTTCCTCGCATATATGAAAAAGCTCTTCTTGTAAAGTACCCCTTACTCTTTAG
>DFYH01000006.1 GCA_002382615.1 Dehalococcoidia bacterium UBA4087
TTTTGGCAGTTACCATATTGGAAACGCTATAACCGACAATTATCCATTCTTCGGTATCTTTATCCCACTTCTGTATCGGCTGGATAGAATAAAATTGTGTCTGGATATCTTTCCGGGCAACACCCTGCTCCTCAAGGGTGCGCATAATGGCATCCATAGCCTGAGCCGCCTGGCCCTGAGCCTCCTCCACCGTGGCTGCTCTGGCCTCAACGCCAAGGCTTAAAGTAGCCAGATCAGGCACCACAGTAACACTACCTGTGCCATTAACCCAGATGCCACTATTTTGAAGACTCAGCGAACCAAGATTCAAAGACTCGGCACCACTACCAGCCGCGGGGACCACACCCGAAGCACAACCAACCAGGCTGCCGACTACCATGACGAGCGCTAGAGGTACCACCAACCATAGACCTTTTTTCATAAATCGCCTCCTTTCTTTTTTCACTATATATAACGCATCTCCGGCTTCCGGGATAGCCCTTTAGTTTCTGGCTGGTATATAATCTTCAAGTGAGTTTTTTCAGCAAGCCAACCATCATAGCCCTGGTAGCTATTATTGCTTTTTTTACCTTTGTCAATTTAAGCATCCAGATTTCCCCGGTAGTTGGCTCAAGTATGTGGCCCGGTCTTGAAAATGGCCAGGTCCTTATTATCAACAAGCTGGCCTATCTCTTAAGCGAGCCACAACGCGGAGATATCATCGTCTTTGACCCTCCAGACAACATAGGCAACGGCAATGAGTTTATCAAGCGCGTAATAGGACTGCCCGGAGAAACGGTAAGGATAACAAACGGCATCGTCTACGTCGAAAAGGCAAACGGTGATACGATACACCTGGATGAGCCCTATGTAAAGAACAATGCCAGCTATGACTTTACCGGCGACCCTATAAAAGAGGGGGAATATTTTGTTCTTGGCGATAACCGGATTAACAGTCTTGATTCAAGGAGCGGTTGGACAGTACCCGAGGTTAATATCGTAGGCAAAGCCTGGTTTTCTATTTGGCCCATAAGTAGACTGGGTGGCGTTCCCAATTATGCTTTGGCTACACAATGACGGAAGAAGTAAGAAAAATCTTTGAAAGTTCTGGTGCCCTGCTTGAAGGACATTTCCTCCTCACTTCAGGACGGCACTCACCCATCTACTGGGAGAAATTTCATGTACTGCAAAATCCATTTTATACCCAGAAACTATGCCATCTGATCAGTCAGCACTACCAAAACCAGGGTGCTCAGGTAGTTGTCGGGCCCACAACCGGTGGCATCATCATCGCTTATGAGGTAGCAAGGCAGCTGGGTATAAGGAGTCTCTTTGCCGATAGGGGCAGCGAAGGGAGAGAGTTCCGTCCTGGCTCTGGTCTTGATCCCGGAACAAAGACTCTTATAGTAGATGACATACTAACCACTGGAAAATCAGTCAGGGAGGTTATCCAGCTTGTAGAACGCTACGGCGGTGATATAATCGGTATAGGGGTGTTGGTTGACCGTTCAGAAAAAGACCTTGGGCTTGGGCGGCCCATCTTTAGCTGCCTTCGATCTCCTACAGTAACTTATTCACCAGATAATTGCCCCCTCTGTGATAGGGGCATTCCCTTAACCAGACCGGGAGGCGAAGTTATTCAACCTTCTCAAGCTTAGCCAGGCTCAGAAGAAGCCTTTTCATTCCAATACCACGGAAGGCTATCAAAAGCTCGGCGTCACCTTTTTTCGGCTCACAACTAATCACCAGCCCGTCACCAAATTGCTGATGACGCACCTTATCTCCTGGTTTTATATCGAGGAGCTTTTCCGAAGGTGACGCCGGCGCCGTTTCTGTTATGCCATGGCTGACAAGCTCTTCGGGAATATCGCTCAGATAACGAGAGGGAATAGCCGAAAGACTACTACTCATAATAGAGCGCTGTCTGGTATAGGTAAGATAGAGTTTTCTTTTAGCTCTGGTGATGCCAACATAGAAAAGCCGTCTCTCCTCCTCAAGCTGGGCTGGATCATCAAATGACCTTGCATGAGGCAAAAGACCTTCCTCGACCCCGGCAATAAAAACAACCGGAAATTCAAGCCCCTTTGCCTGATGGAGTGTAATCAGGGTAATCGCATCAGCATTCTCATCATAACCGTCAATATCAGAAACTAAGGCTGACCTCTCTAGAAACGATTCCATACCTTCAATGGCTGGGAGATCACCATACTCCTGGATAACGGTGCGCAGTTCCAGTATGTTGTCCCAACGCTCATCGCCGTCAGCATGTCCTGAAAGATACTCCTCATAGCCTATCCGTTCGACTAACTGATCAAATAAGTCAAGAAGGTTCGTTTCCTGGGACAATGAGATAAGACCATCCATAAGCTCGGAAAAATCAGCTAGCAGACGGCGTACTTTAGGAGTAAAGCCAAAATCATTGGACCCAACCGCCTCTTTGATCGCCTCATAAAAAGACATACCCAAAGACCCAGCACTGTCAACCAGCCGCCCCAGCGTTATCTGGCCGATACCACGCGGCGGGATATTTATTATTCGCAGGAGACTGGCGTTATCCATCTGATTGTACAATACTCGAATATAGGATATGATATCTTTAACCTCGCTCCTCTCGTAAAAGCGAGTGCCGTTAGCCAGCTTATAGGGCAGACCAGAACGGAGAAGTGCCTCTTCAAGGACACGAGACTGAGCATTAGTCCGGTACATGATGGCACAATCTCTAAAGCGAGCTACGCCAGAAGATACCAATCTTATTATCTCTTTAGAAATAAGACCTGCTTCTTCGGTCTCATTGTAACCCTGGACAATAACGATAGGTTCTCCAGCCTCATTTTCAGTCCATAATTCTTTTTTACTGTGATTACCCGAGATAACACTCCGAGCCACTTCGAGGATGTTTTTAGTAGATCGATAATTTTGTCCTAAGACAACCTTCTTAGCATCAGGATAGTCCTCTAGAAATCTCTGAACATTACGGGGATCAGCCGAACGCCAGGAGTATATAGACTGATCAGGATCACCAACTACGCAGATATTGCGGTTCTTCTTGGCCAGAAGGTGAACTAGCTCATACTGTGAAGGGTTAGTATCTTGAAACTCATCAACCAGGATGTACATATACTTATCTTGATATTTGGCCAGAACGTCAGGATTGGACCGGAAGAGTTCGACTGCCTTAAGCAGAAGATCATCAAAATCAAGGGCCTGGTTCTCTTCAAGTAAGTGCTGGTAACGCCGATACACCTTTAATATTAAGCGGTCCGTATAACCTCCAACACGTTCGGCGAAAAGTTCTGTTGAGATTAATTGCCCCTTGGCCTGACTGATTATGGAGAGAAGAGTCCCTGGCCTATATTTTTTAGGATCAAGACCTTCTATTTCAATAGCACTTTTGGCTATCCTCTCCTGATCGCTACTATCAAAAATGACAAAATGAGGTTCAACACCTATAGACTGGCCATCTGCACGCAAAACACGGGCAGCAAAGGCATGAAATGTGCCTATTGTAAGCCCCGAACCAGAAGTGCCGACCAGCGTCCTAAGCCTTGTTTTCATTTCATTGGCCGCCTTGTTGGTAAAAGTAATCGCCAGTATATTTCTAGAACTAACGCCACAGTCATTTATAAGATGAGCAACACGATGAGTGATCACTCTTGTCTTGCCGCTACCAGGGCCAGCTAAGACAAGTAAGGGGCCCTCCACACTGAGCACAGCTTCCTGCTGAGGCTTATTAAGCCCAGAGAGTATGTCCATCAAAAAGATTATAACACTTTAGCCTTTGCTCTCCCCCAACGACTATCATATACTAAGCTTATGAGCAAAAAAATCCTTTTAGTTGAGGATGATGAAACACTGCTGGGGGTCCTTAAATATAACCTGGAGAAAGAGGGCTATCAGGTAGCCACTTCAACCGATGGTGCAAATGCTCTGGAGGTCTTCAGAAAATTCACCCCTGACATGGTGGTTTTAGACATCATGCTACCCGGCCTTGATGGTTTTGAAGTCTGCCGCATCTTACGCAAAGAAAGTAGCGTCCCGGTGCTAATGTTGACCGCCAAGACTCAGGAAGTGGATAAAGTTATCGGACTTGAGCTTGGGGCTGATGATTACATGACTAAGCCTTTTAGTATAAGAGAGCTTAGTGCCAGGATTAAAGCCATATTAAGGCGCTCTGAAACCCCGCTTGAGACGAGTGATAAGCTGGTTTCCGGTGATCTGGTGGTTGATCTGAAGGAGCATAAGGTAAAACTGAGTGACAAAGAAATCGAGCTCAGTCCTAAGGAGTTCGACCTCTTAGCCTTTATGGTGCGCCATAAAAAGAGAGTCTTTAGCCGCAGTTATCTTTTAGATAAAGTATGGAGTTACGACTTTGAAGGAGACGAGCGCACGGTTGATGTCCACATCCGGTGGCTAAGACAAAAGATAGAAACTGATCCCTCGCAACCAAAAAGACTCCTCACCATACGCGGCTTCGGCTACAAATTTGAAGGATGAACACCATCAAGGGTAAAATTTACTCCGCACTTATTTTTACAGCTCTTCTCTCGGCTCTTACCTCTTTCATTATTTCTCGTTTTCTCCCCGGCCCTGAAGTTTTAGGCATCTTTTTTGCCATAATCCTGCCCCTGCTAATTACTGGTCTGGTCTTATGGCAGCTGAACATGAACATCATTGCCCCCTTAAGAAAGCTGGTAGATGCCGCTTGGGAGATAGATAAAGTACGCCCGCCAAGGATAGAAAGAGATGATGAGATAGGAGAAATCTACCGAGCTCTAGAAACACAAAGCGAAAGACTACAGACTATCAGAAAAGAAATTGGAGCAGAGAAAAAGAAAACAGATCTTTTGCTTGATCAACTGTCAGGAGGGGTTATTATTGTTGACGATAGACTAAGCCTAGTACAGCTAAATAAAGCAGCCTGCCACATCCTCAGAATAAATAATAACGATCTTCAGGGTAAAAGCTTCATCGAAGCTGCCAGAGACTATGAATTAAATGAGTCTCTCAGCAGGGCACTTAAGGAAAATAGGGTCATATCCAGTCAGCTTGAAATTAAAGAAAGAGGACTCTACCTGGGGATTACTGCAGCACCGATCCCTGGTGGTGCAGTGCTAATAATACAGGACCTCTCTGACTTAAAGCGGCTGGAAAAAGTCCGTCAGGACTTTGTGGCCAATATTTCTCATGAATTAAGAACCCCTTTAGCTTCAATAAGGGCACTGGCAGAAACAGCAGAGATAGAACCTGCGGTGGCCAATAATTATCTTGAGAAGATCATTCTTGAAGTAGATAAGCTAACTCAGCTATCGGCTGGACTGGGAGAACTCAGCTGGCTTGAAAGCGGCGAAATGCCGCTCAAGAAAGAACCGTCAGCCATACAAAACCTTATCAGAGAAGTAGTGGCAAGATTTAGTTTGAACCTGGAGAGAGCTGGCCTGGGCATCAATCTTGAAATTGAGGAAAACCTACCACAAGTAAACATGGACCGGGATAGAATTGAAGAAGTGCTGGTTAATCTTCTTCACAACGCCATCAAATTCACGCCCTCTGGGGGCAAGATAATAATCGGTGCCCGAAGAGATAAAAACGGCATCCTTGTCAAGGTAGCCGATACCGGCATAGGCATTCCACCGGACGATCTGCCACGAGTATTTGAACGCTTCTACACGGTTGATAAGTCGCATTCCCGCGGCGCCTCAGGGTTGGGACTGGCTATCTCCAAGCACATCATCGAGGCCCACCAGGGCAAAATATGGGCCGAGAGCAAGCCAGGTAAGGGCTCAACTTTTTACTTCTGGCTGTCATTTTCTTAACCTTATCTTAACCTTATCTTAACGCTACCCTAAAAAAGAGGAGCTACAATCTCTAGAAAAAGGAGGTGAAAAAGTAAAGACAATAGCTCTAATTGCCCACGACGCCAAAAAAGAGGACATGGTAAGGCTGATCCAACAATACCGCGAGGAAATGGCTCTAAGTAAGCTAGTAGCCAGCAGAGGTACAGGCCAGCTTATCAGAGAGATGGCCAGGCTTGAGGTGGATCTGGTAGAGAGCGGCCCCCTAGGTGGAGATCAACAGATCGGCGCAATGGTTATCTCAGGGGAAGTACGACTGGTCATCTTTCTTCGCGATCCCCTAACTGCCCAGCCACACGAGCCGGACATCACTGCTCTATTAAGAGTGTGCGATGTCCACAATGTGCCATTGGCCACTAACATGGCCAGTGCTACTCTTATTCTAGACTCATTCTTCACTCAAGAAGAGAGACCACAAAAAATCAAAGGAGGTGTTTGTGAGAAAAGTGTTTGCTAAATGGTCCACAGGGATTCTTTCTCTAGTAGCTCTGGCTATTGCCCTCACCGGCTGCGGTGGGGCACTATCAGGTACCATCACCGAATCAGGCTCAACCACCGTCCAGCCGCTGGCCGAGAAACTGGCCGCTGCCTTCACGGAGGAAAACCCCGATGTCGAGATCATCGTCCAGGGTGGAGGTTCGGGCCAGGGTTTTAAAGACGCGGTGGATGGCATATCCGACATCGGTGCCCTTTCAAGGGAATTAAAAACCGAGGAAGCCGGGCAGGTTGTTAAGCACGTTATCGCCCGTGATGGTATCGCCATCGTAGTTCACCCCTCCACCACGGTAAGCAACCTCACCAAAGAACAGGTCAGGGATATCTTCGCCGGCAACATCACCAACTGGAACGAAGTTGGTGGTCCTAACCAGGAGATAGTTGTTATCAGCCGTGAAGAGGGCTCAGGCACAAGGGGTGCCTTTGAAGAAATGGTCATGGAAGGTGATTTAATCACCACGGAGGCCCTCTTCTATAACTCCAACGGCGCCCTCAAAACAGCCGTAGCCGGAGCTCCGTATTCTATAGGCTTCTTATCCTTCGGCTATCTTGACAGTTCAGTCAAGGCCTTAAGCATCAATGGTACGCCCGCCACTGTAGAAAACGCCAAAAGCGGCGTCTATCCCATCGTCAGGCCACTTCTCTTCGTCACCAAGAGCGAGCCGGAGGGTCTGGTCAAAGAGTTCATTGACTTCTGCTTAAGCGAAGAGGGCCAGGCCATTGTTGAAGAAGAAGGCTATCTCAGTGTAACATAGGCTCATCAAAATGTTGGGAGGGGGCTTCCCCCCTCCCAACAACCTCAAGAAATGCGACGATTTATTGACAGAGCAAGCAGATACGTCGTTTTATTAGCGGCATCTATCTCTTTTCTGATACTGTTCGCCATTGCCTTTTTTATTATAGCCCGCGGTCTGCCCGCCATCCAGGAGATAGGGCTGGTAGAGTTTGTAACCGGCACTGTATGGCGGCCCGGTCAGGGGCAATACGGCATCCTACCAATGATTGTCGGCTCAGTCGCTGCCACCTTTGGGTCCCTCATACTAGCCATACCCATGGGGCTTGGCTGCGCCATCCTCTTAGCTGAGATAGCCGGACGCCGCGCTAGGCGGTTCTTAAGGCCGGTGGTAGAGCTTCTGGTCGGCATCCCTTCGGTTGTCTACGGACTTGTCGGCATGGTACTTCTGGTGCCCTTAGTAAGAAACCTCGGGGGTAACGGGTACAGCGTCCTGGCGGCCTCCATCGTCTTGATGGCCATGATCCTGCCCACCATCACCAGCATTAGTGAGGACGCTATCAGGGCAGTGCCAAGGGCCTACAGAGAGGCTTCGCTGGCTATGGGAGCAACCCAGTGGCAGACAATCAGACACGTCCTTCTGCCGGCGGCCCGCTCCGGCATCGGGGCCAGCATCGTCCTGGGTATGGGAAGAGCCGTTGGGGAGACAATGGCCATGATCATGGTCATTGGCAATTCAATAAAATTCCCCACATCACCTCTAGATAGTGCTCGAACACTGACCGGAAACATCGCTCTTGAAATCAATTATGCCTCCGGTCTCCATGAAGATGCCCTCTTTGCCACCGGAATAATTCTTCTAGTCTTTATCATCATCCTCAACACCATCTCATTCTTCGCCTTAAGGAGGAGCCGTGCCCAGAATATCGCCTAAAACAAGCGAGCGGCTGGCTAAAATACTTCTCTGGGGAGCCGGTTTTCTGACAGTGCTCATTCTGGCTGCCATAGTTATTTACGTCCTGGTAAACGGAGTTTCTGAGATTAACTGGGAGTTCCTAACAACGCCGCCTATAGGCGGGTTGAGTGGTGAAGGCGGCATCTCTACGATAATCGTCACTACTGTCTACCTAATACTGATAACCATTTTCATCCTGACCCCTGTCGGCATTGGAGCTGCCATCTATCTATCAGAGTACGCCCAAGACAACATCCTGACCAACTTTATCCGCTATGCCGTGGAGACATTAGCCGGCGTGCCGTCAATAATCTATGGGCTTTTTGGCTATGCCCTCTTTGTTTCTGCTCTTTATCTAGGACACTCCCTCATCGCCGGGGCACTCACGCTGGTGTGCCTCTTGCTTCCAACCATGATTCGCACCACCGAAGAGGCCTTAAGAGCAGTGCCCCAGGAGTACCGCGAGGCCTCACTGGCGCTCGGTGCTACCCGGTGGCAGACAATCTGGCACGTCGCACTGCCAGCCGCCCTTCCCGGGATCGCAACTGCCATTATCCTCAGTACCGGCAGGGTGATTGAAGAGACTGCCTGCCTTTATGTCACCCTAGGTGGTAGCGCCGCCATGCCCCGGTCAATACTATCTGGAGGGAGGACATTGGCTCTACATGTCTATTATCTGGCAATGGACACCATGGCATTTGATAAGGCTATGGCTACTGCCGCAGTGCTTATCATCATTATTGTCATCATCAACCTTTTCACTAACTGGCTTTCTCAGAGATTCAGATCAGCCTATACTGCAATGGAGGAAGGAAGACCATGAAGCTTATAGAAGTTACCAACCGGGACAATGGTCCTGCTAGCAATGCAACTAAGATAAAAGTAAGAGGACTAAATCTGTACTACGGGGTCTTCCAGGCCTTAAGAGACATAAATCTGGATATCATCGAAAAGTCTATCACCGCCATCATCGGTCCATCGGGCTGCGGAAAGTCATCCTTCCTTCGCGTTTTCAATCGGATGAATGACCTGATCCCCTCTGCTAAAACCGAGGGGATGATTGAGCTCGACGGCGAATCGATCTACGCAAGGGGCTGCGATGTCGTTGAACTCAGGAAGAGGGTCGGGATGGTCTTTCAGAAACCAAATCCCTTTCCTATGTCGGTCTTCGATAACGTCGCCTTTGGACCCAGAAGGCATGGAAACCACAATAAAAGCGAGCTAGAGGAGATCGTGGAAAGAAGTCTAATCCGTGCCGCCCTGTGGGACGAGACCAAGGACAAGCTACACCAATCGGCCTTATCACTCTCCGGAGGCCAGCAGCAAAGATTGTGTATCGCCAGAGTCCTGGCAGTCCAACCCGAGGTTATTCTCATGGACGAGCCGTGCAGCGCCCTTGACCCGATAGCAACCATGAAGATAGAGGACTTGATGAGAAACCTGGCCCAGGAATACACTATCGTCATCGTGACCCATAACATGCAGCAGGCAGCCCGCGTCTCCGACAGGACTGCTTTCTTTTTTATGTCAGAGGACAGAGCAGGAATATTGGTAGAAGAGGGGCCAACGACCGAAATCTTCACCAACCCAAAAGACAAGAGGACCGAAGACTATGTCACCGGACGCTTCGGCTAAGGAGGGCAGATGCAGCCAAGGACACTACTTAACAAAAGCTTGAAGGAAATCCAGGATGAAGTCCTCATCATGGGCAGTATGGTTGAAAAGGCACTTGGACTGGCGATGGATTCCATGAAGAACAGAGACCTGGAGCTGGCCGAGAAGATTATCTCCGATGATGATAAGGTGGACAAAAAACGTGCCCTTATAGAGGAAAAATGTATCCAGCTTATCGCTACCCAGCAACCAATAGCCACAGACTTACGGTTTATCGTCGCCGTGCTTAACATCATCATCGACCTTGAGAGAATCGCCGATTACGCTGAGGGCATCGCCAGGATTACCATTATGATTGGCGATGAGCCTCCGCTAAAACCTCTAATTGATCTGCCACGCATGACCGAGAAGACCCAGGATATGTTGCACCGGGCACTGGATAGTTTTGTCCGCCGCGACACCAACCTTGCCCGACAGATCTGCAAAGAAGACGATGAAGTTGATAATCTTTATAAACAGGTGTTCAATGAGCTCCTCTTCTTTATGATCTCCGACCCCCGAACAGTCAACCGGGCGACCAGGCTCATCTGGGCAGCCCATAATCTGGAGCGTAGCGCTGATAGAGTAACCAACATCTGCGAAAGAGTTGTCTACATCGTCACTGGGAAAACAGAGGAGTTAGGTGCCTCGAAAGATGGCTAGCAGTAGGTACGTTCTCTACTAGCAAACTTAGACAATTATTGAAAGCAAACCCCGAGACCAAGTAAGAATTTAAGAGGCGAGATATAAGTAATGGCTAAAAGACCCCTGGGAAGTCAGAGCCGTTGAGCGCTTTGAGTTTTTTATGGCTAGGTCTGCTGGGAGTTGCCATTGGTACATTCGGCACCATTATCGGGGCAGGCGGCGGCTTCATCCTTCTACCGGTACTTCTTATCCTTTATCCTGATGAGCCACCCGAGGTTGTCACAGGCATATCACTGGCTGTTTCCTTCTGTAACGCCCTCTCAGGCACTATCGCCTATGCTAGACAAAAAAGAATAAACTATAGAGCAGCCATCCTTTTCTCCCTGACCAGTGTGCCCGGCGCTATCCTTGGCGCAAGCCTTACCGGTTTATTTAACCGCCCACTATTCCAGACGGCCTTCGGTGTTATTTTGCTGGCATCGGCCATATTCCTCATAGTAAAACCGGAGGCAAAAAATCAGCAGAAGACCGACGTAATCTCTTTTAATCTGCCGCTTGGACTAGCGCTATCTTTTGCTATCGGCGTAGTCTCCGGCCTTTTTGGTATAGGAGGCGGGATTATGCACGTGCCAATGATGACCCAAATTTTATCTTTCCCGGTGCATATGGCTACCGCCACATCACATTTTGTAGTCACCATATCCACCATCTCTGCTGATGCCAGCCGTATTGTCGATGGCACACTGGCCCCATTTGCCGGTTTGATTATCTCTTTAAGCCTTGGCGCTGTCATTGGAGCACAAATTGGGGCTATTCTCTCCAGAAAATTCTCTAGCAAACTTATAACAAGATTGCTTGCTGGGGGGCTGGTCTTGATGAGTATAAGACTTTTCCTATAATATTGACTCCACTTACTGGCAAATGGCATACTCTAATCAAAATAAGGAGGAGGTATAAATGGATCCCTTTATAATAGCGCTAATAGTTATTGTAGTTATGGTACTTCTTTCTATGTCCATCAAGGTGGTTGCCGAATATGAAAGAGGCGTTATCTTCCGGCTAGGAAGGCTGGTGGGGGCAAAGGGCCCAGGACTTTTTTTCATCATTCCATTCTTCGATCGCATGGTCAAAGTCGACCTCAGGGTAGTGACTATGGATGTCCCAGCCCAGGAGATCATCACCCATGATAATGTCACTGTTAGAGTTAACGCCGTAGTCTATTTCCGAGTCACCGATCCTGAAGCTGCTGTAACCAAGATCCTCGACCACATAAGGGCCACTTCACTCATCTCTCAGACAACCCTGCGCAATGTAATTGGCCAATCAGAGCTTGACGAAGTCCTTGCTGAGAGGGAAAAGCTAAACCAGAAGCTCCAGACCATAATAGATGAGGCAACCGAGCCCTGGGGTGTCAAGGTAAGCATTGTTGAGATCAAAGATGTTGAACTTGCTGAGTCGATGCGCCGCTCGATGGCGGCCCAAGCAGAGGCTGAAAGAGAGCGCCGCGCCAAGATCATCCACGCTGAAGGCGAATATCAGGCCTCAGAGAGGCTAGCTGAAGCAGCACGCGTTTTAAGTGCCGAACCAACAGCCCTGCAGCTCAGATATCTCCAGACGCTGACCGAAATTGCCTCGGAGAAAAACAGCACCGTTATCTTCCCGGTGCCAATAGACTTAATCGCGCCCTTTTTAAATCGAAATAAATGAAGTAACTTCACCGGCTGGCATAATGAGAAGGCGGCCATCATCAAGCCTTAAGAGCAGGCTGCCTTCTCTATCTACCGCTTCGGCGATACCGTCGTATTTGGAGCCATCAATTTGAAGGCAAACTCTTTGTCCCAATGTAATAAGGCTTTTAGACCACCTCTGATATATCTCCTCAGAGGGTGCAAAATAGAGTTTGTCAAGGGCTAAAAGAAGTTTTTTTAATAGCTCCGATACCGGAATAGCTGTGCCCACTTCATCGGAAAGTGTAGTTGCTCTTTGGCTTAGTTCGCCTAAGGTCACCGCGGGAAAGTTGACATTTATACCAATACCGATAATGGCATAAAGTAAATGCTCCTTTGCGATTCGGCTTTCAACCAGGATCCCGGCAACTTTCTTCCTCCTAACTAAGACATCATTGGGCCACTTGATTTCTACCTCAATACCGGCAATATCTTTGATGGACTGTGATGTGGCCAGGGCGGCTGCCATGTTGAGATAAGGCAATTTCTCAAGTTTGTGGCAGAGGACAATAGATAGATTTAGGCTGCCTTTAGGCGAAAGCCACACACGGCCCATCCTACCCTGACCACCGGTCTGTTCTCCGGCAATAACAACTGTACCTTCATCCACCCCTGCCTCTGCCATCTGCCTGGCCGTGGCCATAGTTGAAACAAGGACAGGCCAATAAAGAATCCTCTTACCGATGAGGTTTGCCCCGATAATGGCCGGAAAAGCAGCTAGTTCCTCTTTCATCTTCGGTAGTCTTATGATAACATTTCATAGGGAGGATATAAATGTATCATAAAATGCTGGTGCCGCTGGACGGTTCTTACCTGGCTGAGATTGTTATGGACTATACTGCCGAGATTGCTACCAAGCTCGGTCTAGAGGTTATTTTCTTAAATATCTATCCCCCGGAGGAAGAGGAGCTCCTGCCTATGCACCGGGCATATATCGAACATGCAGCCGAGTCACTAACAAAAAGAGCTTTACCTAACAAGATAACCGCCCACGGCAAGCTGGCAATGGGAAACCCGGCTGATAAGATCCTGGACTATGCCAGGGAAAACGGTGTAGACCTTATCCTCATGGCCACCCACGGCCGCTCCGGCGTCTCAAAAATCGTCATGGGTAGCGTTGCTGAAAAGGTTTGGCGGACTTCTCCAGTACCAGTGTGGCTTATACGCGGCCGTCCATTTGAGGAGATAGAGAAAGAGATTTCTGATGCCGCCATTGTTACCCTGGATGGCTCTAAACTGGCCGAAAAGGCCGTCTCCTACGCCGAAGACCTGGCAAAACAGTGGGGTAACGGCGGGCTAGAGATCATCCTCTTAAGTGTCTGTGAACCCCCTAATATACCATCTGATTACCCTCCTGACATGCCACTAAGCTGGGAAAAACATGTGGAGGCGGAGACAGCGCGGCACCAAGAAAAAATAAAAAACTATTTGGAAAATATTAAAGCTAAGCTACAAGAAAAGGGTTTACGAGCAAGGGTAGAGGTTTTACCAGGACAACCTACGCCCACGATCATCAAGTATGTCCAGGAAAACCCTGCTCAACTTATAGTTATGGCCACCCATGGACGTTCCGGCGTCTCACGATGGCTCATGGGCAGTGTAGCTGAAGGCGTTCTGGCAAGCGTCAATATACCGGTATTTCTGATCAGGCCATCATCTGAGGAAAAATCAGCAGGCTCTGAACCAGGCGCCTAATTAAATGCCATTATTATCGCAAGTGCGGCTGGTATCAAGAATATAATGACATCCAAAGTAGTTCTTTGGCTAGCCGCAGCCACAAGATGCCAGAAAGCAGACACTAAAAATAACAGGCCACGAGAGAGCGTCTATTTGATAGAATAGCCGGAAGACTAGGCTATACGTGCCGCTATTTCAAGAGCAATGCCGGCCACTTCGGCAGCATCCCTGCCCAGAGCGACAAAGAGCGGTTCCTTGCCCGGGGCCGGCCCCTCGTAAAAAAGCCTCGGCAGATGGCCGTAGGTCTTCACAAGGTAAGCCATCTTCCATGGGATGGAGCGCCCATCTTCCCGAGCTGATTCTGACGGCTCATGAGTGCGATCAATCCAGCCAAAGGAAATGGACTTCTCGCGACAATAGTCTCTAACCACAGAAATGATATATTCATCACATTTGAAATTTATGCCGGCTGCAATATTAGGGTCATACGATCTTGCTTCAAGCACCAACCTGGCCATGTGGTCCGAGGCACCAAGTTGCGGTAACCCCGCAGCCTTAGGCCGGCCGTTAACCACCGTTATCCTGCCGGCAACTCCAGCGACTTCCTTGGGGCTACCGACATCAGGCGGAGCATAGACAAGATTAACCCTTACCTCAGGCACAAGATGAGCAAACTCGGCCGAGTTTTCAAGCATGCTAATTGCCCTCACCATATTACCTAAAACCAAATCAAGGGCCTCGCTCATTTCTCCCCCAATGTACTGAAGTAGGCCCCCCAGAAGGGATCAACCGATACCGGAAGTAGCTCCTCTTTTTTACCACTCCGCCGCACAATATTTCTTCCCCCCTCGGTTATCTCCCCTATCTCCCATGCCGGGATGCCCTTAAACTTAAGCGCCCGAATTAGCACTTCAACATTTTCCGGCGGCACAGCTATAACGAGTGTTCCTTCACTGATAGAGATTAGCGGATCGAGGCCGAAGTAGCCACAGATGGCAGCGGTCTCTTCAGAGATGGGTATCTTGCCCTCATACACGGTAACACCAATCCCCGAAGCCTGGGCCACCTCGTAGACGCCGTTAAGCAGGCCGCCCTCGGTGGCATCGTGCATGGCGTGGGCATAGCGGGCACTAAGTAAAGCATCTTGGATAACGCTCATCTTAAAGAAGTACTCCTTACCCTTCTCAACTACTTCTCGGCCCAGGTGTCTGGTTAGCTCCTCCTCTGCCTGGTGGGCCAGTATGCCAGTGGCCTCAATTGCCGGCCCTTTAGTTATCAGAACACGGTCACCCACCATAGCACCTGATGGCAACACCAGTTCATCGCGACGGCCTATACCGATCACGGTGCAGCCGCCATTTAAGGGATAGGTAATGCCGGCATAAAAACCGGTATGACCCCCCACGATGGCTATGCCCAACTTCTCGCACTCGCCGCTCACCTCCTGCCAGATGCCTTCCAGAACATCTTCGCCGGTGTCCGGAGGCAGCAGAAGACAGATGGTAAGGTATCTGGGTTTTAAGCCAAGAACAGCCACGTCACTGGCCGATATGTGGACGATAGACCAGCCGAAATGAGGCATAAGGACGGGCATGCCAAATGTTGGGTCCTCGGCAATAGCCATCACCTCGCCGCCAGGTAGCTCGACCACCGCGCCGTCAACTCCCGACCTGGGTCCTACAAGTACGGTGCCATCCTTCTTGCCCAACCTCGGCAGGATAATCTGTTCAAAGGTCTCCTGGTCAATCTTCCCTATTCGCGGCGGCATAGGTCCTCCTTTCGTAACAAAGTCCTCCATAGTTTAAGACGGATGACGCTGCAGTGTCCATTCAGAGAACGATTTTAAAGGAGAAGGCAGGCCTACCACCAACACTGGCTATCGGTCTCATCCGCCGAACCCTCCTTTAGAGATTTGATAAGACCGACTACATCAGGGCATAATACGGCTCTGTAATGACCTATCTTCTGATGGCGCTGGGGGTCCCTCTGCTTGTTTTCGGCGCCAATTACCTCGTTGATGGAGCTTCATCATTAGCCCGAAGGCTTGGCGTCAGCGAAATAGTGGTCGGCCTGACGATAATTGCCTTCGGCACCTCATCGCCAGAGCTTGCGACCGCCATCTACTCCAGCCTCCGCGACACCCAGACTATAGCCCTGGGCAATATCCTTGGAGCCAACGTACTCAACACTCTAGTCATCCTGGGCGCTACGGCCGTCATCTCACCCCTCATCATCAGAACAAACACCCTGCGGAGAGAGATACCCTACAGTCTCCTGGCGACAGCGGTTTGCGGCATACTGGCCAACGACCGCATTATTAGCGGCTCTCAAGACTCTTACCTTGACCGGGCAGATGGTCTAATTCTGCTTGCCTTCTTCGCCTTTTTCCTTATCTATGTTATCACTATCGCGAGGCGGAGCAGAAGTACACCCGAACCCGGCAAGATGCTCGGACTTCCTAAAAGCCTGGCCCTCATCGCTGGTGGCCTGGCCGGACTAACCCTGGGAGCCAAATGGCTGGTTGACGGCGCCGTTCAGATAGCAGAGACAATGGGTGTGAGTCAGATGACCATCGGCCTTACCATAGTTGCCATCGGCACCACACTCCCTGAACTGGCCACGGCGGTGGTCGCCGTCAGAAAGAAGGCTCCTGACATAGCCGTAGGCAACGTCATCGGCTCTAATATCTTCAACATCCTTCTCATCCTAGGCGTTGCGGCCGTCATCCGTCCCATTCCGCTTGAGCCACAGGCCAACTTCGCCATAATCGTGGCCCTTCTAAGCTCGGCCCTCCTCCTCGTCTTCATGCTCATAGGGAAGAGGAGGTGCATCCTCGAGAGGTACCAGGGAGCCCTGTTCATAGCGCTTTACATCGGCTATGTAAGCTACCTTGTCATCGCAGCGTAGCCGCTCTTCCGTGGGAGCGACGAATAATGGCCTTCCCTATCTCAAGAACAGGGAATACGGTAAGCGAGCTCAAGACCACAATCAGCCAATCCTGCCCGGATAAGGGATAGGTGTTGAAAACACCCTGCAGAAAGGGCACATAGAGCAGAGGCAGCGATATCAAGAATGAGATTGCCACCGACAAAACAAGCCAGCGGTTGGAGAAAAGGCCTATCTCAAACACGTGGAGATGGTCAGAGCGGAAATTAAAGGCTTTGAAGAGCTGTATAAGAATGAGGGTCATGAAGACCAGACACTGAGCCTCAACAAGCCCCTTGCCATCTCCTATAGCCCAGATAAAAATGCCGAGGTTCACCACCATGCTCCAGGTACCGCCTAAGATGATAAGTGAGGTCACTGGCACAGTAAAGATATTTTCATTTCGTGACCGCGGCGGTCTCTTCATAATGTCCGGGGCCGGAGGATCAACCGAGAGCGCTAGTGCCGGTAAACCATCAGTGACTAAGTTAACCCAAAGTATCTGAATAGCTACGAGAGGCAAGGCACCGCCGGTGCCTAAGAAAGAGCCGAAAAGCATGGCTACCGCCATAACCAGAATCTCACCCAGGTTAGATGAGAGAAGATACATCAAATATTTCTTGATGTTATCAAATATAATTCGCCCCTCTTCTACTGCGGCCACGATTGAGGCAAAGTTATCATCGGTAAGCACCATGGCCGCCGCCTCTTTAGTGACATCGGTGCCGGTGATACCCATGGCTACTCCAATATCGGCCTTCTTTAGAGCCGGGGCATCGTTAACCCCATCCCCCGTCATCGCTACCACATGACCTTTCTTAATAAGGGCCTCAACGACCCTCAGCTTGTGTGACGGTGAGACGCGGGCAAATACCTCTATATCCTCCACTATCTTTTCAAACTCTTCATCACTTAACTTATCAACTTCGTCTCCGCTAAGAGCCATCCCTTCCTTTAGTATGCCGAGTTCCTTGGCAATTGTTACAGCAGTCAACTTATGGTCGCCAGTTATCATAACCGTCTTTATACCGGCACTCTCACATAGCCTGAGCGCCTCTTGAGCTTCAGGACGCGGCGGGTCGATCATGCCGACAAAGCCCAGAAAAATCATCCTGCTCTCCACTTCGGCGTTATCACTAAGGGGCTTGTAGGCCAGGGCAAGCACGCGGAGTCCGCTCCCGGCCATATCCTGGGTCTTCGCCAGAAGTTCTCCTTTCCTCTCTCCGCCGAGTTCCTGCTCCCGACCGCTGTTCAAAATAAAGCTGCACTTCTCAAGAACAATTTCAGGGGCCCCCTTGGCATAGGCCACCTGACCATCGGAAGTCCGGTGT
Organism: Dehalococcoidia bacterium UBA4087; assembly: GCA_002382615.1. Lineage (GTDB taxonomy): Bacteria > Chloroflexota > Dehalococcoidia > Dehalococcoidales > UBA4087 > UBA4087. Next base: position 17,973 of record DFYH01000006.1, read on the forward strand.
ATGGTGGTCATCATTTTTCTCTCGGAGGTAAAAGGAACCTCATCAACACGGGGCTGATCCAAAAGCTTATCATTAGAAAGGCCAGCTTTGGCAGCAGCCACGATAAGAGCTCCTTCTGTTGGGTCGCCGTTTATTACCCACCGGCCATTGTCCATAACAAGACGGGCATCATTACATAGACTGCCGGCAACAAGGAGTTTTAAAAGAGCTTCACTTTGTCGGGGGTCATAAGGGCTATCATCTATCCTGAATTCTCCAGTCGGGTCATAGCCTGAGCCAGTAACGCTAATGAGCTTATCATCGGTGTATATCTGACGGACTGACATCTCATTTTGGGTCAAGGTGCCGGTCTTATCGGTGCAAATAAAATCTGTAGAACCAAGGGTTTCCACCGCCGCCAGCCTGCGAATCAAGGCATGGCGTTTGGCCATACGCTGGACACCGATGGCCAGACTAATAGTAACCACCGCCGGCAGTGCCTCAGGAACGGCGGCTACTGCCAGGCTCACGCCCCAGATAACCATGTCCAGCACCTCAAAACCCCTTAAGACGCCCAGGGTAGCCAGGACAAAACAGAGCCCGAGCGCGCCGATACCAATCCACTTACCGAGGCGATCAAGATTTACCTGAAGTGGAGTTTTTTCTTCTTCGACACTGCCCAGAAGAGCCGCTATCTTACCGAACTCGGTGGCCATACCTGTAGCCACCACCAGGGCCTTTCCCCTGCCGTAAACCACTGCTGTGCCCATATAGACCATATTACGCCGGTCACCCAGCGGTACATCACCGGTAATCGGCTCGGTGGTCTTATCCACCGCCACCGACTCACCAGTTAAGGGTGCTTCATCAACCCTGAGATTAAATGATTCAATAATCCTGGCATCTGCTGGGATACGGTCGCCAGTAGAAAGCACCAGTATATCTCCAGGGACAATCTCTGAAGAGGGTATTTTAAGTACTTCGCCGTCCCGTATAACCGTAGCCAAAGGACTAGCCATCTTTTTTAAGGCCTCAAGTGACTTTTCAGCCCGATATTCCTGTAAAAAACCGAGAACGGCGGCAAAAAGGACAATAACAAAAATGATGATGCTATCGGCTACTTCACGAACGATAGCCGATAGAGCTACCGCCACTAAAAGAATAATGATAAGAAAATTCTTAAATTGGGAGAGAAAGATTGACCAGGCGCTGGGCCCCTTTTTACTTACAAGTTCATTAGGACCATACTGCTCAAGGCGCTTCCTGGCCTCATCTGATGTAAGCCCTTCCCAAGAGCTGGAGAGTGTTTGAAGGGCCTCTCGGGTGCCAAGGTTATACCATGGCTTTTCTATCCTCATCATGAATCCTTTCTGAGTTTAATCTTCAGGACTGCTGCTGTTGCGCAAGATAAGCCGCCACAGCAGCAGCGGCAATCCTACTTTTATTATTAAAGATATGGGACAGTTTCTCTTCTAAGGGCTTCTCCCGCCCCATGATCGTTTTCATTTCCGAAAGCAAATTCTCATACTCAAGGTCCACAAAAGTGGTCTCCAGCTCTCCTTTAACAAAACGGGGATTCTCCATGACCGCCTTATGAAATATGATGTTAGTCTTAACCCCGACAATGATGTATTCATAGAGGGCACGGCGCATCCTTTTAATGGCCTCATCTCTATCCCTACCCCAGACAATAAGCTTGGATATCATAGGATCGTAGACCTCGGGGATGGTATAACCGGTAAAGACACCGCTATCAATCCGCACCCCTATTCCCCCCGGAGAGCGATACCCTTTAAGTCTACCCGGCGAAGGCGAAAAATTGATCAGCGGGTCCTCAGCATTTATGCGGCACTCTATAGCCCAACCATTAAAATGAACGTCTTCCTGGCGCACGCTTAATGGCTCTCCCAGGGCCATCTTGATCTGCTCTTTAACAATATCAACACCAGTGACCATCTCAGTTACCCCATGCTCCACCTGAATCCTGGTATTGGCCTCAAGGAAATAAAAGTTGCCATTTGAGAAGAGAAACTCTATGGTACCAACGCTCTCATAGCCAACAGAATTAGCCGCCTTGACCGCCGTTCCCCCCATCCTATGGCGCAGGTCCTTATCAATAACCGGCGACGGGGCCTCCTCCACAAGCTTCTGATGGCGCCGCTGCACCGAGCACTCTCTTTCACCAAGGTGGATAACATGACCAAAACTATCGGCCATAATCTGGATTTCTATATGCCGGGCATGAGGAATATATTTTTCCAAATAGACATCACTCAAGGCAAAGGTCGAAGCAGCAATCGATTGAGAAGAACCAATAGCCGCCCCTAGTTCTTCCTCACTATTAACCACCACCATGCCGATGCCGGCTCCTCCACCGCTGGGTTTGACCATTACCGGATAGCCAATTTCAGCGGCAATCCTCTTAGCCTCATCTAACCCGTGGATGGGCTCATAGCTGCCAGGAACAACCGGTACACCGGCCTTCCGCATTTCTCGTCTTGAGGCTATCTTGTCACCAAAAAGTGATATAACACGGCTTGAGGGCCCAATAAACTTTATACCTTCCCGCTCACAGGCCCGGGCAAAATTAGGATTTTCGGCTAGAAAGCCATAACCCGGGTGAATGGCTATCGCGCCTGACTCCTTGGCCACTTCAATAATTCGGGTGATATTAAGATAACTTTCAATGGCCGGCGGCGGGCCAATACAATAAGCCTCATCAGCATATCTAGCAAAGAGAGCACCTTCATCAGCCTCGGAATAAACCGCCACCGACGCCAGGCCAAGCTCGCGACAGGCCCGCATTATGCGGATGGCTATCTCACCACGATTAGCTACCAGGACTTTTTTCACAGCTAATAATTATAACTTCTGGTCAGTAAGATGTCATCTCATAGCCAGCTATTACAAGGAAGAAAATGACCACCAGTACATATATTATAGAAAGCAAAATACCATGTCAGATTGAGATAAAACACCCGGTTGCCTATACTATTACCAGTTATGTCTTTGGATATAGAGAAGCTCTACCAGCAAGTTAGCCATTTTGCCAGCACTCTGAAGGGTGAGGCACAAGACTATCAGCAAAAACTCAGCCAGGCTCTAAAACTATATAACCAAGCTAATTGGCCAGCCCTGCGCCATAAGATCGAAAATGCCAAAACCAGCTGGCTTATCGCCCGGCCAGTAGAAGATGGGATCTTCACCCTGCCCCCGGCTCCCAAAGACTACACCGTGCTTGCAACTGATGGCTCCCATATTGAGACTGACCGACACCAGAGCATAAGCCTGGCTCTTATCAATATCGGCCGCGTTCTAATAAGCTATGGCCAGAAACCCGGAGCTACGCTGGAAAGTGTACCCGAGTTATTTAAGAAAGACCAACTAATCATACATGGTGAAGGACAGGAACAAATAATAGAAGGCACACTTCTGGGGATTAAGAGAACCATTGCCGAATGCTCACACTTAGCTGATATGGCCCAAAACGCTCCGGATGATCGGCCCATCCTGGCTCTTCTGGATGGCTCGCTTATCCTTTGGGGACTGGTTAGTATGGGGTATCCCGACTTTGTAATAAGGGAGATGCTCGATAACGGCTTTCTCAGACAGCTTGATAGTCTAGAAGAAATAAGCCGGGCCAAAAGGTTGGCCTTAGCCAGCTACATCAGCATGCCTGGTAGCACTGAGGTAACCAATATACTGCGTGTTGCCCTATGCCCTTACGATATACCCGATTGTGATCAGCACTGCTCCAGGATCCCCTCAGGTCAGAAGCCATGCGATGAGGTCAATGGCCTGCTTGACCGCCAGTTATTCCTCGGTCTATTAGCACCGGGGCAGCGCTCACCCGTCTTTCAAAGCAATTCTTCAATAGTTAAGAAGTATTACGGCCACCATCGCGTCAACTTTTTCTACCTGAGGCTGGAAGACGAAATAGGCCGGGTAGAAATGCCCGAGTGGACAGCCGTAAATAGCAATCTTTTAGAGCTTACCAGCTCAGCCCTCTATGATCAGTGTCTGAGGGGTATGGGATATCCGGTGGCTCTATCTGAAGCCCACGAGAAGGCTGTGCTGGGAGCCGAGGAGCGCCGGGAGTTTGAGAGTGTGCTAGAATATGCTCTCGAAGAAGAGGGCATACCCATACTAATCTCAGCTAAAAAGAAAAGTAAAATCAGGAGGTGGATCTAATGGCCAAGTGCGGCAAGAAAGAGAAGAAGGCCCCAAAATAAAGCTAACCTAACAAGGTAATCAGACTAAAACAGCCTTAAGATTTAAAAGGTGAGGATGTTCTTACTTCTATGGAAGATAGTTTTAGAATAGGCGAGGTGGTCACCTCAAGCACCAGCCGATTTACCACTCAGTGTTATGAACTCTATGTCCTACCTCCCCTGGGCAGTCTGATAAAGACAAGAGAAGGGCCAAACGATATCTTTGCCGTAGTCTCTAGGGCAGAGACAAGTAGCTTAGAGCCAGGTAGAAGAGCAGTGGTCCGTGGTCAGAACCAGGAATCAGAAGAGGAGATCTATACCTCAAGCCCTCACCTAGAGAAATTGCTTAAGAGCGAGTTTGAAGCTATCATCGTCGGTCATCGTCAAGAGGAACACATACTACGCTATCTTCCACCGAGACCACCTCGAATTCACGGTTTTGTCTACCTTTGCTCAGCACAGGAAGTAACGGAATTTACCTCTTCCTTTGAATTTCTTGACCTGCTGGTTAATACGCAGCTCGATATCCCTTCTGAAGAGCTTATCGCCGCCTGCCTCAGGGAAATAAGCCAGAATGTAGAAGATAAGGAGACCATTCTCATCCAGGCCGGAAGGTATCTGGCGGGCATTCTTTCTAATGACACCAGAAGATTAAAGTCTATTCTGAATAGGATCAGGCTATGAACAAAAGACTGGGTACTGTCGTTTCCGGATCGCTGTCTAAGGGGCTGGAGGTCAGACTAGACGGCGAGGCTTCCATAGAAGATGTGAGCGTTGGTAGTTATGTCACCATCAAAGGTGAAAAGAAGTATTTCTTCGGCATGATCAGCGATGTCAACTTAGAGTCTTCTGATCCTGAACTAACTCATGCCATACCCGAAGCCGGTGACCCTTTCATAAGCAGTATACTCAACGGGACAGCGGCCTATAGCACCCTTAAAGTAAACCCTCACCTAGTCATCTCGGGTGAGGCAGCCGCCTTGCTCGAAGGGCCTCAGCCGGTAAAGACAATACCAACACACTTTTCACCTGTCTATCTTGCCTCAGAGAGGGACATCGAGATAGTCTTTGGCAAAGAAGACAAGAGTAAATTTTTTATCGGTACGCCGCTTGATATGGAGACCAAGATATGCCTTGACCTCCAGGAATTTGTCAAGCGCTCCAACGGCGTTTTTGGCAAAAGTGGCACCGGCAAGACTTTCTTCACCCGGTTACTGCTCATCGGCATGCTTCAGAAAAGCCGAGCTGCCAACCTTATCTTCGACCTGCACAGTGAATACGGCTGGTCGGGGACAAGCGAAACTGGTGGGGCGGTCAAGTCTTTAAAACAACTCTTCCCTCAGGAAGTAGCCGTTTTTACACTGGATGAGGAAAGTTCAAAGAGACGCGGGGTTAAGACAGATTTCACCGTCCGCATAGGGCTTGATGAGATTGAGCCGCAGGATATAGCCATATTAAAAGGAATACTAAATATGACTGACCTGGCGGTAGAGGCTACCTACCAGCTACAGCAACGCTATGGCCAAAGCTGGTTTTCAAAGGCCCTGGAGCTTGATGAAGATGAGGCCAAAAATCTCAATATTGCTGCCAGCACCCTACAGAGCCTCAAGCGTGGGCTTAACTCCCTAAAAAGACATCCCTTCTTAGCCCCTCAAGCACCGGAAAGCGCCGTCCAGCGTATTCTAAGCTTTTTGGAACAGGGAAGAAGCGTAATCCTGGAGTTCGGACGCTACCGCAGTGTTGATATCTACGTCCTAATCGCTAATCTTCTTAGCCGCCGCATCTACGACCGCTACCGCGAGATGAGCGAGGAAGCCGAGGCCGGCTTGAGGCAAAAACCGACCCCGCTGGTTATAACCATAGAAGAGGCCCACCAGTTCCTCAACCCCGAGGTCTCCAGCCAGACCATCTTCGGCACCATTGCCAGGGAGATGAGGAAATTTAATGTTACGCTACTCGTAATAGACCAGCGCCCCAGCGGGATCGATGAAGACGTTATGTCCCAACTGGGTACCAAGATAGTCTTTCAGCTGGACAATGAGAGAGATATCGAGAACGTACTCGCCGGGACGGCCGGCAAGAGTGAACTAAGGACTGTCCTTGAAAAACTAGGGCCCAGAAGACAGGCCATTATCTTTGGTCATGCTGTTATGATGCCTATTGTAATCAAGGTCAGAGAATTTGGCAGCAAGGAATCCTACCGGGAGCTCTTGCCACCTTATGATACAGAGAAAGAAATTGAAGATCTGTGGAGTTAGGCTCTTAATAAAATGAAGGTTGGTCTTGCCCTTGGCAGTGGAGCAGCCAGGGGCCTCGCTCACATCGGCGTCATCAAGATTTTAGAAAGGGAAAATATACCTATTGACCTTATTGCCGGGACGAGCATGGGAGCACTAGTCGGAGCACTCTATGCTCAGGGCAGAACCGCCGAAGAGCTTGAAGAGATAGCTATCTCGATGAGCCAGAGAAAGATAACCAGTCTTCTTGACCTGACTTTACCGCGCTCAGGCCTTATCTCCGGCAATAAAATTACCCAATTTATCAAAGAGCTCGTCGGAGAGCTTGATTTCAGCCAGCTTAAGATACCCTTTAGCTCGGTTACCACCGATATAATGACCGGAGAAGAAGTAATCATCAATAAGGGAAAGGTCTTTGAAGCCGCGAGGGCAAGCATCTCGGTACCAATAGTATTTACGCCCTTTAAAAAATCGGGAAGATATCTTGTTGATGGCGGTTTAACCGACTCTGTACCCGTCGGTATAACACGCCAGATGGGGGCCGATTTGGTTATCGCCGTTAACGTTATGCCGCGCCTGAATAAGAGAGATACGCCGGTCATTTTAGAAGGGGAGGACATTGAGCCTGATACCGGTGAACCGGGTATCTTTAACACCATAATGAGGATTATTAACATCTCCGGTAATCACCTTACTACCGTAAGTTTAAGCCAGGCGGATATAATTATTGAACCAGAGTTATCAAGTATTGGCCTCACCCAGTTCGGACACGCTGCCGAAGCCATAAGGCTAGGTGTAGAAGCTGCCGAAAAAGCAATCCCCAAGATAAAAGAGAAACTGGCTGGCTAAGGGAGGGACTAAAGCAGGATCGGGTCAGCCAGCCAATGTGAGCCATTACAAATTCAGAATCGCAGCAGGGCACCGAGAAATTTCAGCACCAGGAGAATTGTCTACTAAGGATGCCGCTAGTATAATAGCTCCATGGGGCTGTAGCTTAGCCGGGAGAGCGCCTCCCTTGCACGGAGGAGGTCAGGGGTTCGAATCCCCTCAGCTCCACCAAAGGGGACGATACCTAGAACTCTTCCACGAGGGAGGGTATTTTCAATAACATTTCCATGGCATCTTCTTCCATAGGCTTTGATATTCTAGACAACTTTGGCATTGTATGTCTCTACTAAGAAAACGGCCAAGGTTGCTGCTGCTCCCACAGCTAATTTGGCATGTCTTGAATCTAAGCCTTGCGCTCCCGCTACCTTACCGTGTCCAGTACCGTATAGATTCCGTAGTTCGGCTACTCCCGGTGCGATAGAACCCAAGTTAGATAAGAGCCGCTTAATAACCTCCTCAGCCTTAGACTTCCCTGAAACGTCATCCGGAGTTAGTGCTAATGTCCTGGCAGTAAGCTTTACGAGATCGGTAATCTCAGCTGTATCAGAGCATTTAACTCCACGCTCTTTGAGTATAGTGCGACAGCAGGTTTCAATTAGTTCCTTGGCAGTGCCGATTGCTAATCCGGGGTCTGCATTAACCGCGGTTTCCATCCTTGTTATTTGATTTGTTATATAGCCTGGATCGGTCCCGCCGAGAACTTCCTTTACCGCCCTAATTCCGGGAGTCGCGGTAATCCATATATAACGAGCTGAATAGACAGGCTTTCCAGAAAGTCGCATTTTCTCTACAATTTCGAAACCATCATTATGCAGGTACTGATTAAAAATCTGACAGATGCTTTGAGATTCTGAGTCGGAGCGGACAACTGGATGTATCATCTCACACAGAAACCTGAGGAGTAAGTCATCTTCGCCATCCATAAGCCCGAAGCGATCATCATAGAATATCCAATTGTCGTCCCAATCGTTGTTATTAACTCTATGCTGCCATATGTCGCCTGCGGCATCGCTAAATCTGGAATCAGTCGAAGGGATTAGCTTGAGATTAAAAATGCGCGATAAAAAATCAGTTTCACTAAGCCTACCAGCCCAACCGATATTTGCAGCCACAATTGCATCGAAGATACCTCTTCGTGTGATTTCTGTGATCCTATTCATTCTCTTCTGTTACGCTCCGGTCTACTTTAGAAGAGGTTGTGAGGAAACGCATTTGTCCTATAAACATCCATCCCATCCTTTTCTCTTGTTTCCTTCTGTCTCTTCGAGAGCTTTGCGGCTCCTGTTTTCACCTCAACATTCTTAGTCTCAATAACTTGGTCTGGATTTAGAGGATTTCTTCTTCTCGCTATGAAGTCTTTGCCAATGGGGCTTCGCTCCATCTCATATCCGCTTAGGTTGTACATTACTCTTGCTTCGAGTTCTCCGGATTTACCTTTAATTTTATTCCGACGAAGTCTTTCTTCTTTACTTTGTTTAGGATTCATATTAGATGTCCTCCATTACTACATATAACTCTTGAAGGTGCACATCCCTCTTACCTCTGCTCCCTGGAAAGAAGTCCCCAAATAGTCTTATAATCACTTCCTGACAAATGGGAGTCCTTCGGCCTGATGCGATCCCAATCGTTTTCACCAAGGTTTTTCATAAACTCTCTAGCTTGTGATATATTCGCATCAGCGGTCGCTTGTCCAAGATTTGAACGGAACTCTGCTCCAATGTTTTCAGCTACACTTCGTGGAGCGGCATTCATTCTCATCAAAACAGCTTCTTCAGTTTGAACTCCATGGTATATCATCGCAGGTAAGACGTTTATTTGGCGTCTTTCGGTTTCAGATAGTTTGCTAAAATCTATACCCGACATCCTACTTAATGCGGACAATCCCCATGTGCCAGTATTGACAATGTTTTTATAGATGACTTTACACACTTGTGTAATAGCACCAGTTTCGTTTCCTTCAAAATACGACTTGGCAATCTCTTGAATGCTCTTTCCTGAAACCCATACAAATGTTATATCAGCAATATGACTTCTTATCTGCCTCAGTTCCTCGCCAATCTTGCCTTTAAGCTGCTCGTCTTTGAGGTCAGCCATCAAGTCTTTCACGTAGTTATAATTCATGCCCATGGTTCGTAGATAGGGTATCAGTTGGTCTGATGGCGCTCGGCTCACAAAGTATTCTTCAACCAAAAAGGGATTGATGGCTGTTATGAAGGTCCGGAGATTTAGATTCCTATACTTTGGCGCCGGCTATGTCGCCTCCGTATTAAAAATCACACTCTGTTTTGGTAGTCTAGCTATTATATATACATAAATGATTGTGGAGCCCAAGATGTAAAACTACTAATTGGAAGCGGACTGTCATACTTTCGTGCTTCCTTGACCTCGATTGCATAACCTCTTGTCCTGTTCTCAAAGTACTCTAGGAATCTCTTCTTTGTTATCCCAGCCTCATTACCTGTCTGAGCCCAGAGCGCTGTCGGGTCATCATGAAGTATATCTCCGATGTCGAACTCTCCGATTATCTCCTTTATCGGAGCGGAAGCATAAACAACCACTGTCCTCACTTTTTCACATCTAAAGATTACACGGCGGTATTCGTATCGCTTTGAACCGTCAAATATCTTGAACGCAAATTCGGGTTTAATCGACAACAATACTTTCATCTACTTGGCACTCCCTCAGTATATTTCTGAAGTTATCAATACTTATTCGTGTGAAGCCTCTCGGCGCGTCATTGACGCTAGGAATGACACCAATCTCGATTAGCCTCTGTAGATTGATACGTTTCGAGAATGAATAAACATATAGGAAATTAACTATGAATGGACGAATCCCTGGGCGGAGATTCCATTGACCCGACAACTGCTTATCGGTGAAAACACTTCTTTTCCTACAGAGTCTGATAAAATCCGCTTCAGTTCGTATCCCATCAATAACACTTTCGGCTACACCGATGGTCGTCACCACGCCCCTGTGATAGCCACCCGTCCGATAAAACACAAGTATGTCTCCTGAATCTATTTTTCTTTCTATAGACCGTGAAATGTAGACTTTACTTATGGCATTTCGGTGGGGTTCATTTTCTACAAAATCCATTGGCGATTCCGTTCTTAAAATCGAATCTGGGAAGAGTTCTGTATGGTACTCCGGGTGGATCGGTACTAAGAAAATGTGTCCGGCTGTAGAGAAGAAAGGATAAGTCACCTTTGGATGCGAGCGGTCAGCGGCTTTTTTACAAGACCGAATATAGACGAGCTCATCTCCTCCTGGACCTTTCTTGATGCCATGATAATTAAAACCAAATTCTTCAAGGAGATTTATAAGTCGCTGCTGCTCAATTCGCTTATTGAAAATCGTTACGTATATTTCGTCAACCTTTAAGCGGAGAGCGTTATCAAATACGATTTTCAGGAACCTTTCTCCCAAGCGAAAACCGTTTAGTGTCACTTTGAAACTCCCGATTTTCAACCGTTTTTTCGGAGGAAGAGGCGGGTTTATATCAGAGTAATCTTCGGTTTTACCTTCTATTTTCAAATATAGAAAAGCGATTGGCTCGCCTCCTGTAAGACAGACATAGACCGTTTCGTCGGCTTTGCTATTGAACCACCTCTCGTAATCAGGGTAGTCTTCCTTGAAAGATTTGAAGAAATCATCTGACAGGTCTAGATTGCCAAAGACGGACTTTCTAACTGAAAGAACCTTATAATCTGCCAGTTCGGGATTTTCAGCGGTAACTTTTTCCAAGAAAGCATCGATCGTAAAAACCCGATCCGAGATTCCCAGCAACGATGCTTTGTTGAGGAGTAGCTTATCCTCTGTGATAAGCGAATCAACTCTTCCGCAATATAGTTCATTGATTAGAAGCGTATCGTTAAGATCATTCTGATTCTTGTCCAGAGGTTCTAGCAGCCGGCGGACTTCGTTTGACATGGGAGCAGTCGTTTTAAGGACGTTGTAGCTTGCTAATTTCACTTTGAACGATTTGAGAACCCGTGAGTCACCATGCTTTTCTATTTCCTGAATGGTCACTGGATGAATACACTTAGTGTGATGTAGATTATCCAGCCACTTGAATAATATTCCGATGTCCTCGTCGATAACGGTGGCTGCTTCCCTATGTATGACGATATTCGTGTCCAGTAGAATTCTCACGGTTAGCACTCCCGTTCCCAGATAAATCCGGCAGCATTTAAGAGGTAATCGCTTGTCTGATTGTCTCGCGGATAGAAGGATTGCCTCCGATCTTTTGTCCCATAGATAATTTACTTACCCCCAATAGACTCCTTAATCTCGGACAATCATTCTCGCTTTTGCCTAACTTCTCCCATTTCAAGAAAGCGTTTAAGTCGTAATTGAAGGTGTTTTTATAAGCAGGTTCATCGAAAACGGCGGCATCAGTGCCTTCGGTAAAGTAACTATCAATGACTTCCGTTGCAGTATTCAACAAAGCTTCGGCTGCTGGTTCACTGCCGTCGACGAAGAGGTTCAGTAATGCACGAGTACAGTTCTTTCTTGTTTTTTCTATATTGGAACGTGTCATGACATCTTCCAGGAGGTCTATAGTTACCATATAAAAGAGAAATTTTGTCTGTCTTCTTGTAGCTTTACTTGCGCCTCTCCCAAAGTCAAGAGTGTCAGCAGCACGGAATAAGTGATAGGCGGCATATAAATCTTCCACCCCGAAAGCCTCTTCGTCACCATTAACTGGTTCTGTAATTCGCTTGAAAATGGTTCCATTAGGCAGAAAGGGCCCGTTCTTTCCGAAGGCCGTCCCAGCTTCTCCAAGCCATCCTGCCCCGTATACCTTAAGGAGGTCAAAAGCATTGGCCGATCGTGAGAACTGTTTAGTTTCCGGGCGCTGCTTTTGAAGGGCTTTCCTAGAATCCCAGCCACCGCGCTGAATTTCAAGGTAAATGTCATATCTGTCGGCCATAAGGCTTGCCCAAGTCTTGAAATCTGAAGTCAATGCGAGGAAGTCTTTTTCTCGGACTGCGTTCTGGCTATTTGTATACCGGGTTATTGCGCGTTCCAGATCCTCGCCGCTATCACCAACTTTGACAATTTTAGTTATTACTACTCCTTGGCTTGCTCTATTACGCCAATCCTCCATCTCGGGAGCAACACCAGTACCTCCTGCCTCCAATCTCTGATAGCAGACCTCCCAGATGGTCTTGGTTGTCTGGCAACCATTTACTATATACGGCTCAACAAGTTCATAAACGTCACTATCCCGAGGTGTGAAATTCGTTACAACAATAGTTATGCCGTTATTGTACAGACCGAACCGTTCTGGTGCAGCACGTAACGTTTCTTGAATCGCCTTGTTAACTTTACCCCGGCTCCCGAGAAAACGCCTGACGTTTTTCTCGTACAGTTGATCCAGGTCCTCAGTTTGGTCACGATAAGCTTTAAGGAAATTGAAAAGATCCACAAGAGTCACTGAACCAACAATTAAGTCAGTACCTGAATTCACCACTTTAGCTTTTATAGGAACACGGATGCGGTCTTTCCCTGCAAGTTGTTCTTCAAGGGTACGCCTGTATATTGTGTCGATAGATACAGATTCAACATCGAACATGGCGCCAAGACGTTCTCGGCCCATTGCCCGAACATCTCTGAGTACTTGTTTTTCGCCTTCATTTAACGGATATTCGGTTGCAAACACCAGGCAGATTTTGTCACGGTCTGATGCCTGTCTGCGAAAGTTGGTTAGCCGTTCGAGGAGACCCTCAGCTAGGGAGGACAGCTTGGGACGCCTGCCATCGAGGGTATCAATGACTTTCTGACTCTCTTCTAAAAGTGTCGTGGTGCCCTGAAAAGCTTTACCATACTTACTTTGAACAACATACCAGGTATGACCGACAAGAGACTGTTCCGTGGTTTCACTCCCATCGCTCTCACCGCGGTCTAAATAGGCGATATCTATGCCCCCATCGCCACTGCCATCACAGTAGACCAAATCTTCGGTGGTCCCCTCTATGTCCAGCCATTGCGTTAACAGCTTATGGGCGAATCGCCGGCCCAATTCAACTGTGGAAGGATTGCCTTCTTGGACATCGGTCAGCCATTGCTCTCGGAATGCTTCAAACGTAATACCTTCGTTCGTTACCATAGCTTATCTCCTCGCTTTCCTTTACTTGTGTGAAGGAATAGTAAATGTCTTCTTGGGATTTTGATATACATTAAATTTCGATTTACAGTTCTGGCACTCGTAGCGTTTAACGTCATACCCTCTGAATTTCCATGCCTTAAAGGGGCTTGTTGAAACATCCTTGTCACATACGGGGCACAGTAATTTACTCATTGAGAACCCCCTTTATTCGATATGCTATTCATCATTCTCTTTTTCGTTATCCTTGCCCATGCGGTACTTAATGTCGTAATTGATTATGAAATCAAAATCTTCTTCTGTGAAGCCATATTGGTTTACTAAATATCTGTCAATTTCGTTAATCACAGGCTTAAAATTCTGCACTTTTATCTCGGGAGAGCTGTAACCGGGCCGTTTCTCAAACATTCGAGTATTTTTAGCATATGCTTCGGTAAGTGTTGCAACTAACTTTTTGTCTACCTTTCGTTCCCTAGGTAAAGGCAATGTTTTTATGAATCCTTGCGTCATGTGACGGCAATCTGTATATACTGTCCATAGCCAATAGATCAAGTTAGAATTCAGGAGTAAATACAAGAATTCTCTATCCTCCGATGGGATATCGAAAGCAAACCATTGGGCGGGATCAACAACTTTGCCATTTCTGTAGGCAATTGGTTTTTCCAATAATGCCTTTGTCCAGTAAGATTCACCGCTATCATGAAAATATATCTGGCTCATGTTTTTACTTATAAGTTGTCCCACGTTAAGATTGCTCGTGTTCTTTAGAGTCTTAAGCACACTCGCTGCCAAACTCCTAGAGACTTTTGGTATGACATCATCACCCTTAACGAATTCCGTTACGTCAGTCATTGATATGCGTTTGAAAAGCGAATCACGCTCCACGGCAACCCAACGTAAATATTGTGTCGAGAATATTTTACGTGTCTTTTCACTTAAATGTGCAATTATTACTGTATTACGTTGCATTATCTCGGCGAATAGGGGCTGGGGCCGAATAGCAAAGTTACTCACCCATAAACTTGAACAATGTTGAGAAGTCTCTTTACGAAGAGGTGCCATTCTCTCTGAAGACACGATACTTATTGGCACAATCATTCCAAAACGGCCATTCCTGTTTTTCAAAAGGTGCATAGACCGTTCAACCATAAAAGCATATAGATTCCCACACCCATCTGTATTATAGGAACGAACTGTATAGCTGTCCTTTACTTTTGTGTATTCAACGTACGGTGGATTTCCTATGATCGCGTCAAAGCCTCCGTCTTTCATAATGCCGTAGAACTCCACAAACCAGTGGAATGGCTGATGTGTTGGAAGCCACCTCTCGTAAGCGGCAGGTTTTTTAACATCAATACCGTACTCCCCTGCCAGGTAGTGGTTAAGCTCGTCCTGCAGCTTGCCCAGGTC
>DFYH01000016.1 GCA_002382615.1 Dehalococcoidia bacterium UBA4087
GGTTAGTTTTGATGGCTATTATCTTAAGGGGTATTGCAGCTTTTTCATACCATCAATGACACTAGGGGTATGAGATTGCCACGGCGTCCTCACCCCTCCACACCACCCCACGCCTCGCAATAACACATTAAACGGCAGTGGAGGCACTAACCATCCGGAAGGCGCCCTTTATAGGAGTGTCCCTCTGTTTTTTACTCCAGGCTAAGCCGGCGAAAGAGCTGCATCCCTGAAGGCAGGAATATGACGAAAAATGCTGCCAATGCTGCAAAGCTCTCGGCCAGATTAAACACCGAGAAACCAAGAATACTGGAGCCAAATAATTGGCCTCTTAATTCGCTGAATGAATTATCCGGGTTAAAGGCGTAAAGCACCTTGGCCCAGGCGGGAAGATTCAGTTCAAGCTGGGTCTGTCCGCCGGGACCACTGGGCCCCATTAACTCCTGGGCAAGATAATATGTCAGTGGTATCTCGGAAATCATCGGCAGGACCAGTATCCAGAGGATAAGCACCATCACCAGGGCCGTGGTGGGTGACTTAAACAGAGTGGAAAAAAACATGCCGAAAGCCGCCCAGCAGGCAATGGGTAGGAGAGCACTTAAGAAAAACCTGTAGGCCGAAAGAACCTCTCCGCCTGAGGGAAATTCGCCGAAAATGGCGGTGTTTAGCCAGTAACCCCAGGAACTTATGAGTAAGAAGATAAGACCCGAAAAAAGCAGGATGGCCAGGAATTTACCGAGGAAGATTATCGACCGGTGGACTGGCTTGGAGAGCACAAGTGAAAGTGAGCCTTTGCTTCTTTCTCCAGCTATGCTGTCATAGGAGAGCATGATAGCCAGTAGCGATACAAAAAGAAGGACGATGGAGTAAAGGACAGAGCTGACCATCTCGTTGGGCCCCTGCTCTAAATATAGTGCCGAAACAACGGACAGGGCCGTTGTAACAATAAAAAACAGCACCCCTATTATTAGCAAGCGCTTTGTCTTTACCAGTTCTTTTATTTCTTTCTTTATAATCTCCCAGAGCACGTTTTCCTCCTATTCGGTAAGCTTCAGATAGACATCTTCAAGGGTGGGGACAATCTCATCTACGCTGGTTATCTTTCCCCCACTGCCAACTATAGTGGCCACCACCAGCGGTGTTATGTCACGGCTTGACACCTTTACCGAGATGGTATTGCCATCGGCCTTTAGCCCCAACACACCTTCAACCCTCTCAATTCTATTCAGTGATTGTTGCAAGCTCTCACCTTCTATCCTGATTTCCAGGCCCTGGCGGGAGCTTAGCTCCGCTTTAAGATTTTCCAAACTGCCGACCCTTATTAATCTGCCTTTATCTATTATCCCAACGCTGTTACACATATCCTCCACTTCAGATAGGATGTGGGAAGAAATGAAAATGGTAACACCTTCTCGGGAGATACTTTTAATAAATTCTCTGATCTCGTGCTGGCCCTTGGGGTCAAGCCCCACAGTAGGCTCATCCAGAATAAGGAGTCTGGGGTGGGCAAGCAATGCCTGAGCGATGGCCAGCCTCTGCATCATACCGTGAGAAAATTCACCGACTTTTGAGTCAGCCCTTTCGCTCAGGTCGAAGAAGTCTAAAAGTTCGTCGATTCTTTTCTTTCTCTCATTCCTGGGCACTTGAGAGAGCGAGGCCAGAAAGTCAAGATTTTCCCTGGCGCTTAGTGAGTCATAGAAGCTGTAAAAGCTGGGGACAAAGCCAAAATATTTTTTGGCCTCTATTCCCTCTGTGAACGGGTCAAGGCCCCAGGTTTTTACTATGCCCGAGGTGGGACGGAGCTGACCCACCAGCATCCTCATTGTAGTAGTCTTGCCGGCGCCGTTGGGCCCAAGAAAACCGAAGGAAACTCCTTCTGAAACGGTGAGGTTTAAGCTATCAACCGCCGTCAGATTGCCAAACTTTTTGGTCAGGCCTATCATCTCGATTGCGTTCATTTATTCTCCTTCAGTGTCGGGTATCTAAAGCCCGGTTTAGGGCCGATTTTACGCCACATTTGGCATGAAGAACAAGGGCGGCTTCATTTGCCCCTAAAACGCCCCCACAAACAAGATTAACGCCAGCGCATTCAAAGAGCGTGGGAATACTGAGCATAAGCGCCGTGGGAAAGCTAAATACCAATCATGAACCACACACAAAGCATAGCTTTGGAAAACCAACATGCAGGGAAGCGCCTCTGATGATTTGAAAAATTGATTTGGAAAATTTAATGGTAGCGGGGGCTGGATTCGAACCAGCGACCTTCGGGTTATGGGCCCGACGAGCTGCCACTGCTCCACCCCGCGTTGGACTATCTAAAATTATAAGGCAGAAGTTACTAGAGAGTCAAAAATTAGCCATTTAGGAATAATAGCTCTGGTTAGACCCCAAGACCAGATTAAAGACAGGCTTTATCTAAATAAGGCGCTTGTCCAGCAGAATATGTCGGGTAACGGGGCAGCTCTTATGACTTCCTCTGGTCAAAATCACCCAGATCAAGATTATCTATGAAGTTTTTGAAGACGGAAAGCCTTTTCATATCCTCTTCACTGAGTTTATCTTCAGCAAACTCTTCCTGACTGGCGGAGATAATCTTGCCGCTATCCTTATCCATAACAAGCCCTGCCCGGTCCATAACCGGTTCCTCTACATAAATAGTAGCTCCACTGCGGACGGCTAGAGCTATGGCATCACTGGGGCGCGAATCAATCGTCAGGTATTCACCGTTGGCATTGAGGACAATCTCGGCGTAGAAGGTGTCGTTTTTGAGGTCATTGACCACAACATAAGCTATTGAGGCCCCCAGAGCCTCAATCGTTGATAGAAGCAGGTCATGAGTCAGCGGCCGGGGTAGCGTGTCACCTCTTAGCTTTATGGCGATAGCATTGGCCTCAGAAGGCCCTATCCAGATAGGTAAATAGCGTTCAGCCGTTTTTTCCTTAAGGATAACCACAAACTGGGAGTTCACCAGCCCGCCGCGTATACTGTCAATAGTCATTTCAATCATATTGTCCCTCAACTAACAGCTCAAACTGACTAAATTCTAGACCTCGTGACGTGGGGTGTCAACCAAGAAGCTTGCCCCGGTTCACTATAAATCTCTCCTCTTCGGTAACTGCCCGGCATAGTTGCACAGTTTGCAACTGACAATATAATTATATATCAGGGGTGATATCTATGAAGATCAGGATTTTGGGTGCGCACGGGATTGATTCACGGGATACGAAGTTCCCATCCATTCTGATTGATGATAATATGGCCCTTGATGCTGGTAGCCTGGCCTCAGGTCTAAGCCTGCGCGAACAAAGGAAAGTAAGGGCGGTCTTACTCAGCCACTCACACTTAGATCACATCCAAGGGATAGGTGCTCTGGCGATGCACTTCTTTACCATAGGCAGTACTCTTGAGGTGTACGGCATTAAGGATACCATTAACGCTCTATCTAAGCATGTCTTTAATAAGCTTATCCAGCCTGATTTTACTCAAATGCCCTCGCCTCGTAGGCCGGCCATAAGGCTTCATATGCTGGAGGTTTATAAACACCAGGTTGTTGAGGACTACGGAATTTTAGCTGTGCCGACCTTCCATTCGATTCCGTCTGTAGGTTACGAGGTTACTGCCGGCAATGGTAAAAGCTTGTTCTACAGCGGTGATACCGGGCCAGGATTATCTAACTGCTGGCAGTATGTTGACCCGGACCTGATAATTATCGACTGTGCCGGGCCAAATACTTATACACCTCATGCACCGGGTCTGGGCCATTTAACGCCACAACTCCTGGAGAAAGAGTTTATGGAATTTCTTGATGTTAAAGGCTACCTGCCCCCTATCATTCTGGTTCATATGAATCCGCTGGGTGACGATGCAGTGAAGATAGCCGAAGAAATAAGCGAGCTATCAGCTGATTTAAATACCAGTATCCAGCTGGGATATGAAGGCATGGAGTTTTACCTCTGAGCTCTAATTTTGTTCTAGGGGTCCAGCTTAACCAAATTATCCAGCCCGGTTAAGGCCGCCTCCGAGCATTTCCTGCCGACAAAGTCATCTGAACTTGCTCGGGATTTTCCCGACATTAAACTGGCTGTATCGAGGAGGTCCATTTTTACAAGGCTCTCTTTAAGGGGTAAAATAGCCTTGAGATTGGGCGGTTAGCTCAGTGGTTAGAGCGCCTGCTTCACACGCAGGAGGCCAGTGGTTCAAGTCCTCTACCGCCCATTTTGGCTTTGTTAAGGAGGAGCCCTAAGGCCTGGCGTGCCTAGGCCTTAAAAACATATGCTTGATACCTTAAGGCGTAACGAGCCTCTTATTGTCCTTTGCACTGTGGTGGCCATTATGATGATGGGGATCGGCATCGTGAGTCCCATTTTGCCGCAGTATGCCCGCACCTTTGGGGTCAATACCACTATGGTCGGTCTTCTTGTCACAGGGTTTGCTGGTGCCCGTCTTCTGGCCGATATGCCTGCCGGTAGATTAGCCGAGGCAAAGGGCAGAAGGCCGGTCCTTATCGCCGGCCCCTTAATCCTTGCCCTGGGTTCACTGGCCTGCGGCCTGGCCCAGAGCTACTGGCAACTTATTATATTCCGTATGCTCCAGGGCGTGGGCTCGGCGATGTACACCACGGCAGCCATGATCATGCTATCCGACATAAGCACTCCTGATAACCGCGGGCAGGTTATGAGTCTTTACCAAGGGAGCCTGCTTATTGGCGCCGGGCTTGGGCCTACTCTAGGCGGCTTTATTGCCGAATACTTCGGTCTTTCGGCCCCGTTTTTTGCCTTTGCCGTTCTCGGCGGGCTGGGTGGACTTTGGGCTTACTTGAGGCTTCCTGAATCAAGGCCGCCAGATGAAAACAAAGCGGATAGTGCCACAGTGGGCGCCTCAAGTTATAACTTAAGACCTTTGCTTTTTAACCGTAACTTTATTCTCATCTGCCTGGTGACACTTGGGGTATTCTTTCTGCGCATGGGAACACAGAATACCATCCTGCCTCTTTTTGCCAGCGACACGCTTCACCTTGACGAAGGCGACATAGGCCTTGCCCTGACTATGGTGGCGGTAACCCAGTTTTTGGCCATATTTTTTAGTGGGCGTTTTTCGGATAAGATTGGGCGTAAGCCAGTCATATTTTGCGGCATCCTAGTTTCCGTTATTTCACTGGTGATGTTGTCTATTAGCAATAGTTTTCTCATGCTAATAGGCAGTTGTCTAGTTATGGGATTAGGCGTTGGTATAAGCGGCGGAGTGCCGGCAGCTTACGTTGCTGATATCATACCGCGGGAAAACTATGCCCGGGGTATGGGCCTTTATAGAACAGTAAGTGATATCGGGCCGCTTGTCGGTCCACTGCTTCTGGGCTGGTTTGCCGATATTAAAGGCTATAGCTTTGCTATACTTTTTAACGCCGTCTTTCTATTTGCCGTTGGTCTTCTCTTCCAGGTGATGGCTTCTGAAACAGGGGGGCTTAAAAGCCTTCGGGGTGCTGACCAACCCTCCAAAGATAGTCAATAAAAGGCCCGACACCGAAAATAGCATCGGGCCTTTTATTGCGATAATGGTCTAGGGAATCCAGGTGTTAACCACATCCTGGTTTTCATCCACCCACTGTCTGGCGGCTTCCTCAGGGGGTATGTTCTCGACATTGATCATGTAGATAACCTCGTGTAGCTGATCAAGGGTAAAGTACATGTTCTCCAGAAACTGAGCTACCTCGGGCATATCTTCCCTCAAACCTTCACGGGCGATGGCTTCAATGGTTTCAGAGCCACCATAGGCTTCTTCGGGATCCTCAAGATATTTGAGGTCATAGGCGAAAAACATCCAGTGGGGTGTCCAGCCAGTGATGACGATCCACTCCTCGTTTTGTATAGAACGGTCAAGTTCGGCCATCATAGAAGCATCACTACCGGTGACTAGTTCCCAGTCCTCAATGCCGTAGTCCGGCATGGCATCCTCTTCGGTGTGCCGCATGATACCGGCACCGGGGTCAATGCCCACGATCCGTCTGTCAAACTCATCGGCATGGTCGGCCAGCTCCTCACAGGAGCTAATGGTGACATAACTCGGCACCACCAATCCTATCTTAGCTCCCTCAGCGATGGGTCCGAGTCTATCTACCTGGTCGCCGTATTGCTCCAGGTAGGCCTCGTGGGTGAAGGGAAGCCAGGCCGTAGTGAAGGCATCGGCATCTCCGGTGGCTACTGATGACCACATAACACCGGCATCGACCATAGTCTTCTCCACATCATAACCCATGTCATCGAGCACTGTTGCGGCTACATAGGTCTCAGCCTCGGCGCAGGCCCAGTTGACATATACCAGCTCCACCTGACCTTTGGAAGTCTCACCACCACCGCAGCCGACCAGCACCAATGAAAGTGCCATGAGGCTTGCTAGAACAGGATAAAGTAATTTTTTCATTAATGTGTTCACTCCTTTAATTTTTAGTTTGATACAGGATTTTTACGATATTCAAACAGCCTTTCATCACCCCCTTTCTAGCTATTTTCCTCCGCCGCCACCGGCAGCTCGACGCTTTTAGCCGCCCTCTCGCGCCGGCGGCGCTGCCACCGGGAAACAAGGCGCACGGCCATCGATTGTTCCCGGCTTCCCAGTGCCCGGCTTGCCGAGTCTAAGATCATGGCAAAGATCACAACCGCCAGCCCGGCCTCAACACCTGAGGCAATATCTATCCTGCCTAATGCTCGGTAGACATTGGTACCGAGACCCGGAGCACCAATCATACCGGCGATAACCACCATAGACATCGCCAGCATAATGCACTGGTTGACGCCGGCCATCAGTGAAGGAAGAGAGAGCGGAAGCTCGATCTTGGTCAAGACCTGCCTGCCGCTAGCACCAAAGGCTAGCGCCATTTCTTTGAACTCCTTCTCTACTTGAGTGATGCCAAGGTAGGTTAGCCTCACCGGTGGCGGAATGGCGAATATTATGGTGGCTATTATGCCGGGCACCATGCCAATACCAAAGAAAAAGACTGCCGGAATGAGGTAGATCATGGCCGGCATGGTCTGCATAAAATCAAGGATCGGTTTGATTGTCCCCTCGGCCCACCGGCTGCGGGTCATCCATATGCCGGCTGGTATAGCGATAATAAGGCTGAGTAGGACCGCCACTATTATGAGCACAAAGGTGTTGGTAAAGGGCCTCCACAGGTTGAGGTCATAGATAAGCAGGAGCCCGAGTACCGCTAGTATGGCCTGCCGGCGGGTGCTGATCAGCCAGATAAGAAGACCTAAGAGGGCAATAAGGACGAGTGGCGGAAAGAACTGGATGATGTTGGTCAGTATGTCGCTTACTCCACCCAGCACCCACCGGATGGCATCAAATAGAGGTGCAACGTTTATCCTGAGCCAGTCAACCAGCCACTCTATGGCATCACCCAACGGAATCTTAGGCAGTAGCGGTTGCATTGCTACCTCGCTCGGCAAGTCTTGAAATTACATCGGCCCGTGTTAGCATCCCCAGGAAGCGGCCCTTCTCATCCAGTACTGCCACCACACCACGGACATTGGCAAGAAGGGGATAAACATCCTGCAGAGTGGCCATTTTATCTATAGTGTTTACCTCTTTAATGGCATCAGTAATACTTCTTGAGCCCTGTGCAATAAGTTGCAATATATCATCCATCGTTACTATTCCTTTCAACTTCTGACTTCGATCTGTGACGAATAGATAATCTACGCCGACTGTATCCATCTTTAGTTTGGCCGAACGTGGCCCTTCGGTGAGGCGCAAAATTTCCTCCGGCCGGCGGGCAACATCCCCGGCGGTGAGAACTTTGCTTACATCTACCTTCCGCAGGAATTTCGAGACGTACTCGTTGGCCGGGTTTGAGAGGATCTCCTCGGCAGTGCCTATTTGCTCTATCCGGCCGTCTCTCATAACCGCTATTCGGTCACCTAGATGCAAAGCTTCATCTAAGTCATGAGTAACAAATATTATGGTCTTCCTGATCTCCTGCTGAAGATTTAATAACTCATCTTCCATGTCGGTTCTTATCAGGGCATCCAGGGCGCTGAAAGGCTCGTCCATCAGGAGTATGCTGGTATTCATAACCAGGGCTCGGGCCAGCCCGACTCGTTGTTTCATACCGCCGCTTAGCTCATCAGGGTATCTGTCTCTCCAGGTCTCGAGTTTTACCATCCTAAGGGCCTCGGTAGCCCGGCGGTATCGCTCTTCTAGAGGTATGCTCTTTATCTCAAGGCCAAAGGCTACATTGTCCAGCACAGTCCTATTTGGTAATACGGCAAAGTGCTGGAAGACCATGGCCATGTTTTCGCCACGAAATCGCCGCAGTTCCTTATCGGACATATCTTCAATATGATGGCCATCTACTACCACCGAGCCGGAGGTCAGACGAATCAGGCCGTTGATACAGCGTAGAGCGGTAGATTTACCACTCCCCGAAAGTCCGATAAGGACGAATATCTCCCCTTCGCTTACTTCAAAACTAATACCGCCAAGACCGACCATCTGGCCGGTCATCTCCAGAATTTCTTCCCGCGAGTAGCCCTGCCGCAGAAGAGAGAGGGCCTTTCGCGGTTCACTGCCATATATTTTGATCAGGTCTTTAACTTCTATTTTAATGCTCATATAACACTCGCTTTCTTGAATAAATAGATAAACCTGCTGGATAGAGATTATGACTGGACATATGAATTAGGGGTAGGGTTCGGAATTGAGTTGTTGCAGAGGCTAAGTTTAAGCAGAGTCTACTTATTATTATACAGACACTATGACATACTCACATAATTTACATCTCACTTCATCAACTATAGAATAGAGCCTTATGAGTCGCCTTCCATATTGAGTTCAGGAGTTATTCAATTGTCATGATGCTTCATTCTTGATGATTCCTAAGTATATACCCCCGATGGAACAGATGTCAAATCAGTTACTGCCCTGTCTTTATAGAGGCCACCCTTATATACATTAGGGGGCCCGCTGTTTTGTCATTGCCGCGTCTAGCGCCTTTGGCTTAGGCTCCCGTGATGATATAGCACTGGAAAAGTCCATAAAAGGGGGAGCTAATGCTTCAGGTAGTTCCTGCACTATTCCAAAGGACCCGGCGTAAGCGCCGGTTTTTAGACTCGTATTTCTTTAATAATACAAATGGTAGCGGAAGCCCCCTGGCCCGAATATGTCCTGAAGAGTACATACAAATTGTTTGATTGTCTAGGGGCGTCAATGATATATTTAGTGGTAGTAGAGATAGCTGGGAGATATAGCGCTGGTTTATGAAACCAAAGGGCAAAGCCATGGTTGGAGCTACAGTGGCGAAACTATACCCCTCTAGTTAGGAGGTGATTTACATGGGTACCAACTTTAAAAAGATGTTCTTGGCAACAATGTGCATCGCGGCCGTAGTCATGGTTTTTGGCTTCTCGGGATGCGCCAACACAACAGCCAATGATGATGAGGCGTGGCAAGTCAGTTACGAGGAGGCCACAGGGATTCTAGACCGGGCAGTAGATTACGCTAAGATCGGTGACATTGATGGTCTGTGTAATCTCGCTGGTGCCAGGGCAAATTGCCGGGTTCAGTGGAATGATGCAGGCGGTATTGATGCGGTCCCCGAGGAAGCACCGGAGATCATCGATACCGATGTCCTAGAGCCGGTGCAGCTTGATAACGGGTTCACGGCGGCTGGTGGCCGGGTCCTCGTCGTTGGGGGGACTGATGGCCTGGGCAGACCCTACCAAACAGAGGTCTTAGTCTTTCGGTCGGATGATCCAGATTCAGGCGTGGACGGATTGGCCATGATCAATGCAGTCTACTGGTCCGGCTATGGCATAGCTCAAGTTGGCGAAGATGGCTCGGGGACAACAGAGCCTCGTCCAGAGTCATAATTAAAGCTGCTCACAGCATCTCCTCTTTAAGGGTAACGATCTCTGTGGTGGTGTTTGGGAGGTCTTCTCTTCCTGAGACTCTTATGCTAACCTCAGTCGCAAGAAGGCCTGCCGGTGCTGCAACAAGAAATAGTGCCAGTGGCTCTATTATAGAGCGTATAGAAAAGTCTCTTGAAAAATTTACGGTGGTAAGGACACCAGAGCAGAAAATTAAAGGGAAGGAGGTCTTACCACCATGACCAGAAGCCAAAATAATGGTATCACAATCTTACTGGGGCTTGAAAACTACCGGCTGGGGGAGATATGGGGAGAGGAGGACAGAATAACGATAAAGGCAGAGGTTTCTGGGTAAGATTCCCCCGATAAGGTCAAAGAGGTATGCATATCTTTAGCCCGCTTGTTTTACCTATCTAAGGTAAAGCTGATAGCGGGGTCTTACAACTTCCTACGTCACCTTGGCCAGTCGCCGTGTTGCCAGGAGGTCCTGCGAATCTATCTTCC
This sequence comes from Dehalococcoidia bacterium UBA4087, assembly GCA_002382615.1. GTDB lineage: Bacteria > Chloroflexota > Dehalococcoidia > Dehalococcoidales > UBA4087 > UBA4087. Next base: position 10,365 of record DFYH01000016.1, read on the forward strand.
TACATCCTGTTCGCTTATAGCTTTCTCAGCATGGGGAAGTCTTGCCAAACCAATCCTCGCTCAAATGCTATATGGTTCAGGGAATCAATTGTCATTATAGGCTAATTGCAAGAATAGCATCAATGCGAGGAGAATCTGTTATTCCCCCCAGGCGATTTTAGAGCCCGGGGTACTTGCTTTCGTTATGGGCTTACAATTACCGGTGCACAATTAGGATGGTGGTGCCATTCCGTTCTCTTGACTACCATCGTCTCCCGGGTCATCCGCTGTCCACACCCCTTGCAGGTAACCACCGGGGCCACCAGCTTCTGCGGCTCCCCGTTGCTGGCTGGCAGCGCCGAGGCTTCAGCAGGCAGTGTCTCCTCGGTGACAGGCACTTTCGCTGCCTCTTCAGTCTCAGCGATCTCGGCTAACGTCACAGCGGATTCGGCTGGACTAGCGGATATCTCATCACGGAGTTCTGCCTATACCTGGCGGTAGTCGGCCGCATCCTCCTCTCGAGGGCTGCCTTAAGTCAGCAAAGGCAAGAGCAAAACCACCTTGCAGTTCCGTGTACTTGCGAAGCAGCCTGAATATCGCCTCTCTTCTACCTGGCTAGTAAGTCTCATCTGCCGCGCTGGCTCGGCGCAATTGACAATCACCCCGTTATGGATGCCTAGGCGCTTCAAGGACTCAAGGTACAACATCCTCAGTTTAACCAATAAGTCCACTGCCCCTCGTCATAAAAGGAGATGGGAGGTAACACTTATCCAGAAGGAGAGGATAAGGTGCTTAAGGGGAGAACCGTCTTTAGACCCAGAAGAGCTAAATCCCTGATTAACCCTATGGCTTTTGAGTATAACTTTAACCGCCCTCATCAGTCATTGGGCTATCTTACCCCTGTGGAATATATTGAGAAGGAGCTTGCCAAGGCAGATAGTAAAGTGTCGCCTATGTGAGAAGGTAACACACAGCCTTGACTTTTGGAAAAAGCGAGTATATATTTTGCGGCAATCGTTTACCTATTGAGGAGAAAAACATGGTTAAAGTTATACCCTGCCTTGATGTTAAAGATGGCCGTGTGGTCAAAGGTGTTAAGTTTGTCAATCTGAAAGATGCCGGTGATCCGGCAGAGATAGCCGGTTATTACTCCAAGGCTGGTGCCGATGAGATAGTTTTTCTCGATATATCGGCGACCGTTGAGGGGAGAAAGACCAGGTTTGACTGGGTAAAAAGAGTAGCCCAAAAGGTGAGTGTCCCCTTTGTAGTCGGCGGCGGTATAGGCGGTCTTGAGGATATGGCAGAGCTCTTCCGGCTGGGGGTGAGCAAGGTGTCTATCAATACGGCCGCCGTAAAAAAACCTGAGCTTATAAGAGAAGCCTCAGCTAAGTTCGGCCGGGAGAGGGTTGTGGTGGCCATTGACGGCCGGAGAAACCTATCCGGTGGCCCTCGTTTTGAGGTAGTTGTCCGCTCCGGCGAAGAAGCTACTGGCCTTGATGCGGTTGAGTGGGCCCGGCAGGCGGAGGCGCTGGGTGCCGGTGAGATACTGCTTACCAGCAAGGATGCCGATGGTACTCGCTCCGGCTATGACCTGGAGATGACTCGGGCTGTAGCCGACGGCGTTACAATTCCGGTTACCGCCTCGGGTGGGGCCGGCAAATTGGAGCATTTTTACGAGGCAGTTGTCATAGGACATGCCTCGGGGGTGTTAGGTGCTTCAGTTTTTCATTTTGGTGAGATATCTATTCCTGAGGTAAAAAAATTCCTCAAGGATAAAGGTATAGAAGTAAAGGAGGTTAGATGAGTTTAAGCAAACCCAATGTTAGTGATGCCACCAAGACCAAGGGGCGGGTAGATGTAACCCCTTCGGGTATGTGTGTTACCTGCCTTGATGGATGTATGGGACTGTGTGAGGTGGGCCAGTCGGCGATAAAAGGTCGCCAGGTGCTTTATCCCCAACCGTTCGGTAAGGTGACTGCCGGGGCCGAAAAGGACTATCCGGTGGACTACTCTTACTTTAATATCCAAGGTTCCTGTGTTGGAGCGGTGGGTATTGAAGCCGACTCTGATAAGGCCGTCTTCCCGGTGGTTGATGTAAGTACCGAGATTGGTGCTCATGACAAGATAAAGATGAAGGTGCCCTTTTTTACCGGGGCTCTGGGGTCCACTGAAATTGCCCGGGTAAACTGGGAGGGAATGGCCATCGGGGCAGCTATAAGCGGTACGCTTATTATCATTGGTGAGAATGTCTGCGGTATGGATCCTGAGGCCGAACTTAAGAAGGGGAAGATTGTCCGCTCGCCGGAAATGGAGAGGAGAGTCAGGATCTTCCAGGAGTGGCAGGAGGACGCCGGAGAGATTATCGTTCAGTATAATGTAGAAGACGGGCGGCTTGGCGTTCCGGAGTATGTTGTTGAAAAGCTTGGCGTTAAGGCAATTGAGGCCAAGTGGGGGCAGGGAGCCAAGGACATTGGCGGTGAGGTTAAACTCCCTTCTATTGAAAGAGCCAAGCAATTAAAAGATAGGGGTTATATTGTTTACCCCGATCCTGATAATCCAATTGTTCAAGAAGCTTACCGGGCTGGGGCTATCGCCGAGTTTGAGAGACACTCCCGCCTGGGGATGATAGATAAGGAGCGTTTTGCTGAGCAGTTTGTCAGCGAAGCGGAGAGACTTAGGGGCCTTGGAGCTAAGTATATTAGCCTTAAGACAGGGGCTTACCGCCCGGCCGACCTGGCCAGGGCAGTGAAGTGTGCCTCCGAGGCTAAGGTAGACCTTTTAACGGTTGACGGTTCCGGTGGTGGCACCGGTATGAGTCCCTGGCGGATGATGAATGAGTGGGGTATTCCAACAGTCTATATTGAGAGCCTCCTTTACCGTTTCCTGAGGAGGCTTGAAGAGAAAGGCGAATTCGTCCCCAGTGTGGCCATTGCCGGCGGCATCTGCCTTGAGGACCAGGTCTTTAAGGCGATCGCTCTGGGTGCTCCTTATATTAGGGCAGTCTGTATGGGCAGGGCCAGTCAGGCAGCAGCCATGGTCGGTAAGACGGTGGGGGATAAGGCCTTAAAAGATGGCAACAATCGAGAGGAGACACTTATTAAGACTTTTGCCGGAGCGGCGGCTCTCAAAGAGAAGTACGGAAAAGACTTTGAGCGTATACCACCGGCGGCTATCGGTATGTATAGCTATTATGACCGCCTGAGCACCGGCCTCAAACAGCTTATGGCCGGGGCTAGAAAGTTTGCCCTGAATTATATTGATCGGGATGATATTATGGCCCTTACCCGTGAGGCTGCCGAGGTCTCGGGTATAAGTTATCTCATGGATTCAGATGCCCAGGAGGTTGAAAGGATACTCGGCTAATGATCGGGCAGGATGCTCTTGAGGTCGAAAGAGAAAAGCTGGCCATCTTAAGAGTGCTCAGCAGCTTTGATCGGCCGGTGGGAAGTAAGATCATTTCTCGGAGGCTTAAGAGTGAGTTTGGTATAGGGCTTTCGGAAAGGGCCATCCGCTATCATCTGAAGCTGATGGATGAGCAGGGCCTTACCAGCAAAGTAAGCGGGCGGGCAGGAAGGATTATCACAACACACGGCCTTGAAGAATTAAACGACGCCATTGTCATCGATAAGATTGGCTTTGTCATAGACCGTATAGAAGTCCTGGCCTTTAAGACCACCTTTGACCCCCTGCAAATGGAAGGGATGGTGCCGGCGAACATTTCTCTTATACCCGAGAAATCACTTAAGGCGGCCCTAAAGGCAATGGCTCCAGCCTTTAAAGCAGGCCTGGGTGTGAGTGAAAAAGTAGCTCTGGCTAGCCGAGGCGAGGCCATCGGAGATACAATTGTTCCCCGGGGATATTTCGGCCTGGCAACAGTATGCAGCATTATCGTTAACGGGTCATTACTTAAAACGGGAGTTCCTATGGACTCCCGTTTTGGCGGTCTTCTTCAGATAAGGGAGCACAAGCCATGGCGTTTCACTGACCTGGTAGAGTACGCTGGTTCTTCTCTTGACCCCTCAGAGGTCTTTATAGCCGGCCGGCGGACGAATATAACCGGTGTGACCAAAGACGGTAACGGCAAGATACTGGCCAATTTCAGAGAGGTCCCGGCTGTCTGTCTACCACTTGTGAATGAGGTTATTGAGCGCCTTAGCAGGGCGGGGGTAAAAGGCGTTGTTCTAATTGGCGAACCGGGTGAGTCAGTCTGCGGCATACCGGTCAGCCCCAATAAGGCGGGCATCCTCCTCTACGGCGGGCTCAACCCGGTGGCTATGGCCGTTGAAGCCGGCATTGAAGTCAAGAGTAAGGCTATGAGCAGCGTTCTTGACTTTAAGGAACTAAAGAGCTTCTGGGATATAGTCTAGAGTATCGGCAGGTACCTCTTAAGCTCCCAGTCAGTAACCTGTGAACGGTAATTGTCCCACTCTATTGTCTTATTACCAATAAAGGCATTAAAGACATGTTCACCCAAAGCCTGCCTCACCAGGTCACTTTTGGATGTTATCTCAATAGCTTCCCAGAGATTGGCCGGCAAAGTGTTAATACCCCTGCCTCTTCTTTCTGCCTCGGTCATCTCAAAGACATTCTCTTCAACGGGTGGTGGTGGTTCAAGGTGATCCTCTATACCCTTAAGACCAGCGGCCAGCATGACGCTGAAAGCCAGATAGGGATTACAGGCCGGGTCTGGTGAGCGGAATTCGATACGCGTTGATTTTTCTTTGCCTGGCTTGTACTCCGGTATTCTGACGAGGTCGGCCCGGTTCCTTTTGGCCCAGGTGACATAGACCGGGGCTTCATATCCGGGGATAATCCTTTTATAGGAATTGACCCACTGGTTACAGATAAGGGTTATCTCCGGAGCATACTTAAGTAACCCGGCAAGATAACTTTTGGCTATCTTTGAGAGATGATACCCATCGGCCGGATCAAAGAAAGCATTCCGGTCGCCCGAGAAGAGAGACTGATGGACATGCATTCCCGAGCCATTCTGGCCGGCGAGCGGTTTGGGCATAAAAGTAGCATAGAGGCCGTATTTTTGGGCAACCTGTTTAACTACCATGCGGTAGGTCATTACACTATCGGCCATATTGAGGGCGTCGGTGTAGCGCATATCTATCTCATGCTGGCTGGGAGCAACCTCATGATGGGTATACTCTACGCCGATACCCATGGCTTCAAGCGAGAGGATCGTCTCTCGCCTCAGGTTATGCACCATATCCTGAGGTGTCATCTCAAAGTAGCCGCCGAAGTCCAGCGGTTCGGGGTTATCGGGGCTCTTGAAATAAAAATACTCGAGCTCCGGCCCGGTGTAGAAGGTGTACCCCATTTTGGCAGCACGCTCGAGGTTTTTCTTGAGCACCAGCCTGGTGTCACCTTCAAATGGCTCGCCACCGGGTCTTAAGATGTCACAGAACATTCTGGCTACCGCCGGCTCCTGAGGTCGCCAGGGCACCAGTTGGAAGGTATCGGGGTCGGGCAAGGCTATCATATCGCTCTCGTCGATTCTGACAAAGCCCTCGATTGATGAGCCGTCAAAGCCCATCCCATCTTCCAGAGCCTCGGGAAGTTCCTCAACGGTAATGGAAAACCCTTTTAGGAAACCCAGAATGTCGCTAAACCATAACCAGATGAATTTGACATTCTTCTCTTTGGCTGTTTTAAGCACGTAGTCTATAGCTTCTGAGCGCTTTCGGTTGTTCACTAGTCCTCCTATCCTTATTATTTTGGTATCTAACCACAATACTGGGTCCAAGTCAAACCTCTTTTAATCTGGCCCGCCTTTCTAAATTGCCCCTTCGCCCGTTTCCCCGGTCCTTATCTTGATAGCGCTTTCCACCGGAAGGATGAAGATTTTGCCATCGCCCTCTTCGCCCGTCCTGGCCGAAGTTACGATAGCATCAACTATGTGAGGAACATCTTCATCCCGAGCGACGATCTCTATTTTTAACTTGGGTACGAACTCGATCTCGTACACCGTGCCGCGAAACTGGGCTTTTAAACCTTTCTGCCGGCCGTGACCCTCGACCGGCGTCCGGGTCATGCCGGGATAGCCGGCCCTCTTTAAGGCCTCCTTGACCTCTTCAAACTTTTCCGGTCTGATAATAGCCTCGATCTTTTTCATAATACCCTCCTCTACCTGCGGCTGGTAACAAAATCAGGGTAGGCCGGTGTCCCGTGTTCGGGTATATCAAGCCCGGCCAGCTCCTCCTGGGGCAGGACGCGAATACCAAATGCCTTATCCATGAGCTTGAAGGTGAGGTAGCCCAGGCCGAAGCTCCAGGCGGCTACTACTAGCACACTGATGAGCTGGGCTAAGAGTTGCTCGGCTCCGCCGCCGTAGAGGAGGCCGGTGACATATGGTGGCTGGGTCGAGTAGAGCCCGTAGGTGCCGTCGGCGAAGATGCCTACGCTCAAAAGCCCCCAGAGCCCGTTTAAACCATGCACGCTCACCGCACCCACGGGGTCGTCGATGTGCCTTGCGTCAAAGAACTTAACGCCGCAGTAAACGATTACACCGGCGATGAGCCCGATGACGATGGCCGCCCAGCCCTCGACCCAGGCGCAGGGTGCGGTAATGGCCACCAGTCCGGCAAGGACGCCGTTTAAGGTCATACCCACATCCCACTTACCGGTCTTAAATCGGCTCAAGAGCAGAGTGGCGAGGGCGCCGGCAGCGGCCGCCAGGTTGGTGTTGACAGCGATAACAGATATCCTCAATTGATGGGCGCTGAAGGTGCTCCCGGGGTTAAAGCCAAACCAGCCGAACCAGAGGATGAAGACGCCCAGGGCGGCCAGGGTGATGCTGTGACCTGGGATGGCCAGAGGCTGGCCGCTTTTATCGTACTTGCCGAACCGTGGGCCGAGTACCATAGCGCCGGCCAGCCCGACCAAGCCGCCTACAGCGTGTACCACACCGGAGCCGGCAAAGTCGACCGCCCCGGCGCCTAGAGGGAGCTGGCTTAACCAGCCTCCTCCCCATACCCAGTGCCCGTAGAGGGGATAGATGATAGCACAGACCACAGCACTGTAGATGAGGTAGGCCTTAAATTTCAGCCTCTCGGCCACCGCCCCCGAAACAATAGTAGCCGCGGTGGCACAGAAGACCAGGTTCCAGAAGTAGTCCAGGTATTTACCGGTATCATAATAATCACCCAGCATTAGCCAGCCAGAGGTACCGATGAGTCCTCCGGCATCAGCCCCTTTCATCAGGGCGTAGCCAACAAAAAAGAAGATGAGCGACCCGATGACAAAGTCGATCAGGTTTTTGGCCATAAGATTGGTGGCGTTCTTGGCACGGCAAAACCCGGTCTCCACCATGGCAAACCCGGCCTGCATAAACATGACCAGAAACCCGGAGACAAGCACCCAGATGTAATCGGCTGCTTCATCGGCGGTGCCGAGACTCGAGGAGCTCTGGGCCAGTACCCCCCGGCCAGCACCCAGCCACCCCAGGAAGCCCAGAGTTGTGACCACCGCCATCAGGACGGCTATCAGAGACACCCGGCGTATCCTCGGCACAATTTCCCCCCTGTTCATATTCTCTCCTTCAAGTCTGCTATCAGAAGAATGTTTGTCTGACCTCTGGAGAAAAGGCTACCAGAAGAATGTTTCCAGAATATTTCGGGAGTGTTACGCCGGCATTACTCGGTAACCACAAGCCGGTAGCCGATATTGCGGAGTGTTTCTATAGCAACCGAATCTGAATCCCCAAGCTTACTCCTGAGACGCCTGATGTGGACATCAACCGTCCGGTCGCCGCCGAAGTAGTCGTACCCCCAGACCCTGTCCAGAAGCGCCTCCCGTGTAAATACGTGGCCAGGACTTCCGGCCAGAAATCTGAGAAGCTCATACTCACGATAGGTCAGCGGAATGACTCTGCCGGCGATGGTGACTTCGTAGCGGTCGGGGTCAATAGTTACGTCGCCAAGATGGATAACCCCGTTGGAGGGGCTGCTCTTCTCTACCAGCCTTCTGACCCTTAGGGCAAGCTCACCCACCTTCCCAGAGAGGACGAAGAAATCATCGGCCTCAAGCTCGCCGTCGGTTGTTTCGACCTTCTCCGGGGCTATGAGGCCGATGATGGGTACTCTTTTTGTCCTGGCAGCCTCTCGGGCATCTTCAAACCCTTCCCTTAACCGGCCGTCTTGCTCGATAAGGACCGCCGAAAACCGTCTGTCTTCAAGGAGGGCAGGTGCCTCTTTATCTTTTGCCAATAGGCACGAGAAACCCAGCCCGGAAAGCTCGGCTGAGAGCCCCACGAGGCGGGATGATTCTTTACCTATCAGGAGCAGTCTCATGGCCTCCCGGGGCATAGAGCCGGGCGTATGGCCTTAAGTAGCGCGGGAGGAGCTTAAGATAGTGGTTTGATAATAGTTCCTCTTTGTCATAGCCAAAAACCCCGGCAAAGTCGGTAAGGAGTGGTTCAAGCGTGACCAGGTCGGCCTCTCCAGCTTTGCTGGCGACGGCATCACCGGCGATCTGGTGCTCCTCCAGCCCTCCTGATATGTAGATGACGCCGCCGTGCATACCGGTACCGATAAACCGGCCGTGGTGTCTCCTTTGGCCATCATGGGAAAGGCCCAATACCACGATCACACCTCCGGCCAGATACTCACCCAGAAAGTCCTGGGCCGAGCCACCGATAACAAGAGCCGGGCTTTTTGTGGTGTCGCCTTTCATATGTATGCCGGCCCGGTAGCCGACACCATCCCGGACAAAGAGCTGGCCTCCCCTGGCGGCCAGAGCTACGGTATCTCCAGCGCTCCCATGGATTACGATCCGCCCTCCATCCATGGTATTGCCACAACCATCCTGGGCGTTGCCGTAAACAGTGATATCCGGTCCCGACATAAAGGCGCCTAAGTCATTTCCCGGTGTGCCGGAGATTTCTATCCTGACCTTGCTTTCTAGCCCGGCGCCGATGTAGCGCTGGCCGAAGACATTTTCTATCTTAATGTTCCCGGGCCCCCGAGCTGAATACTCCTTGATGAGGTTATTTAAGGAGTGGTAGCCAAGCCCTGAGGCGTTTATCTTAAATTCCGTCATTCGCCAGCCATCCTTATGCCGAGGATGCTTAACTCTTTTTCATTAAGCTCAATGCCCCTTAGCTCATCACGATTGCCGCGTAGACTTTCTACGGCATTAATGCCCATACCACCGAGCATCTCTTTTAGCTCGATACTCCAGGCGTTTATCAAATTGACCAATCGGCTGGCACCTTTTTGGGGGTCAATTCTTCGGGATAATGCCGGATCGGTAGTGCAGATGCCCCAGGGGCATCGACCGGTGTGACATTGCTGGCAGAGCTGGCATCCAAGGGCAACAAGAGCTGCTGTACCGATGGCCACGGCATCGGCTCCCAGGGCAATGGCCTTGGCAACATCGGCACTGCCCCGTATGCCTCCGGAGGCAACTATCGAAACCTTATTTCTTAACCCATCCTGCCTTAGCCTGCCATCAACAGAGGCCAGAGCAAATTCAAGGGGAATCCCAACATTATCGCGAATGGTTTTGGGCGAGGCTCCGGTACCACCACGAAAGCCGTCAATAGTGATAATATCGGCACCTGAGCGAGCGATGCCGCTAGCGATGGCTGCCGAGTTGTGGACGGCGGCTATTTTAACCGAGATAGGTTTTTCATAATTGGTAGCCTCTTTCAGGGCGGAGACAAGCTGGGCTAAATCTTCGATGGAGTAGATGTCGTGGTGAGGTGCTGGAGATAAGGCATCGGTGCCTTCAGGGATCATTCTGGTAGCAGCTATTTCAGCATTTACCTTCTCGCCGGGTAAATGCCCACCGATGCCTGGTTTAGCCCCCTGACCAATCTTGATTTCAATGACCTGGGCTTTTTTTAGATAGCCAGGGCTTACGCCAAAGCGTCCTGAGGCTACCTGAACAGTGGTATTTTCGTGATACTGATATAAACCGGGGTGCAGGCCGCCCTCACCGCAGTTCCACAGAGTGCCAAGCTGTGTAGCCGCCCGGGCCAGCGACTCCTGGACAGGAAGGCTTACCGCACCGAAGGACATGGCGGAAAAGATTATGGGCGTTTTGAGCTTAACTTGAGGTGCCAGTTTGGTAATAAGCCGGCCTTCGGGAGAAAGCTCGATCCTGTCGGGCTTTTTACCCAGGTAGGTGTCGAGCTCCATTGGCTCACGTAAGGGATCAAGGGACGGGTTGGTAACCTGACTGGCATTGAGGAGAAATCTGTCCCAGTAGATGGGATAGGGTTTGTCGGTGCCGCTACCGGTAAGGATCACGGCACCGTTTTCAGCCTGAGCCGTTATGTCGCGGATTACCTCCCGTGTCCAATTAGATGCCGCTTCGGGTAGATTCCCCTTTATGGTGATGGCCCCGGTAGGGCAATAGGCAACACAACGCTGGCAGCCAACACAGTTCTCGTCGCGGCTCTTTAATTCGCCTTTTTCGTCATAGTAGTGCACACCAAAGGTACACTGCCTGGTGCAGGACGTGCAGTTTATGCAAAGGTTACGGTCGCGATTGATAGTAAAGCGGCTCTCAAAATATGTTTTCATGATAACCTCACCGGGATGCCTTGAGCTGCTAAGTATGCCTTTACCTCTCCGATGGAATAAAGACCATAGTGAAATATGCTTGCCGCCAGCGCAGCATCTGCCTTCCCATCAGCAAGCACCTGATACAGGTCTTGCGGGCCACCTGCTCCTCCTGAGGCAATGACCGGTATGGTAACAGCCTGTGAAACAGCCCTGGTCAGCTCAATATCGTAACCCGAGCGGTGCCCGTCGGCATCTATGCTGGTAAGCATGAGTTCGCCTGCTCCCAGCGTGCTGACCTTTTTGGCCCAGTCCAGGGCATCGATGCCGGTCGCCTTCTGTCCGCTGCTGGTATAGACCTCCCATCCACCACCCGGCCTTCTCTTAGCATCAATGGCAACTATGATACACTGTCTACCGAAGGCCTCAGCGGCTTCGGTAACAAGACCGGGGTCATCAACTGCGGCGGTGTTCAGGCTGACCTTATCGGCACCGGCCAGAAGGACCATCCTGATATCTTCAAGGCTCTTAAGGCCGCCACCGACGGAGAGGGGGATGAAAATCACCTTAGATACGCGTTCGACAATATCGGCAATAATCTCCCTTTCTTCGATGGTGGCCGTAATGTCCAGGAAGACGATCTCGTCGGCTCCTTCTTCATAGTAGCGGCGGGCAAGCTCTACCGGGTCACCGGCGTCCCTCAAACTACCGAAGCTCGTCCCTTTAAAGACACGGCCATCCTTGATGTCAAGACAGGGTATGATCCTTTTGGTCAGCAATTTATAGCTCCTCCCACCGCTTCTCTAGTGCCGAGCCGGCTGATAACCGGTTCGCCGCCGCAGGGGCTGAAGACCTCTTCTAATCCCGGCTCTACCAGCCTTATCGCCGACTCCTCGCTGGAAAGAAAGACCATATCGCCTTTTCGCCCTACAATCAGCGGCCTTAATCTGGTCCGATCGGTCAGTCCGATCATCTCGCCGTGGCGGGCAATGATGATGGCAAAGGGTCCGTTCAAAAGAAGGCTTGAATAGGTCTGGCGCAGGGCCAGGAGTAGCGACCTTTCTTCGGCCTCTCTTCGATCTATCTCGTCCCAGAATGGTGGTGCTAAAGCCATAGCAGCTACCTCTGGCGGTAGGTGGTGACGACGCACCAGGAGGTCAAAGGCATAGGCTACTACCTCGGTGTCAGTCTTAAGACTAAAGTTGTACCCCGACTGCTCCAGGTAACGCCGGTTTATACCATAGGAGGAAAGTTCTCCATTATGAACTACCGAGAGGTCAAGGAGGCTAAAGGGGTGGGCACCACCCCACCAGCCAGGGGTGTTGGTCGGGAAACGGCTGTGAGCCGTCCAGATGTAGCCCCGGTAGTTCTCCAGACAGAAGAACTCGGCGATATCCTCGGGGTAGCCCAGGCCCTTGAAAACGCCCATATCACGGCCTAAGGAAAAAACATAGCTTCCGGCAAGCTCGTTATTGATAGTCATCACCTGTCTTACGATGTAGTCTTCTTCGCTCTCATCTTCTATCTGGCCATCTCGAAGGCCGAGAAAATAGCGTTTGAAAGTAGGAGGCTCCCGGAAGGCCTTTACTTTTCTGGTAGGCATCTCTTCTTTATAGACGAGCTGGAATCGGGAACTAAGGAATTCCTCGGTTGATTCTATCGCCGCCTTATCCAGGTACATGACATGGGCGGCGTAGAGGTCTTTCATCTCAGGATAAAGGCCATAGACGGCAAATCCGGCGCCCAGTCCCGTCCCCCTCTCCCTCATATTGGACATTGCCCTAATGGCAAATTCAGCCGAGAAGGTTTTGCCGCTTTTGGCCATGGCACCAAAGATGGCACAGGCTTCGTGTACCTTTTCATCGTGATAGGGGTTTTGATATCTCTCTATATCTTTCATTACCGTACCTCAAAGGCATTCTTCAAAGAAGTTTCGTAGAAAGTGGAGGCCCTCTTCACCGCTTTTTTCGGGATGAAACTGGGTGGCGATGAGTTTGCCTTTAGCAATTATGGCCGGGAATCTTGCCCCGTAGTCTGTCAGACCGAGGACTAAACGGGTATCTTGGAGCTCGGCGTAGTAGCTGTGGACGAAATAGAAGTAGCTTCCATCTTTAATTCCGGAGAGGCAAGGATGATCACCGCGCAAACTGACGGTGTTCCAGCCGATGTGGGGTATTTTTACCTCAAGGGGCAGTCTTCTGACTCTGCCCTCCAATAAGCCAAGGCACTTTATTCCATCCTCTTCGGTATCTTCGAAGAGTACCTGAAGCCCAAGGCAAATGCCAAGAAAGGGCTTGCCTAAAGAGAGATAATCAAGGAGAGGAGCACCTAACTCTCTTGTCTTAAGACCATCCATCAACCGGCGCGCCGAGCCAACGCCCGGCAGTATAATTGAGTTAGCCTGCTGTAAGTCACTAGGCTTATCGGTTACCCTGGTCTGATAGCCCAGATAATTTACGGCATTAACTACACTTCTTAAGTTGCCGGCACCATAGTCTATAATTGTGATAATAGCGGCCATCGTTTACCGTTTTCATATAATATTCCCTTTGTGGTTAGTTGTCAATAATCGCTTTGTCGGCAAAAAAGGTTATGCGTCTATTAGCTCGACATGACAGGTTATTGATACCCCAGGGAATTCCAGCTCTTAAGATGGGTTTATGGTCCTTGCTTATTCAGCCTGATATTTAGAGCGGCATTTTTACAGGATCCTGCCATTAAGGGAAGAAGTTAATTATGGGACGGCAGTTGAATATATTTGCACTGGTTTACCGGGCGCGCTTGTGGTACATCATTAAAGCTGGTCTTCGCCATTTAATTCCTTGAGTATATTGATAACCTTTTCCTTAAATTCGCCAGGTGAGGAGCTTTCAAGGTGAGATAACCTGTCCTCAAGCCTGGCTTGTTCTTCAAGCACCACCCGGAGCGCTTTGGCCACCGGGTCAGGGAGATGACCATGTTCTAAGTCTATCTGCAGCGGTCGATGTTCCTCAACTATTCTCCCCGGCACTCCCACTACAGTGGCCCCTTCAGGCACTGACCTTACGACTACGGCTCCGGCACCTATTTTAGCTCCATCGCCAATAGTTATGTTGCCCAGAACAATAGCACCCGCGCCTACCACTATGTTGTTACCCAGTGTTGGGTGCCGCTTACCCTTGCTAATCGAAGTACCTCCCAGCACCGTTCCTTGGTACATCAGAACGTCATCACCAATTTCGGCTGTCTCGCCGATGACTACCCCACTGCCGTGGTCTATAAAAAAGCGCCGCCCTATTCTGGCGCCCGGGTGTATCTCAATCCCGGTAAAAAAGCGGCCAAGATGAGATAAGAAGCGCCCGGAAAACTTCAGATGATGGCACCAAAGGAAGTGAGCTACACGGTGGCCCCATAGGGCATGAAGGCCAGGATAGCAGAAGATAACCTCGGGCAGGCCTCTGGCTGCCGGGTCACGCTCAAAAACCGTCCTGACATCTTCTCTTAATCTTGAGAACAAGGTACCTCTCTATCGCGCTGTTTCTCTGTCCAGCCATTGAAGATAGTCCTGGGTGCCCTTTACTATCGGGAGGGCTATGATCTCCGGGACCTCATAGCTATGGATTGATTTTACCATGCTCACAAGCTCATCAAAAAGGGATGCCCTTGTCTTGGCGATCAGGAGTTCCTCATCGGCTTTTTCTATTTTTCCCATCCAGCGAAAGATGGAGGAGACATCAGCGATGTTAACACAGGCGGCTACGCGTTTTTCAATTAAAAGGCTGGATATTTTTTCGGCTTCGCCTTTGGGGCAAGTGATAAAGACAACTAAATAATCATTCATATCTCAAGCATTCGCTCAAGGGCTCTTCTTGCCTTGAGTCTAGTCTTAAGAGGGACTTTTACCTCAGGTGACAAGGTTTCCAGCGAAAAAAGTACCTTCTCCAGGGTTATCTTCTTCATGTCGGGACAGATAGCCTTTGGTGAGGCCGGGATAAACTCTTTATCGGGGTTTTCCTTCCTTAGCCGGTGGAGGATGCCAACCTCGGTGCCCACTATTAGCCGGTCAAAGTCTTGCTCTTTGGCATAGCGACACATTCCTCCGGTACTTAATACCTGGTCGGCTAAAGAGATAACATCGGGCCGGCACTCCGGGTGGACAACAACTTTGGCTCCGGGATATTCTGCTCTTTTCTGGGCGATGTCATCAACCGAAATCGAGGAATGGACGGGACAGAAACCTTCCCAGAGGTGGAGGTCTTTCTTTACCTGAGTTGAGACATACTGTCCCAGGTACTGGTCAGGTACAAAGATGATCCCCCTGGCTTCAAGGCTCTCTACCACCTTAGCCGCGTTAGCTGAGGTGCAACATATGTCGGATTCGGCCTTGACCTTAGCTGAGGAGTTTACATAGCAGACCACTGCGGCTGCCGGGAACTCTCTTTTCTTTTTCCTCAGTTCTTGAGCGGTGATCATATCAGCCATAGGGCAGCCAGCTTCATTATCAGGAATAATGACTTTCTTATCCGGTGAAAGGATAGAAGCTGTCTCCGCCATAAAACGGACCCCACAGAAGATAATTACCCGGGCATCCGTTCCGGCTGCTTTCTGGCTTAATTCAAAAGAGTCACCCACAAAATCGGCCACATCCTGTATCTCTGGTGGCTGGTAGTTATGGGCTAATATAATAGCCTGGCGGCTCTTTTTGAGCTCGGCTATTCTTTCCAGGGTCATGGATTAGGTCGTCGAGGGAGCCACCTGAGGTTTTCTCTCCCGATATACGATCTTAGACAGGTAGATACTGAGTTCATAGAGGATGATTAAGGGGGCAGCGACAATTGTTTGATTTATAGGGTCAAATGTCGGCGTGATAAGGGCGGAGATGATAAAGGCAATGACGATCCAGTATTTTCTTTTATCAGCCAGCCACTGAGGGGTAACTAGCCCCATTCTGGCTAAGGCCATAATGATAATTGGCGTTTCAAAGACCAGGCCCAATGCCAGTAAAAGCCGGATGACAACGGTCACATAGTTTGAAATCTTGATCATGGGCGTGGCAATGTCACTGCCAAAGGTGTAAAGGAACCTTAGGGCCGGTGGCATGGCCACAAAATAGGCAAAGGCGCACCCAAGAAGGAACATGATTACTACACCGGGCAACATGGTGAGGACATATCTTTTCTCCTTTGAGGTCATACCGGGAGCGATGAAGGCAAATATCTGATAGACCAGGTAGGGCATAGCCACAGCGATCCCGGCACTTAAGGCCACCCTAAAGTAGGTGCCGATGAACTCGGTAAGGTCAGTGAAAATAAGCCCCAGATCCTCAGCCGGCCGGCGAAGGAATTCAAATATCGGCTGATAAAAAACAAGGCCGATAGAGGTAGTAATAACCAGCGCAACACAGCACTTGATAATCCGGCTTCTTAATTCGCCGAGATGCCCCTGAACAGGCATCTTCCTTTCTTTTTCAGTGTTCTCCGGGCTGGTTTTTTTCTTAGCCATATATTTTAGCTTTCAGATGGCTTGGTGGCAGTTACCGGTAGCTTATCTTCTTTAGCAGGTTTCTTCTTGCCCTCAGGTTGGCCAGATACATCCGGGAGGACTGATTCATCTTTTTGTTCCTCATTTTTATCTTCCAGAGCTTCCTTGATTGATGATTCTATATCCTTAATCTCAGCCGTAACAGCCTTATTAATGTCATCTAGCTTACTACTTGAAGCTTTCTTGATTGACTCACCCTTGCTGGCGAGTGTTGCTCCCATATCCTTGGCTGTACCAGCTACCGGCTCGGTGACACTCTGGGCAGCCCCTTTAACCGAAGCCTTTGTTTCTTCAACCTCACTGCTTAAGACCTTACCTACATCCTGAACATCCGTCTTTATATCTTCCACAGTGTTCTTGAGCTCTTCATCCTCTTCCCAATCGATGGCTTTCTTAAACTCACCGGTCAGGTTCGTGGTGACGCGTCTGAAGCTGCGGTAGTACTTACCCAATTGCCGGGCTACATTGGGCAATCTCTCCGGTCCGACCACAAGTAAAATGACGATCAGGATGACGAGTAGTTCCCAGATTCCTATACCAAAGATATCCATTGTCTTTTAGCTAGCGCGACTTTTTCCTGGTCTGTCTGGCTACAGCCTCCTCCTTCTTTCTCCTGCCTGAAAAAAACCGTGTAGCGGCAAAAATAACGACAATTACCGCTATTATTAAAAGTATTTCCTGTAAACCTGGTCGCATGGCTTAACCTCCTTGCTTCTTTTTCTTGCTTGTCGCCTTTGTAGCTTTCTTAGCCGGGGTCTTTTCTTCTCCCTTGTTCTTATTGCGATTAAAAAAACGAAAGCCGGCCCATACCAGAAGGCCAATCAAGATTATTAAAATTATCTCCTGGAAACCTGGTCGCATGGCTTAACCTCCTTAAAGTTTCCCTTCTAAGCCGCTTCTTTTTAGGCTTGAGATCACCCTCTCGAAGAGCACTTCACTAAAGCCCTTCGACTAAAATTATTCCCCTCCCCTTTGCCCCGTGTTTTATCCGTTTAGGTTTTCTCAGTAACGGTCTCAGGCGTTGCAGTTTCCTTGCTTGTTGGGCTAGTCTCGGACGAAACCTCGCTTGTACCGGTCTCCGAAGCTTCGGCTACTTTAACCTCCGAAGATTCAACCGCCTTGGTAGCACTTACCTTGGCTCCCTTCTTAGCAGCCTTCTTTTTCTTGGGATCGTCGGCTTCCTTGGCGCCTCTCTTAAAGGCCCCGATTCCTTTGCCTAAGGCCTCACCTATCTGCGGGATCTTGCTTATACCGAAGACAAGAAGAATTACAAGGACAATTATAAGTATCTCAGGTCCGCCTGGTCTCATCTTATTACTCCCCTCCTGGTTGCTTGTGACAAATTGCCACCCTTGTTACCACCAGCATATACCGCTAATGACCTGATTGTCAATAAAGAAAGCGGCGTTCCACCATACTCCAGTTAATATTTTGAAAGAAAGAGTTAATATAATCGGCCCTCTTAAGCCCATAATCGGTTATAAAAGCATGCTCGAAGACGTCCATCACCAGCAGAGGCCGGCAGCCCGCCAGGTGCCCTGTTTCATGCTCGTTGATCCACTGGTCCAATAGCCTGCCGGTAAGGTTATCCTGATAAAGAATGGCCCAGCCAATACCACGCATAAGACCGGTGGCCTTAAAGTCTTTTTCCCAGGCCTCAAAGCTCCCAAAATCCTTGACTATGCCGTCAAGCAACTCGCCCGTTGGGCTAACTGTTCCATTACCACCCAGATTCTCAAAATAATACTCGTGCAACCTCATGCCGTTAAACTCGAAGCCAAACCTTCTTCTTAATTCAGCATATGAGGGGGTGCTTGTTTGCCCCTGGGTGAGCATATCTTTTAACGCATCGAGTAGCTTGTTGGTGTTGGTGACATAACCCTCATAGAGGGTAAAGTGGTTGGTAAGAAGGGTGTTGCTAAAACCAGGTATACCGATGAGGCGGCGAAAGTCTTTTGCTTCGTAAGGCATATCTACCTCCTTTTTAATTTTTGCTATACTTAACGAGGGGAGGGGTGTCCGAGTGGTCTATGGAGACGGTCTTGAAAACCGCTGTCCCTTCGTGGACCGTGGGTTCGAATCCCACCCCCTCCGCTTCAAGATGTACATTCTCCAGCCTGGCATAGCCCATAGCAGTTAAATTATAGTCCTTGACATAGGGTTTAACCAGCATAAAATTTTGCCCCCACCATAAAGGGACGCAGGCAGCATCCTCCAGAATTAGCCTCTCTACATTCTGGTAGAGGTCGAGGCTATCGGTCCGGCTTGCTTCTTTAAGGAGCCGGTCTACCTCGAGGTTAGTATAGCCTCCGGAGTTACTGGGAGAATAAGAGGCGAAAAGAACTTCCAGAAAGTCTTGCGGGTGAGGATAATCAGCAATCCAGCCGGTGTAGAACATTTCGTCCTTCTCCTCCTTCAGGTTATAAAGAAAAAGCTCCGGCTCAAGTTGCCTCACCATTACTTCTACTCCCAGATTTACCCGCCACTCGTTGATAATGGCCTCAAGATCTTGAGAGACAAATCCACCCCAGCCGCTGGTAGTAATAGTGATCGGTGGCAAGTTCCCAGCAGCGCCATAACTTGAAAGAGAAAGTGCTTCTCTGGCCCCATCAGGGTCAAAGGCCAGTCCTTCAAGGTTTTCATCGAAACCTGGCATACCCGGTGGTAATATGCCACGAGCTGCACTTAGCGTCTGGTTAAAGACTAAAGTAGTAAGTTCTTCTTTATCTATCGCCAGGGCAAAGGCTTTTCTAACCAAGGGATCATCAAAAGGTGGTTTAGTAGTATTAAAACCGATGTAATAAAAGCTGAGTTCGGGTGAGATTCTTAGATCTTCATAGAAAGGGCCTGAGGGATCGGCTGCTTTGTATATGTCAGAAGCACCCACCGGGGCAATGTCTATAATACCACTTTCATATAAATCCATGGGAACTCCGGCCAAAATGTGAAAATCCACCTCGTCTAAATGGGCTGCCTCACGGTAAAAAAGCTCATTTTTCTCCAAGACAAGGCTTTCTCCTTTTTGCCAGCTCTTAAGTTTGAAGGGGCCGGTACCATTTGGCTTTAGCCACCAGTTAATACTCGAAACATTTTCCTGGTCGACCACAAAACTAACTGGATAGGTCAATTTATACAGAAAATAGGAAACGGGGTCGCTTAAGGTGACTTCTAAAGTGTGAGCATTTAACACCTGAACTCCAGAGAGCCCTTCGGCCTCACCTGAAAGTACCTCTGCGGCTCCTTTAATATCGCCAAGATAAACTTCAGCTGTTTGCGAGCCGGTTTCGGGCTTAAGGGCCCTTTCCCAGGAGTATTTAAAATCTTCGGCAGTAACCTGCCGGCCATTATGAAAGAGGGCATCTTTTCTTAAGTAGAAGGTATAAGTAAGCCCGTTGCTACTTACTTCCCAGCTCTCTGCTATGTCCGGGGCAATATTCATGCCTTCATCTAGGTAGACCAGTCCACTAAAAATCTCCATGATATATGCTGAGGAAGTGGCCTCGCCAGCTACTGCTGGGTCAAGGGTTAGGGGGTCTGAGCCATAAAGATTAAGGATACCGCCACTTTGCTCTCCGCAGGCAGGGAGGACTACAAGTGAGAGAATAAGCCCCAGACAACCAAGGGTTCGGAGTATTCTTTTTAATATGGCATTCATTTTAAAGACACCTTTTTAGCTAGCACCACCTGTCTTCGGTTTTTATTCATATCTGTTCTTACCCCTGGTTCTTAAAATAACAAATATAATACCGACAAGGGCCAACGAGAGAACAGCCATCGAAGCAATCGCCCAAGGAGGTGTACTTTGCTGCTGCGGAAGGTATTGGTTCTCTAAATAGCCCAGCCAGATATCATTTAGCTCACCCATATTAAAACCAAAGGCACTTTCTAATGCCTCATCATAGGTGCTTCCCTGAGATAAAACTTCCAGGAAATAAGAAACACTCTCCTGACCGTAGGTAGTAAGGAGGAATTTTACCAGGCTATAGCTCTCAGCATAGGAAAGATAAGATTTTTCAGGGTCTACAGAGAAGGGGCTGCAGAGGCTTTGCACCGATATGGTACTTCCTTCCTTAACAGCCTGACGAAGGGTATCTTCATAGTAGTCTTCCACCCTACCCTGGGTATACATGGCCATTCCTTCGTTAAACCAGAGCGGAATATCGTTATAGGGGTTGGCCGTTTTTTGGTAGAGCACCAGATGGGCCAGCTCATGGGCAATGGCACTTTTACCCCAGGAGATATTAGACTCGTTAATTCCAATGGCTATTACGCTCAGATTACTGTAGCTAACACCGCCGGTCCACTCACGAGGAAATAACATGGCTCCTTGAAGCTCCTGGGAACTGCCATAGATATATAAGTCTATGGGCTCAGTAGGATAGGTACCGATAGCTCCCGCCAGGCGAAGAAGGGCATCCTGAGTCGCAGTCATAAGTTCCATCCCAAGCTCATCACTGCCTGCATACCAGTGGAGAGTTATAGTACCATCAGTGATAGCCCGCCAGGAGTAGCGGTCATCAGAATAAGTAAACTGCCGGGGAGTAGTTTGATATGTGTTGCCTGATTCATCTTCAATAAGCCACCAGTAGGTAATTCTTGTTCCCGGCGGCAGTCCTCCGATTTTTTTCATGTCCAACGTCCAGTTTGATTCAGCAAGACCCGAGTCATAACTAAAATCTGGCCGTGCTTCAGAAATGACCTGGGCGAAGCTTTTCTGGGCCACGGTGTACTGCAGGCGTATGTCGCTTACGGGGGTATCGCTCTGAACAGATAGCTTAAAGGTTACCGATAGCGGAAAGGCGATTTCAACACTATCCCCTACCTCCACCTCTCCCTGGGCCAGTACCGGCCCGGGAGATAAGACCGAAAAAAGAGCTAAACAAGTGGATAAAAAGATGGTCAGATTAAGAATTAATCTCTTCATTTTTCCCCATAGACTTTCTGAGGTAGGCATCGATAAACTCATCAAGTTCGCCTTCGAGGACAGCCTCCGCCCTTGAGGTTTCGTACCCGGTGCGGTGATCTTTGACTAGCTTGTAGGGGTGAAGAACGTAGCTTCTTATCTGATTCCCCCAGGCCATTTCAACATGATCTCCTTTAAGGCGGGCTTTTTCCTCCTCTTTCCTGGCTATCTCGAGTTGTAGGAGGCGAGCGTAGAGCACTTTTAAGGCATTTTCTTTGTTCTGGTACTGGGAGCGCTCGCTCTGGCAGGATACACTTATACCAGTCGGCAGATGGGTGATGCGGACGGCGGTGCTGGACTTCTGCATATGCTGCCCGCCAGGACCGCTCGAGAGGAAAGTCTCAATCTTCAGGTCATCGGGTGATACCTTAACTGAAGTGTCATCTTCAAACTCGGGCATTACCTCAAGTAAGGCAAATGAGGTATGTCGGGCATGGTCGGCATCAAAAGGAGAAAGGCGTACCAATCGGTGCACGCCGTGTTCTGATTTAAGATAGCCATAGGCATACTCACCCTCAACCAGGACCATACTGCTTTTTATACCTGCCTCCTCACCCGGTGAGATATCCAGAATGCTGGTCTTGAAGTGACGGTTCTCTGCCCAGCGGAGATACATTCTAAGGAGCATCTCCGCCCAGTCCTGTGACTCGGTGCCTCCCGCACCAGCATGGATGGCCAGCAGGGCACTTCGGTCGTCGTAGGGACCGGATAGGGCAATCTCAAGCTCATGCTTCCTGATTTCAGCGGCCAGCTTTTCCAGTTCCTTGTCCACATCTCCTGTTAGCTCCTCATCTTCTTCCTGATAAGCCAGCGCCAGGACTTCTTCAAGCTCTTCTATCTTCTTCTCCAGGCCACGCCAGAGGCCGACCAACCTCTTTGTTTCAGCAAGACGCCGCGCTAACCCCTGGGCCTTTTGAGAGTCTTGCCAGGCATTTGGCTTACTTAGCTCCTGCTCCAAAGATGTTATCTCCTTCTCCTTTGTAGGCAGGTCAAAGAAACTCCATGTCCTGAAGAATAATCTCCTTGAGCTCATCGACTCTATTTTTTATTTCCATATTCTTCCCCCATATCCGCTGTTAAAATATATCTTACCATTCTTATAATTCCTGAGATGTGGTAAATACGCAGCCTGAGGGCATTTTTCTGGCTCTGGGCTTTAAAACCGAGACGCTCATAAAATGCTAGAGCAGTTATGTTATCGGCTACCACATCAAGAGCCAGATATTTTAGCCCTTTTGATGTAGCATTTTCCTCGGCGGCCATTATAAGCCGGCGGCCAATACCCTGCCTTCTCTTCTCCGGCAGGACAGCTAAAGAGCCAACATAATAACTCTCTTCGTCTAACGGGGCTGAAGTTCCAAGAAGGGACAGCCCAAAGGGTACAAGGCGTAAAGCACGTCCCACTGGCAAATATTTTACCCATAAGGAAGCCACTCTGGATACCGCCCCTCCGGCAGAGTGTCTCTCCGCCATATCAAAACCACTGAACATACCGCAGACGCCTTCTTCATCCTCGGCGATAAAGCTATAACTATAACTCTGCGAATGGTCAGGTACCTGAAAAACCCTCGATAAGACCTCTTGGGCTAGCCTTTTAGCGTCTTCCCCCTCTCCAAAGATAGTATCCCGATAGCCGAATGAGGCCTCATAGATAAGCCCGGCAGCTACCGGAGCATCTTCCGGGATAGCATGTCTTATCCTAACACCAGCTGTCATTGAGCTTTCCCTTGCTGGCAAGATGAGCTAGCCTGGCCGGTTTGGGCAGACGATGACCGTCACAGCAGGAAACAGTCCATCTAACGGCCTCATCAAGGTTTATTTTGTGGCCTACGGAGACAAAAAGAGGACGCGAGCCAGCTTTTGTCCTCAATACTGCCCCGATGGTCTTGTCTTCGTCTTTTAGCCAGCTAAAAGCGCCGCAACCTTGTCCGGGTTCTTCATAACATCCATAGAGGTGCGATTTAGCACAACCTATAGTTGGTATATCCAGCAAAAGACCCAAGTGACAGGCTATACCGAAATGCCGGGGGTGAGCCATACCCTGACCATCTACGAAGAGAAGATCAGGAGTATGGGTGAGTTTTTCCCACGCGGCGAGCACCAATGGTATTTCCCTGAAGGAGAGTAGCCCAGGAATATAGGGGAACCCTATCTTATCACTGGCTACAGAATAAAAAACAGGCTCAAGCTCGGGGTAGCTTAGAACAACTATGGCTGCCGTTCCCTCATCGCCGGTTATACTAACATCAGCCCCAGCGATAAAGCGCGGCCTCTCTATTCTCCCTTCGCTTATAATGCCGGCGGCAAGGCTTTTCTGAATAGCAATTGCCTCTTCTACCGAACTAGGCGACTTAAAATTAAGCACAGGGCCATTATATCAGAAGCAAGCCCGAGGCTCGATTTTTGACTTGGCAGATTAGCCCTGCTATTATTGTAAAGTAAAAGCTGTATTTATTTAGGGTGAAATGTCGTTATTAGACGAGCTTTATGCTGAAATAGCTCGTTGTGTTAAGTGTGAGATAGCTAACACAAGGACCAATATTGTCCCCGGTGAAGGGCCAGAGAACGCCGAGGTCATGCTCATTGGCGAAGCTCCGGGATGGCATGAAGACCAGAGCGGAAGGCCTTTTGTTGGCCCTGCCGGACAGTTTTTGGAAGAGCTTCTTTCTCTTGGAGGGTTAAAGAGACAGGATGTGTATATCACCAATGTCATCAAGTGCCGTCCTACCAATAACCGCGAGCCATTACCACAGGAAGTAGGTTGGTGCCGTCCTTATCTCGAGCGACAGATTGAAATTATACGTCCCAAAGTAATTATCACCCTGGGGCGTCATTCTCTGGCCTTCTTTTTCCCAAATAAGAGCATATCTCAGGCGCACGGTTCGATGCAGGAAAAGGATGGCATAATATACTACGCTATGTATCACCCGGCGGCGGCCCTTCATCAACAGAGCCTGCGCCAGGTACTGAAAACCGATGCTTTAAAGATACCCCAGGTAATTGCCTCAGCCAAGAAGCTCTCTAGCAAAGAGAAGACAGAGGCCCAGCAACTTTCACTTTTTTAGAGGTAGAATGTCCAAATTAAAGTTAATCCCTATTGGCGGTCTCGGCGAAATCGGCCGGAACATGATGGTTTTAGAGTATGATGAGGATATCATCGTTATCGATGCCGGTATAATGTTCCCTGAAGAGGATATGCTGGGTATAGATCTGGTCATACCTGACATAAGCTATCTTCTGAAGAACCGTGAGCGGGTCAGGGGTATTATTATTACCCATGGCCATGAAGACCATGTTGGCGCTTTGCCCTATGTCCTTACCCAGCTCAACGTTCCCGTTTACAGCACTGGTCTTGCCCAGGGCATCATATCTGTTAAGCTCAAGGAGAGCCGGACCGCCCCTCATAATGCCAAGCTTATAAGGTTTGAAGCCGGGGATACATTTAAGCTTGGCAAATTTGTCATAGAGAGCTTTCCTGTCTGTCACAGCATACCTGATGCTGTTGGCTTCATCATCCAAACGCCGGTGGGAAAGATTGTTCACACCGGAGACTTTAAAATTGATTACACTCCGGTTGATGGCAAGCCAACCAATCTAAACCGCCTTGCCCAGGTTGGCGGAGAAGGAGTACTTCTACTACTATCTGATTCAACTTACGCCGAGGCGCCAGGCTATACCGCTTCAGAGAAGGTAGTTGGAGATACATTGGAACAGACCATTGCCAATGCTACGGGCAGAGTTATTATTACTACCTTTGCTTCTCTTGTTTCCCGCATGCAACAGGTAATAGATGCCGCCTCGAGGCATAACCGGCGGGTTTCTATTGTCGGAAGGAGTATGGTTGATATTGCCCGCATGGCACTAAAGATGGGTTATCTCAGGGCACCGGATGGTATCCTGGGGCAGATTGAAGAGATGAGGAACCTGCCGCCGGAGAAGGTCGTTATCCTGACCACAGGAAGCCAGGGTGAGCCTACCTCAGGACTTGTCCGTATTGCCAATAAAGACCACCGCCAGATAAGTATTATCCCGGGCGACGCTGTTATCATTTCAGCTTCCCCGATCCCCGGTAACGAGTCTCTGGTCAACCGCACTATAGATAGCCTTCTTAAGCAGGGGGCTAAAGTCTATTATGATAAGGTGGCTCCAGTGCATGTGCATGGTCATGCCAGCCAGGAAGAGCTGAAGCTTATCTTGAACCTGGTCAGGCCTCGCTTTTTTGTGCCAGTGCATGGCGAATACCGACATCTCTCTCAGCATGCTCAACTGGCCCAATCTCTGGGTATGACGAAGGAAAATATATTTGTTCTCGAGGATGGTGATATTCTAGAGCTCAATCGGGATAAGGCATCACTTGATGGGAAGATCACTTTAAATGATGTCTATGTCGATGGGCTAAGTGTTGGCGAGATAGGCGGAGTCGTATTGCAAAACCGCCGCATGCTATCCCATGACGGTGTGGTAGTAGTTATTATGACCATTAACCATCAGGCAGGCAGAATTGTAGGCCAGCCTGAGGTGGTTTCCAGCGGTTTTGTTAATAACGAGGAGGCTAAAGGCGAAGAAATAATGGAGCAGGCCCGGCAAGTTGTTGCCGAGTCACTTAACCGCAACCAGATGGCGAGGATAGAGGGTGAATGGGCAAGTAACAAAGCGAAGGAGGCTCTAAGCCGCTTTCTTTATGAAAAAACAGGGCGCCATCCTGTAATACTACCTGTTGTCCTCGACGCCTGATATGGTGCTAAGTAAGATGAAAGAAGAAAAGTCTTCGAATAGACGATTCTTTAGCCGGCCGCCGGTGTGGGGCGCGCTCTTGGCCATCATAGCTGGTGGTCTTATCTTCTGGTGGTGGGATGAAATAGCACTTTGGGCAGTCGGGGTCTTCGACATTTTCGGGTGGGGACTCGTGCTTTTAGGCCTGGCTATACTGGTGCTGATTATCATTGCCTTCTGGCCCAGGATCAGTTCATTTTTGAGACACTTAAAGCATATTAACATATGGCTGGGTGGTGTAGCTGTCCTATTTACTCTTTGGGGTGTTCTGGGTCTTTTTAACCTTGGCGGGAATATCGGGCAGGCGATAATTGGTAATAACGGTACGTTCCTGGCCGTATTAAGAGTCTTCGGCCTTCTTATCCTGGCTATAGTTTTTTTGATACCCCGCAAGTTTGCAAAGGCCATAACTAACGCCGCCAAATGGATTTATAACGCCCTCTTTAAAAGAAAAAAGTCCCGAACACCGCTTGGGCCTCCTGCCATGCCTGTTAAGAGTACCGGAGCCTCTGAAACAATTTCTCGTACTAACCCCGCTGTCCCACCACCTTCGGAGAAGGAGGTTAGATCAAGTCAGAACAGTGACCTCAAGCAAGTCGCCCGAGAGGTATGGCAGCGTTATGGAGCTTCTTCTTCTCTTAAGGAGGTTGATGGCTGGAAACTTCCGCCACCGGACATTTTAGATGAGACGCCAGAAGTAAGTCTTAGTGACGCCGATAACAAAAAAAGGGCAGCTATTATTGAAGACGCTCTGGCCAGCTATGGCGTGGATGCCAGGGTAGTGCAAATAAACGTTGGTCCCACGGTAACTCAATTCGGTGTTGAGCCCGGGTGGGATATAAAGACCAAGGAAGTAAGAGAACGGGATAGAGATGGCAATATTGTAGTCAAGCCAATGGAGATTTCCCGTACCAGGGTCAAAGTTGATCGGATTACTTCCTTAGCCAATGATCTCGCGTTGGCTCTGGCAGCACCCAGTATTCGCATTGAGGCTCCGGTGCCGGGGAAGTCGATGGTTGGTATCGAGGTACCCAATGTGATCAGCAGCACCGTTAGCCTGCGCAGCGTGGTTGAGAGCAGCGCTTTTCAGAAAATCCTGGCTCGTTCCAAGCTGGCAATAGCATTGGGAAAAGGAGCCGGTGGTGAGGCTATAGCCGCTGATCTGACCAAGATGCCGCACCTACTCATCGCCGGAGCTACTGGCAGCGGCAAGACAGTTTGTCTTAACGGCATCATTGCAAGCCTACTTCTTCATAACGCTCCAACTGAACTAAGGTTTGTTCTGATTGACCCTAAGAGAGTTGAACTGGTCTCTTACAATACCCTGCCCCATCTGGCCACCCCAGTTATCGTTGACGCCCAAAAGGCAATTGAGGCCTTACACTGGCTGCAGCAGGAGATGGACAACCGCTATAAGAAGTTTGCTACCATGGGCGCGAGAAACATAGAGGCTTATAACAAGAGCAGCCCAGACGGTAAAATGCCTTATATTGTGCTGGTTATTGATGAATTAGCCGACCTCATGATGGCCGGTTTCGAAGAGGTAGAAGAGATAATATGCCGGCTTGCTCAGCTGGCCAGAGCAACTGGTATTCACCTTGTGGTGGCTACTCAAAGACCATCAGTTGACGTTATAACCGGTCTTATCAAGGCCAACTTTCCCACACGTATCAGCTTTGCAGTTACTTCCCAGGTTGACTCCAGGACTATACTTGATACTGTGGGGGCTGAAAAACTGCTTGGCCGAGGGGATATGCTATATCTGCCGACAGAAGCGGCCAAGCCCAAGAGGTTGCAAGGCTGCTACATCTCGGATGCCGAAATAGAGAGATTGGTTTATTTTTGGAATAGTCAGAAACCGGAAGGCCTTGTTTCACTTAAGGTTGAAGATTTGTCCCGCCCACAGCCTAAAGTGAGGGCAAGTACGTCTGATCCTCTTCTTGATGCTGCCCGGGAGCTACTTGAAGAACATGGCACAATTTCGGCCTCGTACTTACAGAGAAAACTCCGCATCGGTTATCCCCGCGCTGCTCGGCTGGTTGAGGAACTACAAAACGAAGGCCAGGACGAGGATTAGACCTCCTTGGCTTTTTCTATAAGGTCCCTATCAAGGATATAGTCGAGATTTTTTCTCATATCGGCAATACGGTCACGAATTAAGGCAGCCTGCTCAAAATCAAGATTTTTGGCCGCCTTTTTCATTTCAAGCTCGAGCTTTTTGATAAGGCGGATAGTATCTTCCTTCGTCACCGGCCTAGAAGCATAGGGCTCCTCTTTGCCAGTCGTCCTTATCCTCTCAGTGATATCGCGGATGGCTTTCTTAATACCTTGAGGTGTTATACCGTGCTCTCGGTTATAGGATTCCTGTATTTCCCGGCGCCTCCGGGTCTCTTCAATAGCCTCCGACATAGAAGAAGTGATAGTGTCAGCATACATAATGACATGTCCTTCTACATGCCTGGCCGCCCGCCCCATGGTCTGGATTAAGGCTTCTTTAGACCTTAAGTAGCCTTCTTTATCAGCATCAAGAATGGCTACTAAGCTAACCTCGGGCAGGTCTAGCCCTTCTCTTAATAAGTTTATGCCGACTACAACATCATAAACACCCAAACGCAGGTCTCTTAATATCTCCACGCGGTCGAAGGTCTCTACCTCTGAATGTAAATAGTGTGTCTTAATGCCTATCTCAGCAAGGTAGTCTGAAAGTTCCTCGGCCATCTTTTTAGTCAGGGTGGTTACCAGACACCTCTCACCTCTAGAGGCCCTTGTCCTAATCTCCTGGACAAGGTCATCAATTTGCCCTTTGGTGGATCTAACTTCAATCACAGGTTCAAGAAGACCGGTAGGTCTGATAAGCTGTTCAACCACCTGCTGGCTCATCTGGTACTCGTACTCACCGGGCGTAGCCGAGACATAGATCACCTGATTTATCCTGTGATTAAACTCCACGAAGTTGAGCGGTCGGTTATCCAGAGCTGAAGGGAGGCGGAATCCGTATTCAACGAGGGTCTCTTTCCTGGAGATATCACCATGATACATTCCTCTAATCTGGGGGATGCTCATATGTGATTCATCAATGATCATAAGGTAGTCCTTAGGAAAATAGTCTAAGAGAGTCCACGGCGGGCTACCAGCTAGCCTTCCCGAAAGGTGGCGGGAGTAGTTTTCAATACCGTTACAGTAGCCGGTCTCAGCCATCATCTCAAGGTCATAATTGGTCCTGGCCTCCAGGCGGGCAGCCTCAACTATCTTACCCTCTTGGCGCAGTTCTTCTAACCTATCTTTTAATTCCTGGCGGATACTATCGATAGCTGCTAAGAGCCGTTCTCTTGAGGTGACGAAGTGTTTAGCCGGGTAGATATCGACTTCTTCAGGGTGGGCAACTACTTCTCCAGTAAGTGGGTCTACCTCGGTAATAAGCTCCAGTTCATCACCGAAAAACTCAAGCCTTAAGGCTAAGTCTTCATAAGAAGGGACTATCTCCAAAGTATCGCCGCGCAAGCGGAACTTACCACGGCCAAGCTCAAAGTCATTTCTCTGGTACTGCATATCTACCAGCCGTTTTAATAGATCGTGTCGGGGATAGAGTTCTCCCTTCTTAAGACCGAGGATAAAACTATAATATTCCTCAGGCTCCCCCAGCCCATAGATGCAGGAGACGGAGGCCACAATAATAGTATCGCGCCTTTCGGAAATGGCCCGGGTTGCCGCATGGCGAAGCTTATCTATCTCATCATTGATGTCAGTCTCTTTCTCGATATAGGTATCAGTCCGCGGTATGTAGGCCTCCGGCTGATAATAGTCGTAATAGCTCACAAAATACTCCACAGCATTGGAGGGGAAAAATTCCTTGAGTTCGCTGTAAAGCTGGGCGGCTAATGTCTTGTTATGGCTTATGACTAGCGTTGGCCGGTTCAGGCGGGCGATAACGTTGGCCATAGAGAATGTCTTACCGCTGCCAGTTACACCCAGAAGAGTCTGGTGGCGATAGCCTTCTCTTAACCCCTGGACTAACCTATCCACTGCCTGCGGCTGGTCGCCAGTAAGCTCAAAATCGGAAACAAGTTTAAAATCTGCCATTAAAAAGAGTATAGTGCCTTTGGCTGGCTTCATCAATCGAAAATTTGCCTTTTGGGGGACCTGACTTTATAATAGGGCTTTCATTTCTGACCGGTGGTGGAGATGCTATCTACTTACACTCAACTGGGTCTGTTTTTGTTAGTAGTTTTACTGCTGGCGGGCTTAGTACTTGCCCTGCCTGTTATCTTGCGGCCAACAGGGATCTCGCCCAAAAAACCTAACCCTCTAAAAGGTGAGCCGTTTGAATGCGGCATGGAAACCATAGGTCCCACCTGGATTCGGTTTAATTTTCATTACTATTTCTTTGCCCTTATCTTTTTAGCCATTGATGTTTCGACTATCTTTCTTTACCTCTGGGCCATCCAGGCTGAAGAATTCGGCAAGAATGGAATTCTTGCCATAAGCATTTTCTTTATCCCCATTGTCATCGGCTATGCCTATGCCTGGTATAAAGGAGCACTCCAGTGGAAATAGTACCACTTCAAGATTTAGACAAACATGAAGGAGAGATCATCTCCAGGCTTATATCCGAAAGCCAGGAGCCCTTAGCTGATGACACCCAGTGGCTTGAAGAGAGCATCAAACGAAACGTTCTGCTTACTTCGATAGATTCCCTGCTTAACTGGGCCAGACGCTATTCCCTCTGGCCGGTCATCTCGTTTCCTGCTTGCTGTGCTCTGGAATTTATGGCCACTGAGGCCTCCCGCTTTGATATCTCTCGCTTCGGCATGGAAGTTATCCGGGCTTCACCCAAACAGGCTGATTTGATGATCACTGCCGGGACACTCACCTGGAAGATGGCCCCTCAAATCAAAAGGATCTATGAACAGATGGCTGAACCTAAATGGGTCATTGCCATGGGGGCCTGTGCTATCAGCGGTGGTATCTTCCGGGATTCCTACAGCGTCGTTCCGGGTTATAACCGCATCGTGCCGGTAGATGTTTATCTCCCCGGTTGCCCACCTCGGCCAGAAGCGCTGCTTCATGCGGTAGAGCTTCTGCGCCATAAGATAAAGAAGGACAGCATTCTGAAGAGGCGTCCATGACTAATCCTACAGAAGCTGAAGTAATCACTGCTATAAGAGAAGTGTTTGGTGAGGGTGCCGCCAAACTAGATGATAGAAGTGGCATCTTAGTGCCTGTAGATATGTGGCTTAGGGTAGCTACATATCTTTGTAAAGACCGGGGGTTTAATTATCTGGGTGACCTCACCGCCATTGACTATAAAGACCACTTTGAAATCCTCTACCGTATAATCTCTCTGGAGAAAAACCAGAGCCTACTGATTCGGGTGGAGTCTACAGATAGAGAGCATCCCGAGGCCCCCTCGGTTATTACCATCTGGCGGGGGGCCGACTTTATGGAACGTGAGGTGTATGACCTCATGGGAATAGATTTTCTAGGCCGCTCTCCCTTAAGGCGAATATTCCTCTGGGAGGGTTTTGAGGGGTATCCACTTCGTAAGGACTTTAGTTTATGAATGTTAAGACTGAACCATTAGCCATAAACATGGGGCCACTCCACCCCAGCACCCACGGCGTCTTCAGGATGCTGGCCGTGCTGGATGGCGAGGTAATAGTCGATCTTGAGCCGGTCTTCGGGTATCTTCATCGCGGCATTGAGAAGTTAGCTGAGGAGAAGACCTACAAGCAGGTTATACCTTTAACCGATCGGCTGGACTATGTTTCCTCCATGAGCAATAACCTGGTCTATGTGCTGGCAGTGGAAAAACTGGCTGGCATTGAGGTTCCGGAGAGGGCCCAGCACATCAGGGTTATCATGGCTGAGCTGCAGCGTATCGCCAGTCATCTTATGGCTATCGGCACCTGGGCCAATGACTTAGGAACTTTCTTTACCCCTTTTATGTACATGTTCCGGGAGAGGGAGAAGATTATTGACCTTTTTGAAATGGTTTCTGGCCAAAGGCTACTTTATAACTACCTGCGCTTCGGCGGGCTGAGCCATGACCTGCCAGATGAGTTTCTGCCGGCAGTAAGAAAACTCTTAAAGGTTATGCCGGGCTATCTTAATGAGTACGAAGAGCTGCTCAAAGAAAATGAGATAGTCCTTGCCCGTTCTATGGGTATTGGAGTTTTGCCCGAGGAGCTAGCGATTAATGCCTCAGCGAGCGGGCCAGTCCTCAGAGGAAGCGGCGTTAAGTGGGATATTCGAAAAGTCGACCCATATTCACTTTACCAGCACTTTGATTTCGATATCCCGACCGGCATTACGGGTGATTCTTATGACCGCTACCGCGTCCGGCTTGAAGAGATAAGACAAAGCCTGCATATTATAGACCAGGCTACCCAGGACCTTCCCGCCGGTGAGGTGAAGAGCAAGGTACCCTTAAATCTGAGGCCGCCACGCGGCGAGGCTTACAGCCATATCGAGGCCCCTCGCGGAGAACTGGGGTGTTATGTTGTATCTGATGGCTCAACCAATCCCTACCGCTTTCACATCAGAGCACCCTCACTGATAAATCTGACCTGTCTTAAGGATATGGTCATGGGTTTAAAGATTGCCGATGCTATCGTCACTTTCGGGAGCATAGATATCTGTATGGCCGAGGTTGACCGATGAGGAGCTTTATTAACTACCCACCAGCACCCCCCGATTGGCCAGGTGGCTACTGGTGGCACTGGCTGGTATTTACCCTGATCATCATCGCCTTTGTTATGACAATGGCGCTTATCTTTATCTGGTACGAGAGGCGTCTGGTAGGCCGTTTCCAATCGCGACTGGGGCCCAATCGGGCTGGACCCTTTGGTTTTTTCCAGCCGGTCGCCGATGCTATAAAGATCCTAACTAAAGAGGACATTATTACTTCCCGGGGAGATCGGGTAATCTTCTGGATTGCGCCAATAGTAGGTTTCGTCTCGGTGGTTATGATTTTTGCCGTCGTCCCTTTTTGGGAGGGGGCAGTTTTAGTTGATCTTGATGCTGGTCTCCTTTTTGTTTTGGCTATGGGCGTAATACCCTCTATTGGGATTTTTATGGCCGGTTGGGCTTCAAATAATAAATATGCCCTCATCGGAGCAATCCGCGAGGTTGCCCTCCTTATAAGCTATGAGATACCAATGGGACTGGCACTCGTAGGTGTGATTCTGATGGCTAATTCGTTATCCCTGGAGGGTATTGTTCAGGCCCAGGAAATCCCCTTTTTCGTCCTTCAGCCGCTGGGCTTTTTTGTCTTCCTTGTAGCCTCTTTAGCTGAGATAAACCGCACCCCGTTTGATCTTATTGAAGCTGATTCGGAGATTGTGGCTGGCTACAACATCGAATATTCAGGGGCCAAATTTGCTGTCCTTTATCTTACAGAGTATGTCGAAGCCCTGGCAGCTTCAGTCCTTTTAAGCACTCTTTTTCTCGGTGGGTGGCGAGGGCCGATCTTGCCACCAGTAATCTGGTTTTTGATAAAGGTCATGGCCATGTTTACCCTTATTGTATGGATAAGAAGTACCCTGCCCAGACTCCGCATAGACCAGATGATGAGCTTTAACTGGAAGTTCCTCCTGCCTCTGGCGCTCATCAATCTTGCTGTGGTAACTCTGGTAGTCTTTTCTTCTCTACCTGGATGGGTAGCCTTTATTTCAGGTAGCCTGGTCCTTATTATCTATCTGGCTTTGTGGTCCGTCATATTCAGGCGTGGAGGAAAGTTTGTCCAGACCTAATTTTGGCATACCAAAAGGGTTATTGGTAACTCTGAAAAACATCATTCGCCACCCGGTGACCGTCCAGTATCCCGATGAGAGACTGGTCATATCTCGGCGCGCCCGGGGCACGGATATAATCTGGAATAAAAATACCTGCATCGCCTGCCGCGCCTGTGAGAGAGCCTGCCCAACAAAAGCCATTAGCATAGATGTTTCTCGAGGCGAGGATAAGAAGCTTAAGGTAGACCGCTTTCAGATAGATTTTGGCACTTGCATTGCCTGTGGCCTTTGTGTGGAATCTTGTCCCGTAGAAGATGCCCTTTATATGAGCTATAGCTACGAAAGGGCAGTTTACCGGCGGGAAGACCTTATCTCAAGCGATGATGAGCTTCTGCCTGGCGAGGGAAAACAGCCCAGCGGCTATGCTCACCCGGAGGTAGAGAAAACACTAACGCTGCAAACCCTGCTACTTGATAAAGATAGGGAGGATAGCCAGTGAGTCAGGCTATAGCTTTCTGGGTTTTTGCCTTGCTATTGGTGGTCTCTGCTTTAGGGGTCGTCTTCATGAAGAATGTCTTCCATAGCGCCCTGGCGCTGATAGCTGCCCTTTTGATGATGGCCGGCCTATTTATTACCCTGAACGCTGAATTTCTGGCTATGGCTCAAATAATTATCTATGTGGGTGCCATTGCCGTCATTATCCTTCTGGCTATCATGCTTACGCCAGGACTCTCTTCGGCCAACCGTCCCAACCGTTTAGTGTTGCCAATGCTACTCCTGTGCGCTGTCTTTGGTGGTGTTCTAGTCATCTCTTTTACCAGAACAGCATGGCAGTCCTTACCAGCTCCGACCTCTATGGATACAAGCACGCTAGCGGTAGAAATGTTTGGTGAGAATGGTTTTTATCCTGTTCTCGGTATTGCCGGACTTTTAATACTGGCCACAATCGTCGGGGTGATTGCTATTCTAAGAGGGAAATAATGTTAGGACATTATCTTATTTTATCAGCTATCCTTTTCAGTATCGGCCTCTTTGGCGCCTTATCCCGGCGCAACGGAGTTGTTATCCTCATGTCAATTGAGTTGATGCTAAATGCCGCCAATCTTGCCCTGGTCTCTTTTTCCAAATACCTTGTTTCCCAGCCTGTTTCCGGGCAGGCGTTTGTTCTTTTTATCCTTGTCGTTGCCGCCGCCGAGGTGACGGTGGCCCTGGCTATCGTCATGGAGATCTACCGGAGCCACCAAACAATAGATGTCACCAACGTAGATTTGATGAAATGGTAGGTGGGTGTTGAGCGGAGAAGTTGTTTACCTGGTATTTGCCCTGCCTATCCTATCTTTTATCATTATTCTGGCTTTCCTGCGTCCTTTATTTAAGGGGCGGCCTAAAGTAAGTAGCTATCTTGGCATTGCTCTAACCGGCATATCCTTTGTTTTATCGCTCCTCTTACTTCTGGGCGTCTATTCTGGCAAAGACTTAGCCGCCTCACCGCTCTTATGGCTTAATCTGGGCAATGTTGACATCAAGTTCGGGGCCATTATCGACGGTCTGGTGGCGATCATGCTGGTGGTGGTTACGTTCATCAGCCTCCTGGTCCAGATTTATTCGGTAGGGTATATGCGCGGTGACCCCGCTTATCATCGCTACTTTGCATTAGTCTCTTTATTTACCGGCTCTATGGTAGGGCTGGTTATGGCCAGTAACCTGTTCTGGCTTTTTGCTTTCTGGGAGCTTGTGGGGCTATGTTCCTATCTGCTGATCGGCTTCTGGTTTGACCGGCCGGCAGCGGCCAACGCCGCTAAAAAGGCTTTTATCGTTACCCGGGTGGGTGATTTTGGCCTTCTTGGGGCGGTGATCCTGCTATTTACCCAGACCGGCACCCTTGATATCGGTTCACTCCACATTCTGGCAACCTCCGGAGCCCTGGCCGGGTCTGTCCTTAGCTGGGCTACCATCGGTATCCTGATGGGAGCAATGGGCAAGTCAGCCCAATTTCCGCTACATGTCTGGCTGCCTGATGCTATGGAAGGGCCTACTCCAGTGAGCGCCCTTATTCATGCGGCTACCATGGTGGCCGCCGGGGTCTTCCTTATTGCCCGGATGTACCCCTTATTTGAGTATTCTCCAAATCTTAAGATAGTTGCAATTGTCGGCGGTTTTACTGCTATCTTTGCGGCCACTATGGCCCTGGTTATGAACGACATTAAAAAGGTGCTGGCTTACTCTACAATTAGCCAACTGGGCTATATGTTTCTAGGGCTGGGTATGGGTGGAGTGAGCGTGGGCATCTTCCACCTTTTTAACCACGCTTTCTTTAAGGCCCTTCTCTTCCTGGGTGCTGGTAGTGTTGGGCATGCCACTAACACCTTTGATATGCGGCAGATGGGTGGTTTGGGAAAGAAGATGCCCTGGACTTTTGCTTGCTTTGTCATAGCCTCCTTGAGTCTGGCGGGCATTTACCCGTTATCTGGTTTTTGGAGTAAAGACGAGATAATTAGCAGTGCCTCTGAGGAACCGGTACTTTTTTATATGGCCCTTGTAACCGTGTTTTTTACTGCCTTCTATATGTTTCGCGTTGTCTTTATGACCTTTTCCGGGTCTTACCGTGGTGAAAAAGAGCATCTTCATGAGTCACATAAGGAAATGGTCATACCTATGGTTATTCTGGCGGTACTCTCCGTCTTTAGCGGATTTTTTAACTTAAATGGCGGTTTTGCCCATCTTCTGGGAGAAACTGATGTTGAGACTATGGGTATTTTTGAGGTGCTAAGCCACCCCGCGGCCATTATCTCCCTCTTAGTTGCTCTGCTAGGAATTTTTCTGGCCTATGCTGTTTATAAGAAGCAATGGCTTTCGGCCGCTGGCCTTACCAGAGTTTTTTATCCGTTCTATACCCTCTTTTCAAAGAAATACTGGATAGACACCTTCTACGAAGATATCCTGGTGCGCCGCTTTCTCGTAAACGGCGTTTTTGAGTTCTTTTCCCTTTTTGACCGCTATGTGATCGATGGGCTGGTAAATGGTGCGGCGAAGGCGGCCACCGGGGTATTTGTCTTCTTTAACTATTTTGACCACTATGTCGTTGATGGGCTGGTAAACGGCATTGGCGGGGCAGCTAAAAGTGTAGGAAAGTCCCTGCGCCATCTAGAGACAGGCCAGCTTCAGCTCTACGGAGCATTTATTGTCTTGGGTATTGTTGTCATAGTGATGACTATCTTCATTGTGGAGGTTCTTGTATGACAAATGGGCTTCTCTCTGTCGCTATCTTTTTGCCGCTGGTCGGGGCCATCATCATTGCCCTTCTGCCAGCCTCTCCCAAACTCATCAAGAACCTGGCCTCCTTTTTTGCGCTGGTGGCCCTGGGCATCGGGTTATTCCTCTTTTTCAACTTTGAAAGTGCTGGTGGTCTTCAATTTGAGACCAGGGTACCCTGGATACCTCAGATTGGGGCTTATTACCATATCGGCCTTGACGGTCTTAATCTTCATCTGTTTCTTCTTACCTTAATCCTCGGTTTTCTGGTGACCCTTATATCCCGGGATATAAATGAAAGGGTGAAGGAACATTTTGTATGGCTACTTGTCCTTGAAACCAGCATCCTAGGCGTATTTAGCTCTCTGGACCTGCTTCTCTTCTATGTCTTCTGGGAGATAGAAGTTATCCCAATGTATTTTCTTATCTCCATCTGGGGATCGGGTAGAAAACATTACTCGGCGATTAAGTACGTGATATACACACTGTTCGGCAGCGTCTTCATGCTGGTCGGCATCCTCAGTCTCTCCATATCCAGTGGCACCTTTGATGTAACTGAAATTGCGGCCATGGATAGTAGTTTACTTAGCCAAGTCCTGCCTCTTAGCACAACTTTTCTATGTCTTCTTATCGGCTTTGCCGTCAAGCTCCCGGTCTTTCCATTACATACATGGCTTCCCGACGCCCATACCGATGCCCCAACCTCAGCCAGCGTCATGCTCGCCGGAGCCCTCATCAAGATGGGTGGCTACGGGATGATAAGGGTTTGCCTGGGCCTTTTGCCGGAGATGGCCGAGAAGTACGCCCCTATTCTTCTTTCGCTGGCGGTAGTCAATGTAGTCTACGGAGCGGCGGTTACCCTCCGGCAAACAGACATTAAGCGCCTGATCGCCTACTCCAGTATTAGCCATATGGGTTTCGTACTGCTGGGGATATTTGCCTTGGGTGAGGTGAGCCTTGTGGGGGCTGAGCTTCAGATGTTTAGCCACGGCATGATCACCGGGCTTTTATTTGCCATCACCGGTATTATTATACATAACACCCATGAGAGGGAAATTTCCAAATTTGGTGGCCTAGCCCATCAAATGCCCCTGGCAAGTACTATCTTCATCATCGGCGGCATAGGTGCCATGGGTGTGCCAACCACCAGCGGCTTTATCAGCGAGTTTCTGACCTTCTTTGGTGCCTTCTCGGCCGGGGCCCGCATCTACACAATTATCTCACTACTGGGCATAC
This sequence comes from Dehalococcoidia bacterium UBA4087, assembly GCA_002382615.1. GTDB lineage: Bacteria > Chloroflexota > Dehalococcoidia > Dehalococcoidales > UBA4087 > UBA4087. The sequence goes on from DFYH01000016.1 coordinate 48,338, forward strand.
TTCTGGCGGCCGGTTACATCCTCTGGCTAATACAGAGGGTCTTCTTCGGCCCTCTTAGACCAGAACTGGCGTCCTCTCCTGACATAAAACCTTTAGAGGTCTTTTACTGCGCTGTGTTTATCTTTTTCATATTCCTGATTGGTCTTTACCCCACCTTCCTGGTAGACATTATCAGACCGGCGGTAGGGCTCTTGATCGGATAAAAAGATGGAAATTGAAACTATATTGCCGGAACTCGTTCTAGCCGCTGCGGCCACGGTGAGCCTTTTTCTAAGCAGTAGAAAGGCGCTCTGGCTTGGCGTTGGTGGCCTTACAGCCGCGATAGTTCTGGTCACACTCTCCTGGGGTGAAGAGATAAGCGGCGGGTTTTTAATACGCGATAACTTCTCCTGGTTTTTTAATCTTATCTTTCTAGGCTCAGCTTTACTGGTCTTGCTGGCCTCACGCCTAGACCTCATCTTGAGGGAGAGGGAATATCCAGCGCTGATCATTTTTTCTACCATCGGCATGACGCTTCTTTCATCAAGTAACGACCTCGTCTCAATAATGCTCTCTCTTGAGCTTACTTCCATACCCCTTTATGTCATGGCCGGACTGGGCCGGGATAAAAAATCAGCCGAGGCGTCTTTAAAGTATGCTCTTCTGGGTATCCTTGCTTCGGCAGTACTTATCTTCGGGATGGTTTTTGTCTTCGGTTTTACCGGAGAAACGGCTCTTCCCAAAATTGCTCAGGCGGTCTCAAAGGCCGAGGTAAACCCTGGGCTTATCGCCGGGCTTTTCTTAATGATTGGCGGCTTTGGTTTTAAGATTGCCGCCCTGCCTTTTCATATGTGGGCGCCAGACGTTTATGAAGGAGCACCCACAGAAGTGACCACCTTCCTCTCTACTGCCAGCAAGGCGGCTGGCTTGGCTGTGCTAGTGCGTATACTGTCTGCCTTTGAGGCCCCGGTATGGCTAGACTGGGGAATGGTACTAGCTATATTAAGTGCTCTGGGTATGACCATAGGCAATCTGGTAGCCATCCATCAAACCAATATCAAGCGGATGCTGGCCTATTCCGGCATTGCCCACACCGGCTATATCCTTATTGGGGTAGCTTCTCTGGGTATGGATGGAGCAGCCCTTTCCAACACCATCTTCTACATAGTGGCTTTTGCTTTAAGCGATATGGCCTCATTCTTATCAGTTATTGCTATATCGTCTAATATCGGCAGTGACGATATCGCAGATTACGCTGGCATCGCCCGGCACTCACCGCTAGTAGCATTAGTTATAAGCCTGGGGCTTATATCTCTGGCCGGTATACCGCTTACGGCCGGCTTTTTAGCCAAGCTCTACATCTTTACCGGAGCCCTTGATAGTGGACTTTCCTGGCTGGTGATTGTAGCCATCATCAACACCGTTATATCTGCCTACTATTATTTCAAGGTGATCAAAGTGATGTGGTTCGATGAACCACTGAAGGTTAATCGAGTGACCGTCTCTTTCCTCCTGGGACTTGCCCTACTTGTAAGCTCAGCTGGTATACTGGTCATGGGTATTGCTCCTTCTCTCATCATGAACGCCCTGGGCCAGATCAGCCTTCCGTTCTAAAGCTAACGGGGTTATAATTTCTCCTGTGGAAGTAGCCATCTTTATTCTTCTCGTTATCCTCGTGGGGATTATCGTCTGGCAATCAGTCCGCGATGAAAGACGCCTTAAATCTCAGAGCGATCTTATGGCCCGCACTCTTGAGGATAGGCTTTCTCAAACAACCGCCGTTTTTGGTGACCTGAGAGAAAAGTTAGGCGAGTTAGGTCAGAAGACAGATGTTGTAGCCGAAGTAGGCCGCAATTTAACTGCTCTTGAGGCCGCCTTTAAAGAGCCTAAATTCCGCGGCGGTTTTGGAGAGGTCATGCTGGAAAGGCTACTTAATGACGCACTCCCCAGAGACTGTTTTTCTCTTCAGTACCGCTTTCGTAGTAATGAAATAGTCGATGCCGTGATAAAAATAGGTGACCGCCTCCTCCCAATAGATGCCAAGTTCCCCATGGAAGACTTTAAATGCCCCGCTCAAGATGGTCTTGAAAGCGACGGGCACAAGCAATTTGAGCAGAGCCTTAAGCGGCATATAAATAATGTCGCCCGTTATATTCTTCCTGACGAAGGTACTTTTGAGTTTGCCTTAATGTATCTGCCGGCGGAAAGTGTCTATTACGAACTCATCAGGCGCGGTAGCGGAGAGGACAGTCTTTACAGTTACTGCCTGGGGAGAAGGGTTATACCGGTTTCTCCTAATAGTTTTTATGCCCTACTTCAGGTTATTGTGCTGGGGCTTAACGGCCTTCAGGTAGAGAAAAGAGCTAATGAGATTCTGGACTATCTCGGACGCCTCAGGGTTGATTTTGATAGTTTTGAAAGAGACTTTAACACTCTGGGCGTCCATCTCCACAATGCCCAGGGCAAATATGATGATGCCGTAAGAAAGTTAGTCCGGCTTGACAGCAGACTTAAGTCTTTACCAACCGAGTCTGAAGGAGACCGCACTGAAGTTGATCGATAGCCACGCTCATCTTTTTATGAGTGAGTTTGACGCTGATCGTCCGGAGGTTATTAGCCGAGCAGTTGAAGCTGGCGTTGAGAGAATCATTTGTGCCGGAGTTGACGCCTCAAGTAGCCAGGAGGTAGTCCTGCTAGCCGGATCTTATGAGACTATACTAGCCTCAGTCGGCATACACCCGGAAAATGCTTGCCAGGTGGGTGAAAAAGACCTTAAGCTTATAGCCCGAATGGCTATTGGTAGCAGGGTGGTAGCTATTGGGGAGATAGGCCTTGATTACTATCGAGACTTTGCACCTCCCGAATTACAGAGAAATCTTTTTGAAGCTCAGCTTGAACTGGCCCAGCAGCTGAAACTCCCAGTAGTAATTCACTGCCGGAGAGCTGAGGAAGACTTACTTGATATACTCAGCAACTGGCAGGGAAAAGTAAGCGGCGTTATTCACTGTTTTAGCTCTGATATAGAACTGGCGTGGCGCTATTTTGACCTCGGTTTCTGCATCTCTTTAGGAGCTTATGTCGGATATCCATCATCAAATAGCCTGCGAGAAAATATTGTAAAACTGCCTCTAGATAGAATACTCCTGGAGACGGATAGTCCCTACCTGCCTCCACAGAGTTATCGAGGCCAGCGTAATGAACCGGCTTACTTGATAGAAGTAGCCGGCGTGGTGGCTAGGTGCTATAACATCCCGATTGAGAAAATAGCCGAGGAAACTTCAAGAAATGCCGCGCTGGTCTTTGGTCTTAAAAGTAAAGGCCGAGGGGCACAGGTCATTTAATACGCAGCCCTGGCAATGGGGGTTCTTGGCCTGGCAGACTTTCCGGCCGTGTTCAATAAGAAGATAAGTAAATGGCCCCCACTCCGAGCGAGGGACCAGCCTCATGAGGTCTTTCTCTATCTTCTCCGGGTCATCACTCAAGCTAAGGCCGAGTCTCTGGGAGAGCCTCCTAACATGAGTATCAACGGCAATGCCCTCGGTTATACCGTAGGCATTATAAAGAACCACATTAGCCGTCTTTCGGGCTACGCCGGGTAGCTCGGTTAGCTCCTCCATGGTTTTAGGCACTTCGCCGTTGAATTTCTCATTTATCATCCTCGTGGCCAGGATGATATTTTTAGCTTTGTTGTGATAAAAACCAGTTGGTTTTATATACTCCTCCAACTCTTTGGGGTTAGCATTGGCGTAGTCGGCCGCGGTGCGGTATTTCTGGAAAAGTTTCTCAGTCACCTTGTTGACCATTTCATCAGTGCACTGAGCAGATAGCATGGTCGCTACCAGCAGTTCTAAAGGATTGGAGAATTTAAGGGCTATCTTTGCCCCGGGGTATTCTTTCTGGAGCCGTCTTATTATCTCTTGAACTTGGTCCTCTGTATGCTTATTAATAATGGCCCACCTCCTTAACAATGTGTGGTAGTATCTCCCCTGTCTTGCCCTTTATAAGATAATCTGAGATACCTTCATCGGCAAGTGGTGTTGGCTCATTGTTTATCTCGATAATAATCATTTCTGGACTCTGCTTTCTGGCCAGGCGAGGTAGTCCGGCAAAGGGATATACCACTGCCGAAGTGCCGCAGATAAGCATCAAATCACACCGGGATACCTGGGATAGGCTCTCATAAACTACCGCTTGGGGAATAGGCTCTCCAAAGGAGACAATATCACTTTTTATCAGTCCCCCACATCTGGGACAAACTGGTGACCGGTGCTCTTCTTTTATCAATTTTTCAATATCAAAATCCTCCCTCTGGTACACCTGACCACAGGAATTACACCTCACTCTAAAAGCATTGCCGTGATATTCGATAATGTTAGTGCTACCTGCCTTACGATGCAGGTTATCGATATTCTGAGTAATAAGACAATTTAATATTCCCATTTGCTCCAGTGTAGCCAGAGCATGATGGCCCGGGTTAGGTGCTACCTTCTCAAGGTAGTCTAGATAGCTTTCTATCTCCAGCCATTCCTCCCACCACTTCAAAGGATTAGTTAAAAATAGGTCGTAGTTTTGATAGGCCAATTTCTCCATCTCGGGATGAGTTTTCCAAACTCCTGAAGGGCTTCTAAAATCAGGTATACCTGACTCGGTTGATATGCCAGCCCCAGTCAGGGCAATAGCATAACTACTCTGAGCCAGGTCCAGCGCCGCCCTTTTTATAAGGTCTTCCACCGACATCGCCATTATTAACAATATATAGCAACAGATACTGTAAAACACCATTGGGCTTCCAATCAAACTCTACTGAAGCCAAAAGCGAGGCTATCTATAACCTGGGCCCCCCAATCTAAATTGGCAAGATGCAATAAAATCGCTGCCCAGCTATTGCATAACATGTGAGATGCTCGGGCTGGAGGATTCGAATCCTCCAGCCCAGATTTTCTGCTATAGAACGTCTTCGATAAACTCCAATATGTCTCCTATTGGCACGGCAAAATTAACACCCTCAATATCTATAGCTACTACCCCCGATACATTTATGCCGATAACTTCCCCGTCCAAGTTAACAAGCGGTCCTCCGCTCTCACCCGGATTCACCGCTGCATCGGTTTGAATATAATCATATCCCTCAATGTTTATCAGAGCTGATATAATTCCCTTCGAAGCAGTAAATACATCGTAAGGATACCCCAGCGCAAGCACAGTGCTACCCAGCGATATGTCCTCTGCAGAACCAAGTGGAGCAGCCGAAAAGTTTTCCTCGCTACTATCAATTTTTAACAGAGCTAGGTCTCTCCCTGGGTCTGAAGCTATTACAGAAGCCTCATACGAATCTTCATTTCCAGTGTATATCCCAATCTCCATAGCACCCTCTACTACATGAGAGGCAGTAATAATATAGCCGTCGCTAGATATTATTACCCCAGAACCCCAAGCATAAACCTGCCACTCGTTATTAAGATATACAAGGTTTGCTATCATGACCACACTTGGTTCCAGCGTAGCTATAATATCTGCAGCTGAGTACTCTACACCAGCCAGTGAGTCCCTAATCTCTGACACGCTCTCTTCAAGCTGGGCGGCATCGTCTTGTAAGGTACCGATATTACTCTCGGTATCATTCAGCCTGCCATCT
>DFYH01000027.1:0-8463 GCA_002382615.1 Dehalococcoidia bacterium UBA4087
GAGGCGTGGGGTGGTGTGGAGGGGTAAGGACGCCGTGGCAATCGCATACGAATGCAGGACCACCAGCGAGAGGTGGGTGCCTCCACAGCCATCGGGAGAGATTGCCACGACTCGCTAAAGCGAGTCTCGCAATGACACTTCAAAAAGGGTAGGACTTCTCGAATGGTGAGTGTCTCCCTGCCGCCGGGAGAGATTGCCACAGCCTCTTACAGAGGCTTCGCAATGACACTATCATAAGGGGTGCCTGCCGAATGGTTATTGCCTCCACTGCCACCGGGAGAGATTGCCACACTTCGGCGGCCTTACGGCCGCCTAGTTCGCAATGACACTTCAAAAAGGGCAGGACTTCTCGAATGGTTGGGTGCCTCCGCAGCCACCGGGAGAGATTGCCACAGCCTGCTGACGCAGGCTTCGCAATGACACTTCAAAAAGGGCAGGACTTCTCGAATGGTAGTCACTTCCGCAGCCACCGTGAGAGATTGCCACACTTCGGCGGCCTTGCGGCCGCCTCGTTCGCAATGACAGTTAAGAGGGTGCCTCCGCAGGTATGATAGAATAAAGGCCAGGCTAAGCATGCTATATATCTTAAGCGGTGAAGATGATTTCTCTCTGAAAGAGGCCCTTGCCGAAATAAAAAGGTCTACTGGCGAGTATAACTCCTTGCGTCTTGATGGGAGTAAAGTGAGCCCGAGCGAATTTGAGGCGGCCGTGGCCACCATGCCCTTTCTATCCGAAAAGCGCCTGGTTATCGTAGATGGCCTGCTTGAGTATCTTGCAACAGTTCCCGAAGATAAACTTAAGAAGTGGTTTGATGTTATAAGACACTTACCCCCCACCACCGAACTTGTCCTTATTGAAAAAGGGAAGTCCTCTCCCAGAGAGCTATTACCTGAAGATATAACAGCAGAAATAAGAGTATTCCATCCCTTAAGAGGCAAGGAGCTCAAGAAATGGGTAACCGAGCAATTTAAAAAAAGAGGCGCCGATATCTCACCTCAGGCCCTTGACACCTTATTATGGCTTAGCGGAAATGACCTCTGGTCTATTTCTGGAGAAATAGATAAGCTAATCATCTTTGCCGATGGAAGACCCATTGAAGAAGATGATGTCAAAATGCTTGTCTCCGAAAGCCAGCAGATAACCATCTTTGAGCTTGTTGATACTATTATTAAAGGTGGTGAGGCCCAGCATGCCCTGGTTAAACTCACTAGCTCAGGGGCCAACCCGAATTACATCCTTTTTATGTTAGCCCGTCAGATAAGATTACTACTCAGAATAAAAGCCCTTGAAGCTTCCGGAGCAACTGAAGGAGAAATAAGGCAAAAACTCGCCATATCTTCTGACTTTGTCTGGCAAAAGACGAAATACCTTTCTCAGCGTTACTCCTTGGATGAGCTAAAAGAAGTTTACCAGAGGCTACTTGAGACTGATCGCTCTATAAAAAGCGGGCAGTGCGATCCCGAACTTGCTCTGCATTTATTAGTGGCCGAACTTCGTCTTAAAACCCCTAAAGGCTCCTGCCTTGCCTGGGATTAACTTCTGCACACTCATTAAAAAAGCGCTGGCCTTATAAACTAGCNNTTAATAGGAATGCTGGTATAACAAAAGGGGCATTCTTTTGCTACCGTGGCCGCTGGCTCGACAGCTTTCTTTGGTGGCTGCAACTTTGCCATCGGCCTAACAATAAGGAAGAAGACAACCAGAGCTATAATAAGAAAACTGATTAGAGCATTGATGAAAAGCCCATAATTAAGTGTGACTGCACCAGCCGCCTGGGCATCGGCCAGCGTAAGATAAGGCCCAGGAGGAGTTCCTTGCTTTAAGAACAGAGCTAAATTAGAAAAGTCAATTTCGCCCAGCAGCAAGCCAACTGGTGGCATAATGATATCCTTGACCAATGAGTTAATAATACCAATAAAAGCACCGCCAATAATGATGCCCACTGCCATATCAACCACATTACCGCGGGTTATAAAGGTCTTAAAATCATTCAGCACCTTTCACCTCCTTTGGCTGGCTTGATTATATAAACTGCCCTAATATCCTGCAATCCTAACTATACAAGGCTGCATCAAAATAAAGTTAGAAAGAAGCCTGGTCCAAATCAAGCAGCTAAAGGTTTCAGATACTCTGCCTCATATACCTAGCTTACCTCCATGCGCTCAAAGCGCCAGGTGCCAAGAGCCAGAAAAAGGATAGCAAAGCCTATGACTACGGCAAAATCTACCCAAATCGGGAAGAATGGCTCCGCCCCCGTCAGGCTAGCCCTGATACCATCAATACCATAAGTAAGGGGATTTATGAACTGAAGCTGGTACAGCACCGGCACACCAGCTAGCCTGTCTATCGGCACAAAAGCACCGGAAAGAAACAGCAGCGGCATTTGCATAACCTGCACTATGGTCATGAAGCCCTCGGTATCACCGAACACCCCGCCCATGGTTAAGCCAAGCCCAATAAATACCGCATAGGTTAAAATCATAAAAACAAACGCCTGCAAAAATCCTGGAGCGCTTGCTATCCCAAACTCATACCAGATTCCAAAAAGGCAGGCCACACCCACAGTAAGTAAAGCCTGGCAAATGCCTACTGTCATATTACCCAAGCTGCGCCCGACCATAAGCGATACCCGCCGCACCGGGGCAACCATTACCTCTTTTAGAAAGCCAAACTCCTTATCCCATAGCACACTTACTCCACCCATAATACCGCTGAAAAGAAGTCCAACGCCCACCATACCCGGAACAAGATAGGAGAAGAAGTTTAACCCGCCAAACATTTGCTCCATGAGCCCTTCGGCCTCGGGTGGCATAAGGCGGCTCATTGGAATAGCCATCAGGCCCAGAAAGAGAAACGGCTGTATTATGGCGCCAATAACACGGCTCCGCTGTCCAAAAAAGCGGATTATCTCCCTCAGCCACATGCTGTAAATTGGCGTCCACTCAATAAGCGGACGTTTTAATTCTTTTTCTTTACTCACTTCCATAAGTTAAAACCTCCTCAAATTCAAAAATGTTACCGCCGTCTAATCCTTGCCCGGCGCAGTTCCTTACCGTTATCGCCCCCCTCGGCCTCTCTAATAGTGCGCCCGGTAAAATGCAGGAATACATCCTCCAGGCTCGGTTTACGCTCTTCAATAGTAGCTACCGGGTAACCCTTTTCATCCAGGAAATCTATAAGCGCTGGCACACGCCCATCACCACTCTCCACTGATAAAAGCAGGCTCTCTCCAAAAACCTCAACGCTCTTCACCCAGGGGATTGCTTTAATCTGGGGAACTAGTCCGTCAGCAGATCCTCCAGCAACCTCAAGTGATATTATGTCCGTGCCAACGGCCTCTTTTAATTCGGAAGGTGTGCCTATGGCCACTATTTTAGCCTTATCCACAATGGCCACCCGGTCACACAGATAATCGGCTTCTTCTATATAGTGCGTCGTCAGGATTACCGTTGAGCCCTCATGGCTTTTTGCCTGGCGGATTTTCTCCCAGAGGTCCATGCGAGCTCTGATATCAAAACCGATGGTCGGTTCATCCAGAAACACGACTCTGGCCCGGGTCATAAAACCCCGGGCTACTTCAAAACGCCGCCTCAATCCCTCGGGCAAGTCCTTAAGTTTTATATTCTCCTTGCCCTTAAGCTCCAGAAGCTCCAGAACTTCCTCTATCCTTTCTTCCCGTTCAAGCCGGCTCATGTTATACATACGGGCATGAAAATCAAGATTCTGCCGCCCGGTAAGGTTTCGGTCACTGGATGGGTCCTGAAACACTACTCCAATACACCGGCGTACAAGGTCGCGCTCCCTGACCACATCATAGCCGCAAACTCGTGCCGAGCCTGAAGTAGGATAAAGAAGAGTGGTTAACATTTTTATGGTCGTAGACTTTCCCGCACCATTAGGGCCCAAGAGTCCGAAGATTTCACCCTCATTTACATCAAAGCTTATCCGGTCTACAGCCGTAAAATCACCAAATTTTTTAGTCAGGTTTGCTACTGCTATAACCTTCATTGTGCCCTCCCACCATCACCTACGTAGCGTAAAACTACATCATTAAGAGTGGGTTTATGAGAGCTTATACCAGATATGGCTAGACCATTATCTCGGGCAAAGCGTACCACCTGCGGTATACCTACCCGGCCATCTTTTAATTTTAGCTCGAGCCACCCGTCGCTATTCTCTACCTTCTCCGCCCAGCCTGCTGTTTCAACCAGACGCCGCCATTTTTCTTCATCGGTGCTAACAGCCGGCTTGACCCTTATTATATTTTCCCCCTGTGCCGCCTTAAGCTCTTCAGGGGTTCCCACAGCTACTAACTTTCCCTGGTGCATAATTGCCACCCGATCGCACAGGTAATCAGCTTCCTCGGCATATGAAGTAGCTAACAGCACGCTTATTCCATGTTCCTTATTAAGCCTCTTTACATGATCCCAGAGATAACGCCTGGTCTGGACATCTACCCCTATAGTCGGTTCATCAAGAATGAGCAAACGAGGATCGGCAATCATACTGCGGGCTATCTCAAGGCGCCGCAGCATACCGCCGGAATAATTATCCACCTTGACATCGGCGAATTTCTCCAGACCAACTTCAGCCAATACTTCAGTTACCTTCTTATGCCTTTCTTCATCACCAAGATAATACATACGGGCATGAAGGTCTAAGTTCTGCCGTCCAGTAAGCTGAGTATCTACTGCCCTCTCCTCAAAAACAACCCCGATGAACCTACGCACTTCATCAGACTGGCGGACAATATCATAGCCAAATACTTTGGCTGAACCAGAGGTTGGCCTAAGAAGCGTAGAAAGCATCATTAGCGTGGTGGTCTTCCCGGCCCCGTTTAAGCCAAGAAGACCAAAACTTTCTCCTTCCTCAACTTCAAAGGCAATATGGTCTACCGCGGTGAGCTTACCATAGACTTTGGTTAGTTTATTCGCACTTATAGCTTTCATTTTCACATTCCTGTATTGCTTTAATTAAAAATCTAAATCCCTGGAGCAGTGTAGAAAGTTGTTCTTCACTAAGACAAGACAACACAGCCCATACCTGTTCAGCCCGCCTTTCTCTAAGGCTGGCAAGAAGCGCCTTGCCCTTATCAGTTAGCTGCAACATAAGCATGCGACGGTCTTGCGGGTTTTCCTGACGGCTTACCAACCCTTCTTCTACCAGATGGTCAACTATGCCCGTCACGTTTGATGGGGTAACTCGCAGGGCCTCGGCCAGCTTTTTAAAGTTGGTGCTTCCCTCTTTAGAAATAAAAAACAGGCTCTTAAGCTGGGCAACACTAAGGCTAAGCTCCATCCAGGCATCGGGTACATACTCACCCATAACCCGGCTCACCTGACGCCCAAGCTGAATAATCTCCCTGATTAACTTTTCCTTTTTCTGACTATTCTCTAACCCTGCTTCATCTACCATTCATATTGCCTTGATTATTTCATGAATTTTAATAGTTAATATTATATGAACTATTGACTCGAATGTCAAAACTGGGCAGGCTAATCCTCCCCGGGAGTAGCCGCTACCACCTGCGGGGTATACCACAAGGTTTTAAGGCCAGATGGACAATTCTATTTTCTCAACTGCTATTTCTTATCTTCAGTCAGATATTTCTCCGGGTTTTGGTCAAAGGCTCTCTTGCAACCAGGGGCGCAGAAATAATATTTCTTTCCCCGGTATATAGTCAGTCTCGTGTGCCCCGATAACCGGGGCTGATCACGCCGAACCCTAACGACTCGATGAGGTAACAAAATCCTAGTTTGTTCACTTTGTGAGATAACGAATTCGATGACGATGGGGTTCAACCACTTGGCCGTCACCACATCATGCCCCTCTTTCCTCAGCCACTCAATTGTCATGTAGTAGACATCCTGATCTACCAGGAACTGCATCACAGGGTCTCTACATGAATCTCTTCTGACCGCACCAGTTCAGTCGCATATTCAGCACAAGCCTTCACGTCCTCGATCTCTAAGTCGGGGTAGTATTTCTCGATAATCTCTTTGAAGGTAATCCCTTCCTGAATCAATTCCAGGACATCCTCTACGGGGATTCGTGTGCCAGCTACGCATGGCTTCCCAAAATGTATGCGAGGGTCAATCAAAATTCGTTCTCTATAGCTTGTCTCATTTCCCATCGTTTCTTCCTCCGTCACTCAGGCATTTTCGGCTCTTGCCCATACGTAACATCCACCAAAAGATTAGCCCAAACTAGATTGATCAGCTTCCAGCTCTCGAAGAAGGTCGGAAACGGTTCCTTTAGAGGTTAGACCTTCTTTGTGCTCCTCAAGTGTTTGTTGGGCATTTGCCAGAATATCCTCTCGCCTCTTCTCCTTGTATCTGTTTCTGATGAGCTCAACAAGCAAGTCCTGATCCTCTAAAGGCATTTCGTCTAACTTACCTAGTATTTCATCCAGTATGTTTTGGGTTCCCATTGGTAACCTCCCTAGCATAATTCAAGTTTAACATCGCCAACTGGCTTCGTCAATCCGTTGGCTGCCAACTATGCCCGTCACATTTGATGGGGTAACCCGCAGCACTTGAGCCAGTTTTCTAAAATTGGTGCTTCCTTCTTTAGAAATACTGCTATTTCTTCTCTTCTGCCAGATATTTCTCCGGGTTTTGATCAAAGGCTCGCTTGCAACCAGGGGCGCAGAAATAATACTTCTTTCCCCGGTATTCAGAGGTAAACTTACACTTGCTCTCATCAACCTTCATCTTACAAACCGGATCAATTGATGTTGCCATTTAGAAAACCTCCAAGTTTCACTATATCCAAAGTATAAATAAGTAAGCCGGCTACCGCAATTGGGACAAGGTCTAGACCTGAATTTTCTCACCTATACTGGGAAGGATAACGCTAATTTTCCCGGCGTCCAGATTCTCAACATAAAACTCAGGAAATTCACTATGAACAGGGATTAAGATTTCAGGGCCGATCATTCGGGCAATCTCCAGTAGATCAGCTCCGCAGGCATGCCCCGAAGCATGCAGCCCCAGTTCATCCTGGGGTATCTGCCACCCATCCTCCTTCTCAACCGGTAGCCCAAAGCCTTTAAGTTGAAAGTGTTCTAGCCACTGGTGCAGGCGGCGAAAGTCAATCTCCTGCTCCTCATCATGAGGTTCACTTGAACTATAGACATAAAGGCTACCCGGCCGGGGACAAATACTTGGCAACTCGTTTAAGTCAAAAAAACTAAAGCAAAGGATAAACTGGTCCTGAGCTGACTTTACATCATCAGCTAAAACAATCTTATTTTCGCATTCCTGACAGATGTTTTTCACCCAGAGACTGGGATACCGGCTGGCAATGGTATCCTGGTAAATGACAATGCCCTCTTCTTGAACGATATCAGGGGTTTCTGGCTCCAGAAGATGCATTACCTTCAATAAATAACCATCCTTGGGTAGTATGGCCAGCTTCCGGCCCGTCTCTTGGGCAATGCGAAGAAATGTTAGCAGACGGTCAACATCCCGGGGTGAAAAGTCAGCAATAACCAGGCCTTCTGCTCTGGCTATAACCCTTAAGGCATTCTCATATACCTCCTGTTCGGATACATTCACCTTGCGGCAAACATTGGTACCTTCTAAGATAAGTGCTCGGGGATGTAGCCGAGCCGCCTCTTCAATAAACCTCCGGGTAAGTGTGCCGCGCTTGCCATGCAGACGCAGGTCACCACTATAAATAATCCAACCAGAGCTGGTCCTAATACCCCAGGCACAGGCACCGGGTATAGAATGATCCACTGGAAAACAACGCAAAGGGAATTTTGAGTTGGTGTGGCCTGAAAGAGGTGCCGAAACCATTTCTCTCTGCTTTGAACTTTTCTCCCAAAACCCCTGCCCCCAAAAGCCCAGTGCCTCTTCACTTAGCTCTTGGGGATCTTTATCTGCTATACAGAAATGCCGCTGACGCTTGGGCTCACCTTTGTTTAAGAAAGCTATCTGCTTCCAACCATTAGGATGGTCCACAGAGAGAGGGCTATAATAGCACACCTGCTGATCAAAATCAGACTTGCCGGTATCCTGCACTGCTTTGGTAATAAAGGCAGTTACCGCCGTAGAGTATATCGGGATGCGCTCATCAAGAAATGATATATGGCCTGAATGATCAAGATGGGCATGAGTTAGTAGCAGGCCATCTATATTCTCCAGTTTGCGGTACAAGGGGTCACCTTCAAACCTTTCCCAAATATGGGGTGGCTCCAGGTCATGGCGATATATCCCTTCTAAAGGCGGCAGAAGCCCCATCACCAGAGGATCAACTAACCCGGCGCCGCTGCGAGGTTTTAAGTACTCCTCATAGAAGAGCTTGTGGCGCTTATAAGGAAAACCAAAATCCAGTAAAAGCAAGCGCTCACCATCCTCAAGGAGTATCTTATTCCCGCCAATCTCATTAACACCGCCATAAAAAGTAAGATTTACCACACTAAATAGAGCCCGCCTTAATATAATCTATTGCCCAGTT
>DFYH01000027.1:8501-45117 GCA_002382615.1 Dehalococcoidia bacterium UBA4087
ACACTGCCCTTACCGAAGGTCCTTGCACCGGCGATAACGGCCCTACCGTTGTCCTGCAGGGCACCTGAAAGCACCTCACTGCCGCTAGCGCTATAACGGTTGACCAGCACCACCACCGGAAGAGCGGTGTGAACATCCTTTGGAACCACCTTATAAACATCAGTCTGCCCATCGGAGTGGCGCACCGAGACCACCGTATCACCTTCATCCAGGAAATAACTGGCCACATCAACAACCGAGCTCAAGAGCCCGCCGGGGTTGTAGCGCAGGTCAAGCACGATGCCCAGTACACCGTCAAGCTCTCCTAAGGCCTCCTCAAGCTCTCCAGCCGTTCTCTCGGTAAACTCAGTGATCTGGATTATGGCAACACCGTCCCTGACTTCAAAAATAACACTCGGTACCTCAATCTTCTCACGGACAATGCTTATCTCCACCGGCTCACTCTCGCCGGGGTGCAAAACCGTCAGGCTAACTGGCTCACCCACAGGTCCCCTTACCCGGGTCACAACTTCACTAACGCTGAGCGAGGTAACATCCTCTCCATTAACTTCAAGTAAGATATCTCCCGGCTTAACACCGGCACGCTCGGCAGGTGAACCGGATATAGGCATCAGGATAATAGCTTCCTTTTCTCCATCAAAACTGACATAGGCACCTATACCGCTGAAACTTCCCTCAAGGTCAGAATGACTCATCTGGTAGCTTATAGGGTCAAGGTAAGCAGTATAGGGGTCGCCGACAAAATCGAGCATGCCCTCAATGGCCGCCTGGGCCAGGGCCTCAGGATCAACCTTCTCTGGCTCGACATAGTTCTCCTGAAGTAATGCCCAAACCTGTTCGATGCTCTTAAGATTCTCATCGGAGGGTGTCTCAGCATACTGATAACCAGCCGAAAACGATACCCCCGCAATAAGGATGACCGCTATAAAGGTTAAAATCCACCTCAAGGTACGTTTCATAAGATACCTCCTGAAATAAAAAGACCAGGCAGGCTATAAGCCGGATCCTGTACCCCTTGCGGGGCGGCGATCATCCATCTAGCCCCGGTGTTACCACCGGGGTCAAGCGGCCAACCCGGGGGCAGGCCGGGCGCCTTAACCCCCCTATTTGGCCTTGCTCCGGGNNGCGGTATGTTTCTGTGGCACTTTCCATAGGGTCGCCCCTCCTGGGCGTTACCCAGCACCCTGCCCGGTGGAGTCCGGACTTTCCTCTCGCCCTCAGGCGAGCGATCGCCCGCCTGCCTGGCCTTGATTCTAATTTAGACTATACCTATCCTGAAGTCAAACCGGTGAAGGTCTGGTAAGATTATATTATGAGTGAGGAATCGCCCAACACAATTTTGAATTTATGTGTCGTAGCACTGTAGAATAAGAGTTCCTTAGTATGAAAGCAGTTATTTTAGCCGGAGGACTCGCAACTAGATTAAGGCCTCTAACAATCGAACGGCCAAAGTCTTTAGTCCCGGTGCTGAACAGATACTTCTTAGAACATGTCTTATTCAATTTAAAAAATAGCGGCATAGAAGAAATAGTGCTGGCCACAGGCCATATGGGGCAGACGATAGAGGAACGCCTTGGCGATGGGCAAAAATTCGGAGTCAGGCTCTTTTACGCCGAAGAAGATAGGCCTCTGGGGACAGCCGGAGCTATCAGGAACTGTGCTGCCCATCTGGACAGCAGCTTTTTAGTCCTTAACGGTGATATTTTTACCGATATAAATTATGCTGAGCTTATAGAATTCCATCAGAAGGTAAATGCTACCATCAGCATACTGACCACCATCGTCGAAGACCCCAGCGCTTTTGGGTTGATCAGCACCGATAGATCAGGAAGGGTGATTGAGTTTCTAGAAAAACCTAAGCCAGGAACCATACTTTCAGGTCAGATAAATGCCGGGGTATACATCTTAAACCCGGAAGTCCTTGACTGCATCCCCCAGGGAGAGTGCAGCTTGGAACGGGAAATATTCCCCCGGCTTATCAATAATGGAAAACCGGTCTTTGCTTATAAGAGTGATGCTTACTGGATAGATATTGGTACTCCAGAAAATTACCTCAAGCTCAACCAGGACATGCTCACAGGCAAATGTCGAGCTAATCTTATGGAAGGCCTTTTTAAAGAAGATAATCCCGGAGGCCCCATCCTCATAGGGGAGGGAACCTTGCAAGGACATAATGTGAAAATCTTTGGGCCAACAGTTATCGGCAACAATTGCCGGATAGAAGACGGTGCTATTATTGAAGCCTCGTTACTCTGGGATAGCGTACTGGTCGAAGAAGGCGTTACAATCAAAAATTCTATCATCGCCAGCAATTGCCGATTAAATTGTGGTAGCCAGGTATTAAATTCCGTCATAGGCCCCCGCGTCAGCATTTCGGCTAACACAATTCTGGGCCCTGGCAGCCGCATCTTTCCTTAAGTTGAAGGGCTGGCCGGGTAAAATTAGAATTATACTATGACATATGACCGCGTACTTGAACATTTAAGCAAGATAGAGGAGCACTATCTTGAGCTGGAAAATCAAATGGCCCAGTCCGAAGTTATCTCCGAGCCCAAGAGGCTTCAAGAAATAGCTGAGGAAAGAGCCAAACTTGAGCCATTAGTCTCGGCCTACCGCCGCTTCAAGGAAACGTCCCGGGCGCTTGATGATACCCGAACTCTACTTGAAAGTGAGGGCGATGAAGGGATGAGGGAACTTATTCGTGAGGAGATAAAGACGCTCGAGGCGGAGCTGGAAGAGATAATAAATGACATGAAAGTCCTCCTTGTACCCGAAGACCCCAATGATAAAAAAGATGTCATCATGGAAATAAGGGCCGGCACTGGCGGCGAAGAGGCAGCCCTTTTTGCCGCTGACCTCTTTAAAATGTATGCTCGCTATGCTCAGGCACAAGGCTGGAAAGTAGATGTTATCGACGCTAGCGAGACGCCGCGCGGCGGCTTTAAAGAGATTATCCTCGAGATAAAGGGCAAAGGCGCCTACCGCCGGCTCAAATATGAAAGCGGTGTGCACCGCGTTCAGAGGGTACCGGTCACTGAGGCTTCAGGCAGAATCCACACCTCAACGGCTACAGTTGCCGTATTGGCCGAAGCTGATGAGGTCGAGGTTGAAATAAATCCTGATGACTTAAGAATAGATATATTCCACAGCAGCGGCGCCGGCGGACAGAATGTCAACAAGGTGGCTACCGCCGTGCGTATTACTCACCTGCCAACAGGGCTGGTAGTTACCTGCCAGGATGAGCGGTCGCAACTCAAAAACAAAATGAAGGCCATGAAAGTCCTAATGGCCAGACTCCTCAACCAAAAACAGCGCGAGCAGGAGGAAAAGATAACCGCTGAAAGGCGTTCTCAGGTAGGCACCGCCGAAAGGGCTGATAAAATCAGGACCTACAACTTCCCTCAGGATAGGGTCACTGACCACCGCATAGGGATTACTCTACACGGTTTGGAACAAATAATGATGGGCGAACTGGACCCCCTCATAGATGCCCTGCTTACCCAAAAGCAGGCTGAGGAACTCGAAGCAAGCCTAGCATGAAGATTAGGGAACAGCTCAGGGAGGCGGCCCAATTAATTAATTCGGATGAAGGGCAGCTAGCATCTGAAGTCCTCATGCGGCATATCCTGAGAGTTGACCGCACTGGCCTATATTTGGCTATGGAGGAAGAAATTAGCCCGGAGCAAGAAGCTGCCTTTTGGGGTCTAGTAAAGCGCCTTAAAGGCGGCGAAGCGCTGGCTTATATTATCGGCCACAAGGAATTTTACGGGGTTAATTTCCTGGTTACTCCAGACACCCTCATACCGCGTCCAGAGACCGAGCTAGTTGTAGATAAAGTTATTGAACTGGCCAAAAGCTATCCTGAGCCCTATATCGCCGATATCGGTACCGGCTCAGGTGCTATTGCCATAAGCCTGGCACTAGCCCTCCCCCAGGCAAAGATTATCGCTACCGATATTTCGTCTCAAGCTCTTATGGTGGCCGACAAGAATTCCCAGCAATACCATACCGAAGATAGAGTTACCCTATTGGAAGGAGATCTCCTATCTCCTCTGCCGGGTCCAGTTGACATCATTGTGGCTAATCTACCTTATGTCAAATCGTCAGAAATTCCGCCGGAGAGCTGCGAACCCAAAATAGCCCTGGACGGGGGCGAGGATGGCCTGGGGTTGATAGGGCGTCTCGTTAAGGAGAGCCATGGCCTATTCCGTGATAGCATTGTCATTGAAATTGGCCAGGGACAACAAGCACAAATCGAGGAAATGCTGACCGAAAGCTTCCCTGGCAAGCCGGCACAATTCTACCGGGACTTAAACGGGATCGAAAGGTTAGCCGTCCTTTCCATCTAGGCCATCTACTAGAGGCCAGCTCTTAAAAAAACACATGGCAGATATGATAAAATTCTTAATTGGGTACTATCGGCCTTAAGGATTATCCTGGAATGGCCTTGCCTCCTTTACGAGGCAGGGCACCTAATTTCAATTCGGAAGAGGCAAACCCCGGGCCAATTAATTAAATGATTACCAGCAAAAACAAATCATGGATGAGGTAACTTTTTCAGCCGCTTTTAGCGCCGGACTGTTATCATTCCTCTCCCCCTGCGTGCTGCCTCTGGTGCCGGTATATCTTGCCAGCCTGGCCGGCCCCGAAATATTCCAGCCTGGCCTTTCCAAAAACCGCCTGGCCATATTTTTTCATTCTCTTAGTTTTGTCATTGGCTTTTCTTTGGTTTTTGTTTTTATGGGAGCTAGCGCTGGCCTTCTAGGGTTTGCCATCGGCCCTCACCTGGAACTGGCATACCAAATAGCCGGCGGTATCCTTATAGCCTTGGGTCTTTTTATGCTGGCCTCACTTAAGTTCCCTCAATTAAACTACGAAAGACGCCTTTCCCCTCTGACAGGCAATTCCACCGGATACCTACGCTCATTTATCATCGGGGCTGCCTTTCCGGTAGCCTGGATCCCCTGCACCGGACCATTACTGGGAAGCATACTAGTCCTTGCCGGGGCCTCGGAGACAGCTTGGAGTGGTGCCTATTTACTGGCCATCTATTCTCTGGGGCTGGGGCTTCCCTTCCTGATCGTGGGAGCTGCTTTCGGGGTCATTACTCCTCTTCTAAAGGCCATCCAACGCTACGCCAATATAGTTTATATCGTAAGCGGCGTGTTACTTATAGCCCTGGGCATCTTAATACTGACCGGAAACCTAACCTTGCTTTATATATGATATGATGATAAAAATTTTGGGGATGGGTACTTATGAGTAAATTACCAAGAGCAATAATCGCGGTGCTTTTAGCTGTGGTGTTACTGGTGGCCGGCTGTTCTTCTAGCCCTGCCTGGGAGGGGCCAATTTCGGTGGGCAGAATAATAAATTACTCCACAGATACTACCGAGGCTCCTCAAGTTGATAGCCCAGCTCCTGATTTTCAGTTTGAAGATGCCTCAGGGCAAATTACCTCACTTGATGGTCTTCAAGGTAGCCCGGTACTAATCAATTTCTGGGCAACCTGGTGCCGCCCTTGCAAAAACGAAATGCCCTATCTTCAACAGATATATGATGAATGGTCAGAAAAAGGATTGATAGTACTCGCCATCAATATTGGCGAGCAACAGTCTACCGTAGAGAGATTTTTACAATCAAACGGGCTTTCTCTCCCGGTGCTCCTTGATGCTGACCAAATGGTAGCTTGGATATACAATGTTCATAATATTCCGGCCACATTTTTTATTGATGAAGACGGCGTAATTAAAGAGATAAATATCGGTGACTTCCGCAACGCACAGGAAATAGAAAACAGCTTAAAGAAGATAATGCCCTGACCTTCCTCAACCTCGGTAATAACTAATAGGTCACAAACCTAATCCCCGCCAACCATATTTAAATTAGCCCGCTCACCTTATAGGTAACAAGGAAATACAGGGTATTATTCCTTGGTTTCTTTTCCCTTCTCGGCCTGCCTTTCAGATGCAACCTTCTGGGTTATATTAGGTGGCACAGGCTCATAATGACTGAAGGTCAGAGTAAAACTGTTTCTTCCCTGAGTTAAAGACTTGAGGTCAATAGCATAACGCAGCACTTCAGACATCGGGACGAGGGCCTTAATTTCGTTGACGCCATCATGGGGTACCATGCCCTGCACACGGGCTCTTTTGGTATTCAGGTCAGCAATAATATCGCCAGTAAGCTCTTCGGGAGCAGTAACCTCAAGGCTCATGACCGGCTCAAGTAGTATCGGCTGCCCATCTGATAGACCTTTCTTAAGGGCCTGGGCAGCTGCTATTTTAAAGCAGATTTCAGAGGAATCAACCGGGTGATAACTTCCATCATAAAGGGATACCCTGATATCGGTTACCGGATAGCCAGCAACAACCCCTTCTCGGGCAGCTTCATAAATACCCTTTTCTACTGCCGGAATATAGTTTTTGGGTATAGCTCCACCAAAGACCTTGTCCACAAATTCGAGGCCGCTTTCCCGCGGCAAAGGCTCAATCTCAATTAGAACATGCCCATATTGACCATGCCCGCCAGTCTGCTTCTTGTGTTTGTACTCCGCCTTGGCCGGTCGGGTAATCGTCTCCCGGTAAGGCACCTTTGGAGGTTTAAGTTCAACAGATACGCCAAACTTGCGGTTCATCTTCTCAGCCACAACTTCTAACTGAGTTTCGCCCAGCCCGGAAAGAAGCGTATCACCGGTATCACTATCTCGGCGCAGTCTTAAAGTAGGGTCTTCTTCACAGGCCCGCGCCAGGGCTGATCCCATCTTATCAAGATCGGCCTTTGTTCGAGGATAGATAGCCACACTTAACAAAGGTTCCGGAAATTTTATCGGCTCAAGCTTGGACCCTTGAGCTTTGTTGGAGAGTGTATCTCCAGTTGCGGTGACATTCAGCTTAGCTACCGCTCCAATATCTCCAGCTGTAACTCTTGGTACCGGCTCCTGCGTTTTGCCCCGGACGAGGTATAATTGCCCCACCCTCTCCATCTCCCCCCGGCTGACATTCCATATCTGAGAGTTACTCTCTATAACTCCGGAATAGACCCGAAAGTAAGTAAGTTTACCGACATAAGGATCGGCCGTTGTCTTAAAGACAAGGGCCTGCAGGTCACTTGTTTCCTCGGGTGTTAATACCATCTTTCCGCTGTCCCCTACCAGGACAATTTCACTTTCTTTGGCCGAAGGCAAGTATTGCGATATAAAGCCAAGAAGCTGCCTGATGCCCACCTGTTTAACCGCCGAGCCGGCCAGTATAGGGACAACCTTACCTTCCTTTATTGCCACGGCTAAACCCCGGCTTAACTCCTCTTTGGCAATCTCTTTGCCCTCAAGATAAGCTTCTAAGAGATCATCATTATTTTCAGCTATTGCCTCTACCAATTCTTCCCGCCATGAGCGAGCACTCTCAATCATATCTTCAGGTATAGCAGCTTCCTCACCCGTATCCAGATAAGTCTTCATATCCAACAGATCAATCATCCCTTTAAGGTCACTAAAGCTACCTATCGGTAAATCCAGTGGCCGGCAAACCCGACCAAACTTTTTCCTTAACTCTTCAACCACTTTTCCAAAGTTTGCATTCTCACGATCCATCTTATTAACAAAAATCATACGCGGGCGGCCTTCTGTATATTCCCAGGCCTGTTCAGTTCCGATCTCCACACCCGAAATAGCCGAAACAATAATAATGGCGCTCTCAGTAACCCTTAGCGCTGCCACCACCTCACCCAGAAAATCGCTGTAGCCCGGGGCATCAAGCATGTTAAGTTTTACGCCTCCCCATTCTAGAGGCAAAAGGCTCAGGTTAGTGCTTATCTTGCGCTTTATCTCCTCGGGTTCATAGTCTGACGCCGTGTTCCCAGCCTCAACGCTGCCCAGGCGGTTTGTTACCCCTCCAGTATATAAAATGGCCTCACCCAGAGAGGTCTTACCCGAGCCACTGTGCCCCAAAAGGGTGATGTTCCTGATATTCTCTAAGGAGTATTCTTTCATGGCCACCTTCCTTTCCTAAACTGATAGCTCAAATTTATCAAATGATACCAAAGCTGAAGTATCCAGGCGAGGTCTTGGTGAGGGATTTTCGGCCGGATATCCTAGAGGTGTCATTGTCACAACACGAAAACCGGAGGGGACCCCCAGTAACTTCTCCACCTCCTTGGTATCAATTTTACCAATAATAACTGTACCTAAACCCAAAGCATGAGCGGCTAATATAAAGTTCTGCATAGCCAGGGCTGAATCAAACATATACCAGTATTCGCCTTTATCGGTGGCTGGTACCCCACCGGAAAATCCAGACCTGCCAACCTGAGCCACAAGGACAATAACTATCGGCGCTTCATCAACTGCTTGGACAGCACGATTTCCCCTTAAGAGCTCCACAATCCTTGCTTTTATTGAAGGATCTCGAACAACCACAAAGTGCCAGCACTGGGTATTAGCCCATGACGGTGCCCACCTGGCCGCTTCAAGAACCTGCCACAAGCTTTCATCAGAGACGCCATCAAGCTTATAGTGGCGGATACTCCTTCTTGTCTTAATAGCTTCTAAAACTTCCATCCATCCTCCTTTGGCCAAGCTTCTTTATGTATAAGAGGGACAAATCTGCATCCCCCCAGAGTTTCTACTTTAGGATTACCATTGGTCCGGGTAATTTTAAGAAGTTCCTGCTCAAGCCGCGAACCAACAGGGATAACCAGATGCCCACCAACCCCAAGTTGCGATAACAACGAATGAGGCACACTAGGTGCACCAGCGGTCACTATAATGCCATCAAAGGGGGCCTCTTGAGGGTAGCCCATTACACCATCATCGAGATAAATTCTGACGTTTTTATATCCAAGGTCCTCCAAAATCTGCCTTGCTCTTTCGGCTAATTCAGGAATTCGCTCAATAGAGATCACCTCTCTTGCTAGCTCCGCCAGGATAGCTGCCTGGTAGCCACTTCCAGTACCAACCTCAAGGACCTTCTCATTGCCTTTAAGTTCTAAGGCTTCGCTCATCAGGGCCACAATATACGGCTGTGAGATAGTTTGCCCAAAACCTATTAGTAGAGGCGCATCCTCGTAAGCTAGATGGCGCACCTCGGGAGGTACAAACAGCTCACGCGGCACCTTCGCCATAGCCTTCAGGACACGCTCGTCTTTTATATCACTGGCGAGCCTACGAACCAGTTCGGCCCTCGCCTTTGCAAAATCCATCAAACGCTTTAGAGAAGAAGAAAAGTGGCCACCAAAATAACTAATACTATCGTACTAACAAGGCCTATCCTCTTTAGCTCAAGGCCTAGATCATTAACTGGCATAGCCTGAGCCCTAGACTCCGGTTTCCTGGATTCAACCTGCTTTGCACTTGCTACTGGTGCCTGGTCTAACCTAGCCGCCGGTCTTAACTGTGCTTGCTTCTTTTTGGCCTTGCCCGTTTTTGTCTGCTTCTTTTTCGCCTTGCCCGCCAATTAATGCCCCCTTATCTAGAATTACTTAGCCCTGGGATGGGCCTTATCATATTCACGCCTTAAATGCTCCGAGGTAAGATGAGTATATGTTTGGGTAGTGGCGATATTGGCGTGTCCCAGAAGCTCCTGGACAGACCTTAAATCGGCACCGCCATTCAACATATGAGTGGCAAAACTATGGCGCAGGGTGTGAGGGGTAACCCTCTTCTCAAGGCCGGCACCTTTAGCATGCATCTTAAGAATCTGCCAGAGTCCTTGCCTGGTCAACCTATCGCCACGGCGATTAAGAAAAAGAGCATCACCCGTTTCCTCACGCGCAAGTAACGGACGCGCCTGGGTAAGATACTCTTGGGTAACTTTTATTGCCCGGGGGTATATGGGAATAATCCGTTCTTTGCGCCCCTTGCCCAAACAGCGCGCATAACCATTATTAAGGTCAATATCGCCAACATCCAGGCCAACCAGCTCACTGGCCCTCATGCCCGTAGCATACAGAAGCTCAAGCATGGCCCTGTCTCTTTTGGCCTCCGGCGTCGCTAGCTTGGAGGCCTCATCCAAAAGTCTCTGGACTTCATTAACTGAGATAACTCCGGGCAAAGACCGGCCTACATGCGGCGAATCTATATTATCTAAGGGATTTTCGGGAATCCGGCCCTCAAAGACCAAAAAGCGAAAGAAGGTCCGGGCGGCAGCCACCTTGCGGGCCACCGTAGTTGAGGCGTAGCGCTTCTCTTTAAGTTCAAGAAGATAACCCAGCATAATCTGGCGGCTGACCGCCGACCAGCGGGGCATAACCCCTTCCTTCTCGAGTGCTTTGCTGGCAAACTGAGCCAGCTGTTCCAGGTCATTTTGATAGGCGGCCACAGTATTCGGCGAAAAACCCTTCTCAGCCGCCAGGAAACTCAGGAAGTCCTTTATCTCTTTATCCATTCCGTACCCCGACCAGACTTATTTTAACATAATCTGCAAATGACGAAAAACTATGTGTGTTCTATACTTAAATTATGATGGAATTTTCTTCTTTAGCCAAAGAGCAGGTAAGATATCTTCCAACATTGCCCGGCGTTTACCTGATGAAGGATGACCATGAGAACATACTCTATATCGGCAAGGCCAGAAGTCTAAAAAATAGAGTAAGCACTTACTTCAGTAATTCAAGTGACCTTTCCTCCAAGACCCGGCAAATGGCAAGCCGGGTGCGAAGAATTGATTTTATCGTTACCCCATCCGAGACAGAGGCCCTCATCCTGGAGCTAAACCTGATAAAAAGATACCGTCCCTTTTACAACATCCGGCTCAAGGATGACAAGAATTTCCCCTATTTGAAGATAGATACACATGAGCAGTGGCCCAGAGTCCAAATAACCCGAAGGGTGGAGAAAGACGGCAGCTACTACTTTGGGCCATTCTCCAGCGCTAAGAAGGTCCGCCAAACACTTAAAGTAATAAAAGAGATATTCCCCTTTCGCTCCTGCTCAAAAGATCTATCCAAGCCACTTGCTCGCCCTTGCCTTGAATATGACCTTAAGAAATGCGCCGGGCCCTGTGTTGGGGCGATAACCGAAGAGGAATATGCCGAGATTATTGATAGGCTGATCCTTTTCCTTGAAGGGAAAGAGACTGCCCTTATCCATGAAATGGAACACAAAATGAAGATAGCCGCTGAGAATAAGGAGTATGAAAAGGCGGCACGCTTGCGCGATGAGATAAGAGCCATAAGTAAGGTCATCTCTGACCAGAAGGTAGCCACCAAGGTTAGGGGAGAAGAAGATGTTATCGCCTTCGTACAGGAGAAAGACCAGGCCTATGTCCAGGTATTTTTTATTCGCGATAGTAAACTCATCGGCCGGGAAAACTTTATTCTGGAAGGTGCCGGCTCTGAGAGACCCGAAGAAATTATGACCAGCTTTGTTAAACAATTCTATGATTCGTCTTCTTACATACCCAAGCAGATTATCCTCCAATATCCGGTAGATGATAAGAAGGTTATCGAGGAGTGGCTAACGGCCAAAAAGCAAAGCCAGGTCCGCTTGGTGGTACCCAAAAAGGGCAGCCAGAAAGAACTTGTAAACACTGTGGCCCAAAATGCCAGAGAATATTTAGAGCAAACACGAATAAGAAACATGGCCAGCCCTCAGGCTGCCGCCGTCTCTCTTGAAGAGATAACAAAGGTCTTAGATTTAGAGAAGCCACCATCTAGGATAGAAGCCTATGATATCTCCGACATACAGGGTAAAAATGCCGTCGGCAGCATGGTAGTCTTTGAGGCTGGCCTGCCCAAGCCATCTTCCTATCGCCGCTTTAAAATACAAGGTCCAAGCCACCCTGATGACTATGCCATGCTAGGAGAGGTAATACGCCGGAGATTTGGTCACTTAAAGGCCGGTGATGAAAAATGGTCCCTAATACCCGACCTCATCCTTATTGATGGTGGCCGAGGGCAGCTTAACATAGCCCTGCAAGTTTTAAAGGACCTGGGCCTTGATTTTATCCCAACTATCGGCTTAGCCAAAGAGGATGAAAGCATATTTACCCCCCAGAAGGCCGAGCCGATAAACCTGCCATTAAGTAACCCGGGCCTGCAGCTGCTGCAAAGGGTACGGGATGAGGCCCACCGTTTTGCTCTGGGATACCACCGCAAGGTGAGAAGAAAGACCACCTTCGGCTCAGCCTTAGATGAGATAAGCGGTCTAGGGGCCAAAAGAAAGAAATTGCTCCTGCAGAAGTTTGGCTCAGTTAGGGCCATCAAGGAGGCACCAGCAGAAGAGATAGCCAGCCTAAAAGGCATTGGGCCCGCACTGGCTCAGAGGATAAAAAGTTCCCTTTAAAAGAACTGCGCTATAGCTTTGGCTACGCCGCCATGGTCAACATCAGCCGTAATATACCGGGCTACCCTCTTTACCTCAAGAGGGGCATTACCCATGGCTATGCCCAGGCCAGCCGTCTTGAGGAGAGAGATATCATTAGGACCATCACCAATGGCTACAGTCTCTTCTAATAAAACCCCAAGATAAGCGGCAAGCTGCTCAAGCGCCCTACCCTTTGACACTTCGGGGGAAACAAGGTTAACAAAATCTATCTGGGGAAGGGCCGGTGTGCGGGCAATGGAGAAATTAAGCTCCCCACCAAAATGTTCCTTAATCGGCTTTATCTTAGACTCTTCTCCTCTAGCGGTGATTACCTCGGCTTTGATAATCCTCTCTTTATCCAAGATACTGTCAAAATCTACGAATTTGGGCTTAAGGCCAAAAAATTCATAATGCATAACACTCGCCTGGTCAAATCTCTCAATAAAAAGCTCCTCGGCCGAGTAAAGCTCGAGGTATATATCTTGGGAGCGGCTAAGCCCCACCAGCTCCCTCACTATCTCTTTGTCCAGTGGCGAAGAATAGACCTCTTTCCCTGAAGAAATGTCCAGAATAAGTGAGCCATCAAAAAATATGTGGCTTCCCTCAAGCTCCAGCTCTTTAATAATCGGTTTACAGGCCTGAATCACCCGGCCCGTCGAGATTGCGACGGCAATACCTTTTTCTCTAACACGCCGGATAGCATTTTTATCTTCTTCGGAGATAGTCCCTCTACCATTAAGCAGGGTGCCATCAACATCAATTACCAGAAAGCGATAAGCCATATACTTTATTTTAACAGGAGCATCTAACAGATGAGTAGCCGGGCAAGAAGGACATGCAGTAAATGGGCTAAACCGAAAATTTTAGCTTGAGATATGTCCGAAAGAATAAAATTTTAGCTTGAGATATGTCCGAAAGAATAAAATTTTAGCTTGAGATATGTCCGAAAGAATAAATTGATTTTTGAATCGCCTTTCAGCTAAAACAAGACAGCATCAACCTCACTACCCTCTTCAATGCCCTCGGTACCTTCGGGTACAACAACATAGCCATCGGCTTTGGCCATACCCAAAAGGGCACTCGGCTTAGTCTTTAAAGGGAAAGCCACTTCACCTTCCAGCCTTACCAGCTGAAAACGGGTGCTTTCCTTGGGCCCTGAAACCTTACCCGCAAGCCTTACTCTGGCAATAACATTCCTCTTAGGAGGTAAATGCGCCATCTTTCTTACCGCCGGCGCCAGCAAGACATAGGCATTGAGAAAGCATGATGTAGGATAACCCGGTATACTGTTAATGTTCTACGATCTTGTCACCCTGTAACTATCCAACGAATTTGTCGCCATGAAGGAGATGGTGGCATTGAACAAGAAAGAACAGACAAGACTAGTGGTATTAAACCAGGTGTAGAGAGGCGAGATGACGGGGAAGGAAATAGCTGGGATATTAGACCTCTCCCCGCGCCACGAAAGAAGAATTTTAGCGGCGTACAGAAAGGAGGGCGCCCAGGGCTATATCCTCCTCTTACGCCAGATTGTGACCGAACATGGTGTACCATGTGCCCTATACCATGATAGGCATGGCATCTTTGAGAGGTCTCGGAAAGAGACGGAAACAATTGAAGAGAGCCTGGCAGGAGGAAGCCAACACAGTTTGGCCGCATAATGGAAGAGCTGGGTATTACTCCTATTTCTTCACTCTCACCCCAGGCAAAGGGAAGGATTGAGAGGCTATGGGGCACCTTCCAGGATAGGCTGACCAGTGAACTTCGCATAGCAGGAGCGAGTACGACTGAGGAGGCCAATGAAGTACTATGGGATTTTCTGCCCCGATTTAACAGGAGATTTGCTGTCCCGGCTAAAGATCCTGGTCTGGCTTATCGTAAGCTCGCTGAGGGCTTTAAGCCCGATGAGGTGTTCTGCTTTAAGTATGAGCGGACAGTAGTCTCCGATAATGTGGTGCGTTTCGGGGGGCATAGGCTGCAGATAATGCCGACCAATGGTAGGTCAAGCTATGCCAGGGCTAAGGTGGAGGTGCAGGAGAGAATGGATGGGAGCGTAGCTGTATATTATAAGGGGCAATGTCTTCTTGTCACCAAAGCACCGCCACACCGGTGCTCAGGGCCAGGAATATAGCCCGCCCTGAGCTAGTATCACCTGTCCATACGCCACGTGCAGATGGACAGGGGGTCTCTGCTCCCGGAGTAGCTAAACCTCCGGAACCCAAAGCAAACCACCCTCATAAACCCGCCCCCGACCATCCCTGGCGAAGGTCGTTTGGGACTTATTTTAACAAGAGGTAACAGATCCGCTGGACAGCAATAGCCAGTTAGCTTAGTGTTATGTCTGAAGATTTTTTTAGTCTTAACCTCATAAGATAAACAACCACCTAATAATAAATGGCAACGCCACTCAAAAAAAGCAAGGGGTTCCATTTTCGCTCCCCTTTCAATTTTTAATTAGGCCTCATCTCATATTAGCCTGAAAATTGCCGTTGCCCAATCTAAAGCATGTCTTTTTAGAATATCTTTCCCTTCAAAAGTTATCATCTCTTTGGGGGGTCCAGCGCAGTTGCCGACTGGAGTTGCGGCTGAAAATACCGGCGCTGGAAGTAGCGGGCCAAGTTCACCAGCCCCAGCATCACNNGCCACCGCAATGGCCAGCTCAAAGTTGTTACTGGCGGCAGTGAAGGCGACCGATGCCGTCCTGGAATACCCGGCACCAACCTTTCTGGCCATGTAGAAAGAGATAAGGAACATCACCACGAAGTAAATAAGAAGTGGGATGCCAACGCGCACCACATCAAGGGGCAGCTCCACAATAAATTCGCCCTTAAGAGAGAACATCACCACGATAGTAAAGAGCAGGGCAGCTAATGTAATTGGACTTATCCTTGGGATAAACTTTTCCTCATACCAATCCCGCCCCCTGGCTCTTACCAGGGTAAAGCGCGTGAGCATGCCGCCGAAGAAAGGAATACCAAGATATATGAGCACGCTTCCGGCGATCTGCCCGATGGTCACCTCAACTGTTGAACCCTCCAGGCCAAACCAGCCGGGCAGTATGGTAATAAAGATATAGGCATAAACCGAATAAAAGACTATTTGAAAGATCGAGTTAAGGGCCACCAGGCCGGCAGCGTACTCTCTATCTCCTCCCGCCAGTTCGTTCCACACTATGACCATGGCAATACAGCGTGCCAGGCCTATCATAATAAGGCCCACCATATAATCAGGATTAGGCCAGAGGAAGCCCAAGAAGGCGACTGCCAGAAGGAACATGAGCACAGGGCCGATAAGCCAGTTCTGCACCAGAGAAAGCCCCAGCACCCGCCAGTCCTTGAACACCTGGCCCATTTCCTCGTACCTCACCTTTGCCAGAGGTGGGTACATCATGAGAACAAGCCCTATGGCAATGGGTATCGAGGTAGTGCCAACACTCAGGGTATTGGTAAAGTCGGCCATCCCGGGCACAAAATACCCCAGACCAACTCCAAGCCCCATCGCCAGAAATATCCAGAGGGTCAAAAAACGGTCCAAGATTGATAGCCTGGGTGTGGTGCCCTCAGACTCTTTATCGCTCATAGTCTCCTTTATCCAGGCAGTTTACTAGCGCCTTAAAACCCGTGTAGTACACCCGCCAAGAGATTTCTTCGCCAGAGTTTCTGTTATTCACCGGACTATTATCCCTGCTCACCACTGCTACTCAGTTCCTCAAGCATTTGCTCCACCCTGGTCCTGATCTCATCCCTTATGCGCCTGACCTCTTCAACGGGCCTGCCTTTTGGGTCGGCAATCCCCCAGTCTTCGGTTTTTATATAACGCGCCGGACACACTCCTTCTACCCCACAGCCCATACTCACCACCTCGTCTGCCTGGCCCATCATCTCAGGAGTAAGCATCTTCGGATTTTTGCCAGACAGGTCTATCCCCAGCTCCTTCATCACCTTGACAACCACCGGGTCCAGGGCGGCATCGGGGTTGGTGCCCGCTGAAATGGCCCTGGCCCGGCCACCGGCCAGGTGGCTAAAGAACGCCTCGGCCATCTGGCTGCGACCGGAATTGTGGACACAGACGAACAAAACAGTTTTCATAATATTTTTAGCCTCCACTGGACCCATATCATCAATAAAAGCACTCTTTCTCACCAAGAAGCTGATTTCGAAGGGCCACTTCTCAGGTCTTTTCTCCTTCTCAAGAGTAGTAATCACGAACTGGCGGACCTCCGCCCTAGTGGGCACAGGCCCCAATGTGAGCAGCTCCTTACTTATCAAAGCCCTGGTAAGGAACAGGATTTCCTCACACAGATTACATATCATAAGCGCAGCCCGGCTCCATGCGCTCGGCCTTCTTAAGGCGCTCCCGGCCCCGGACAGCATTAGGGTTATCTTTAAGTGCTCTAGTTGCAGCTTCAATTATACTGGCTACCCGGCTATCCATACCTTCCCTGTCTATGGAGTAAAGCGACCATCGCCCCTCTTTCCGAAGTTTCAGAACACCAGCATCATATAAGGCACCAAGGGCCCGTGATGCCTTAGACTGCGATATCTCAAGAGCCTGCATCACCTCGCAGACGCAGCATTCCTTCTCCCTAAGCACGCCCAGGGTCCTGAGTCTGGTCTCATCGGACAGTGCTTTAAAAACCTTTGTCAGCTCTTTCATCTGATCCACCAAGATGCATGCATATCATCGCATATATGCATGTATTATACCGAACCCTTTTCTGGCCGTCAAGCCAGCACAGAAAATTTACCTGTCCTTAAAAAGGTTGTAGAATAAGACTGCAAACCAAGCAGCCAGCAAATTTCTAACAAGGAGGTTATCAGGTTATGAGCTATCTTGAGCATAAAGAATTATCTCCCCGGCAGATTGACGTGGCGGTTATCACCGTCTCTGATAGCCGGACTTTAGATACTGACGAATCAGGCAAGCTCATTATCAACAGTCTCAAAGAAGGCGGCCATCACGTAAAAGAATATCTGATTATTAAAAATAACCCCGCCGACCTTCTGGAGAAGCTAGAAAACCTCCTGAAGAGGGAAGATATCACTGCCATCATCACCACTGGCGGTACTGGCATTAGCCAGCACGATATTACCGTAGAAACAATAAGCCAGCTTATAGATAAGAAGATTGACGGCTTTGGTGAGCTTTTTAGGCTCCTGACCTACCAGGAGATAGGTACTGGCAGTATTATGAGCCGCGCCTTAGCTGGGGTAGCTAAAGGAAAAGTCATCATCTGTCTTCCTGGTTCGGTGGATGCAGTTAAGTTGGCCGTGGACAGGATTATACTCCCTGAGATCGGTCATCTTACCAGAGAGGCGACGAGATGAGGCCTTTCGGCAGCTTGCTCCCCTTCGATGAAGCTGAAAACATTGTCATGTCGCACATATTACCCATCGAGAGGGTAGAAGAAGTCAGTCTTGAAGATTGTGCAGGAAGGGTGCTAGCAGAAGATATCATCGCCACCATGGACAACCCACCCTTCAGTAGGGCGGCGGTTGATGGCTATGCCCTCAGGGCCAAGGACACCTTCGGCGCATCGCGACAAAACCCTAAGGATTTGAGCATTATTGGTGTCCTGCATGCTGGCTCTAAAGATAGGCTAAAAGTCAAACCCGGGGAGTGTGTTCAAGTGGCCACCGGCGCCCCCCTTCCCGATGGAGCAGACGCTGTGGTCATGGTAGAGGATGCCCTGAAGAGCGATAACAAGATACAGATCCTAAGGCCTCTCTACCCAGGATCAGGTATTGCTCGAAGAGGTGAAGACAGCCACAAAGGTGAGGTCCTCTTGAAAAAAGGAGAAGTCTTGACACCGGCCCGGGTTGGTGTGCTGGCCTCTCAGGGAAGAGGCAAGATAACAGTCTATCAGAAGCCGGAGGTGGCTATCATTCCCACCGGTGAAGAGGTCAGGAAAGTGGGGGGAAGACTCAGGAGAGGCGAAATTTATGATATCAATTCCTACTCCCTCGGCGCTGTGGTCATGGAGAACGGGGGTAAGCCGATAAGATTTGATGTTGCTGCTGATAGGCCTGAAACACTGGACAGAATTCTGGAAGAAGCGTTGAAGTTCGACATCGTTGTCCTCGCGGGAGGTTCGTCGGTTGGAGAAAGAGACCTGGCGATAGGTGTTCTTTCCAAAAAAGGAGAGGTCTTTTTTCATGGCATACAAATAAAGCCAGGTAAGCCAACTCTTTTTGCCTTGATCAACGGAAAACCTGTCCTGGGACTTCCAGGCTATCCTACTTCCTGCCTCATCAACGCCTACCTCCTCCTTGTTCCTGCTCTGCGTATGATGGCTAGGCTACCAGCCAGGAGTAGGATAACGCTTAGGGGAATGCTCAACGAGAGGGTGCCCGGCAGCGTTGGGCGCCGTCAGTTTCTANNCTCCCGGCCAGGCTGGAGGCTGGTCGCGTGGTACCTATTTTCAAGGAGTCGGGTACTATTACCGGCGTTGCCAAGGCCGATGGCTATATTATTGTACCCGAGAATGTTGATATCGTAGAGGCCGGTGAAGAGGTTGAGGTTGTTCTTTTTAACAATGCTATCGGTGCTTAGCAGGCTCACCGGCCGGTGTCATTCTGGACTGGCGTGAGCATTACCAACACCACCAAAGTTTTCTCTTAAAACAACCCCCTCCGTCGGTCTTTTCTTCTGGCCCTTCTTGTCGCTCAAACACACAGCGACAATCCTGGTCACTAGTCTTCTTCCCCCCTAGTATAGGTGCCGCTTTTACCGCCGGACTTCCTCTGAAGATAGACTTTCTCTACAGTAATACCACGATCAACCGCCTTACACATATCATAGATAGTAAGGGCGCTCACCGAGACAGCTACCATAGCCTCCATCTCCACTCCCGTCTTTCCGGTGCTAGTAACCTGAGCTACTATCTTAATTGAATCATCGCCAACAAACTCGAAGTCAACACTCACATTTTCAATGAGGATAATATGGCAAAGAGGAATAAGTTCGGCAGTCTTCTTAGCTGCCATTATGCCAGCCAGTCTGGACGCTGCTAAAACATCTCCCTTCTTGATCTCAGCTTTCTTTACTAACTCCAGTGTCTCCGGCTTCATACGAACAAATCCTATGGCTTCGGCTTCACGCCGCGTCCNNCCATTCTGGCCTTACCTTTTTCGTCGATATGGCTCAGTTCTGTCATTACCCACCTATCTGCCACATCTGTTTCCTGGGCAAGGCAGCCTCTTCCAGATGGTGACCATCCCTCTTCCTGGCAACAGTCTCCCGTATCAATTGCTTCATCTCCTCAAGATCGGCACCATTCCTTAGTGGCGTCTTCAGATCAATCTCTTCATCACTTAAAAGGCAGGGTCTTAAGTGCCCATCAGCAGTTAGCCTGATACGGTTACAGGTTTCGCAGAAATGCTCACTTAAGGCACCAATAAAACCGATAGATCCAGACGCCCCGGGTAGCCTGAAATATCTGGCCGGTCCGTTTCCCGTCAGGGGATGCCCGGCCTCAAGCGGAGCAAAGTTCTCTTCGATAATCTTCCTGATTTCCTGCGGGCTCATACTCCCCTTATCGGCATCCCCTTCGCCTATAGGCATATATTCGATAAAGCGAACATGCCACCCCTCGAGGCTTTTCCGGGCAAAGTCGAGTATCTCATCGTCATTATAACCTCTAATAACTACCGTGTTTATCTTAACCGGCTCAAGACCCACTCTCTTAGCCGCCTCAATACCTGCCAGGACAGACTCCAGCTTATCAAACCCGCAGATCTCTTGAAACTTTTGTGGCTTAAAAGTATCCAGGCTTATGTTGATTCTTTTGAGGCCAGCACTCTTTAACTCACTGGCCTGGCTCTCAAGCAAGATGCCATTACTCGTCATGGAGACCTCTTCGACCCCTTCCACCTCAGAGAGAAGTCTGACCAAGGCACTTACGTCCGGGCGGACTAGCGGTTCGCCGCCGGTGAGCCTTATATGGTTAATCCCAAGCTCGCTGGCCGCCTGAACAACCCTTCTTATCTCTTCGTACGAAAAGATGTCACTATGGGCCAGATGAGTGGTGAGTTTGGTTGCACAATAGAAACACCGTAAATTGCAGCGGTCGGTGACTGAGATCCGCATATAGCTAATAGAACGGTTGAAAGAATCGGCTAGACTCGGCATTTTAAATCCTGATTCCCTTTGAGTTATATCCCATCCACCAGATGAGTTGATTGTAACACAAGGACTCTGTAACCTCAACGGTTCGTGATTAACTCAAACGCTTAAATAACACGACCCCCTTTCTCTAGAAAGGGGGTAACTGGGAAAAAGACAACTGCCGAGCCTGGATTCGAACCAGGGTTAGAGGATCCAAAGTCCCCTGTGCTACCACTGCACCACTCGGCATTCTGCCGAAGGTCGGGCTCGAACCGACACGGAGGTTGCCCCCCAGCAGTTTTTGAGACTGCCGCGTATACCTTTCCGCCACTTCGGCCCCTAATTGAAAAGTGCCGAGGCCCAGAATCGAACTGGGGACACGCGGATTTTCAGTCCGCTGCTCTACCGACTGAGCTACCTCGGCGCAAGCAGTATTCTAAGTTCTGCCCTTCAAAGGTGTCAAGGACAGGATCAAAATTTCTGCCAGCACACCTGATAATCACCATTCGGCGGGTAAAGACAAAAATAATCCCATGGGAGAAAACGACAAGAATATCCCAAAAGCACCGCTATACTTCAAATTACTCTAGTCCTTTACCCCGGAAGAACAATAAAACCCACCCGCAACGACGCTCTGTTATCATGCGACATAAAACAAGAGGCTCGGTTGGCAAATACCATTAGCACTTCTACTTAGACGTCAAGGAGCAACAAGCAGACCACCCTCAAGAGAAAGACTAAAATAGCTTACCAGTCCCTCCCTCGGTTATAACTGGCCAGCGCTGTTTACGGCCCTAGCGGCTACGCAAGCCTTCCGAGCGGTTCTTAGTTTCTCCTATAACTTTCGCTAATCTCTCCGGCGAAGTGGAATAAACATGGCGATTGGAACGACGCAGGAAGGTAGGAATATCGAGCTCATCTTCGCTCTTGACTGTCTCGAGGAGCCGCTTTGTTTCTTCTTCTCTGGAAGATCCCAAAAGGCTACCGCGCCCGAAACCAGTAGCCACCAGGGTAATCCGGACCTCGTTATTCATCCTCTCATCCTGGGCTACGCCGAAGATGATATTGGCATCCGGATCAACTGCCTGCTTAACCACCTGGGCCGCCTCATTGACCTCAAATAAAGTCAGGTCAGAGCTACCAACGACATTGAAAAGCACGCCACTCGCGCCTTTGATAGAAATATCAAGCAGGGGGCTGGAGAGTGCCATCTTAGCCGACTCAACAGCCCTGTTCTTACCAGTACCATAACCTACCGACATCCAGGCCGGACCGGCTTCTTTCATTACCGAACGCACATCAGCAAAATCAAGATTGATAAGGCCAGGCACGTTAATAACCTCAGCAATCGCCTGAACACCATGCTTTAAAACTTCGTCGGCTAGTTGAAAGGCTTTTTCTACCGGGGTTTTTTCGTCACAAAGCCTAAGCAGTCGATCATTAGGTATGATGATTAGCGTATCCACCTTATCGATAAGCTGGCCGACCCCTTGATCGGCTACTCTAGAACGCTGGGCCCCTTCAAAGCCAAATGGTTTGGTCACTACACCGATAGTAAGAGCACCACTTTGCTTAGAAATCTCGGCAACCATCGATGCAGCTCCGGTTCCCGTACCACCACCCATGCCAGCGGTAATGAAGACCATGTCAGCCTCGTGAAGCACGGCCTTTATCTCGTCTTTACTCTCCTCAGCTGCCTTCTGGCCGATCAGACAATCACCGCCAGCACCCAGCCCGCGGGTTAGTTTTTCGCCAAGCTGAAGTCGAACAGGGGCTTCAGTAATGGCAAGTGCCTGAGCATCGGTATTCATAGCGATAAACTCTACGCCGCGTACCCCATCCCTGACCATTCTGGTAATAGCATTGCACCCAGCACCCCCAAGACCAACAACCCTTATCTTTGCCGGATTTGGAACATAACTTACTCTTGCCATTTTTCTCCTCCTTACCTGAAAAACCTTGTTAGCTGGTTAATTATATTTTTGAAACTAAAATTGAAGCGGGAACGTTTCTTGGCAGCATTCCTATTTTTATCTGCCCACAATACAAGACCAACAGCCGTAGCATAGGCTGGGTCGCCGAGCATGTCATTAATGCCACCAACTCTCTGCGGCACACCTACCCTCACCGGCAGTCGCAGAATCTCCCTACCCAGAAGATCTATGCCAGGAAGATTAGAGGAGCCACCAGTGAGCACAAGACCGGCCGGGACAATCGTCTCATAGTTCGATTGAGGAAGCTCGAGCAGTATCAGCCTCAGGATCTCATCAACTCTCGCCCGCACTATATCACACAACTCCTGATAGGAAACGCCATGCCCATCTCGTGAAATCATTTCTAATTCTTCATCCCTAACCTCATGAATTGGCATGACACTGCCATACCTTTTCTTCATCTCCTCGGCAACATCAAAAGGAAGACCCAGCCCGATAGCGATGTCCCTCGTCATCTGATAGCCGGCAACAGGAAGCACAGCAGTGTGCCAGATACTGCCTTCTTTAAAGACACATATATCAGTGGTACCACCACCGATATCAGCCAGCACGATACCCATTTCCTTCTCTTCCTCAGAAAGCACCGCTTCAGCACTGGCAATAGGTTCAAGGACCAACTCATCAATATCGACGCCAACGCCGCGGACGCATTTGACAAGGTTCTGCACGGCCGTGGTCGCTGCGGTGATGATATGAGTCTCCACATCAAGCCTGTAGCCATACATACCAACCGGATTCTTGACTCCTGGCTGGCCATCTACAGCGTAGGCCCTGGGTATAGCATGCAGAAGTTTATGGCCAGTGGGGATTTTGACGTTCCTGGCGCTGTCAAGCACTCTTTTCAGATCATCAGTCCGAACCATCCGGTCCTGGCGGGTAATAGCCACAACGCCATGATTGTTCATTGAGGCAATGTGCCGACCGGTAACACCGACATAGGCCGACTCTATCCGTAAGCCACTTGTTTGCTCGGCCTTCTTAATCGACTCTCGAATAGCTTCCTTCGCCTCGTCAATGTTAACCACCATTGCCTTGTGCATGCCACCAGAAGGGGTGATGCCGACGCCGAGAACTCTAATGTCCCCGTCACCCGCCACCTCACCCACCAGGGTGCACACTTTAGTCGTCCCTACATCTATTGCAGTCAAAACTTGCTTCTTGGCCATAATACTATCCTCCTTTATTTATTTTTTATAAGCATCAGTTTGCAATTAATGATAAAGAACTAGCAAACAAATGGTTCCTCGCTTTTATCGGTTCATCCCTGGTAGCTAATTTCTCAGCCGCTCTAAGGTGGGCACTGCGGCTCCTGGGGTTAGCCTCAACCTCTGCCGCAGAAGGCTTAAGAGGCTTTTTAGTAAGTATTTTTAGAGAAGCTCGATGATGACAGCTGCAGACCAGTGTTCCTGGCGGACAGAGACAATCCTTCGCCTCATCGGATAAGAAGAGCTTCACCAGCCGGTCCTCAAGGGAATGGTAGCTCAAGATAACCAATCTCCCCCCGGGGCCCAGAAGACGCACCGCCTGGCCCAGGGCCAACCTCAGATTTTCCAGCTCATTATTGGTTACTATGCGAAGCGCCTGAAATGTCCTTGTCGCTGGATGAATGCGACCGCGACGCCCTCCAACTGCCTCCTCTACCACTCTGGCCAAGTTACCCGTTGATTCAATGGGCCTTGCTTCCACTATGCGGCGGGCTATGCGATAGGCATGTCTTTCTTCGCCATAAACCCGAATGATGCCGGCAAGTTCAGCTTCAGAGTAGCTATTGACGATATCAGCAGCGGATATTTTTTGCCGGGGGCTATAGCGCATATCAAGAGGGACATCATGCTGAAAGCTAAAACCACGCCCTTTTTCACTCAGCTGATAGGAGGAAAGACCAAGATCAAAAAGGATGCCATGAAGGGGGAAGAAGCTATATTCCAGGCATATCTTCTGAAGATTGACAAAGTTATCATTCACAAGCAGAATAGATTCTTCATAAGGGACAAGCCTGGTCCGGGCAATCTCCAATGCTTCAGGATCGGCATCTATACCGAGCAGCTGGCCTCCAGGTGAAGCATGGTCTAAAATAGCCATAGCATGGCCGCCGGTGCCTAAAGTACAATCCACATATCGACCACCGGCCTCTACTCCCAGTGCTTGAATTACTTCCTCAACCATAACCGGCTGGTGCAGTTCCACTACCTCTTCTCCATACTTTCGATAATCTGCCATGTTTGCTCACGGCATTTAGCTACTTCATCAGCCCAGAGTTCCTTATCCCAGACTTCTATATAGCCATTGGCCCCACACACCACCACCTCATCCCCTAGACCACCATATTCCCGCAGGGGTGAGGGAATATTGATGCGCCCCTGACGATCAAGGTTAAGATGAAAAGCACTGGCAAAGAGAGCACGATTAAGACGGCGCATCTTGCTGGTACCCAGTGAGCCAGGGGTTGTTAGTGACTGGGCCAGCTTGATCCAATCGTGCACCGGGTAGATAATAAGGCACTTTTCCACACCCGGCAGGATAACCAGGCCATCCTTAAGATACTCACGAAAATGTGAGGGCAAGGGCAATCTTCCCTTATCGTCGACCTTATAAGTGTATTCGCCAAAAAACATGGCTCCCCTTTCCCCCACAATTTACCGATTTATTCCATTTTAATACACAATTATCCCCTCCTGTCAATACCCCCGCAATCGTAAGACTTATTTTAGAATTAAATGGATTTTCAGACGGGTTAAATTCTACCCCGGCCGGCGTACAGGAAAGGCCAGCATCTGATAAAATAGAGCGTGCGCGTCTACATCCTTACGCTCTTTCCCGAGATGTTCTCCAGCCCTCTAGGCGGAGGAGTTTTCAGGATAGCTCAGGAAAAAGGATTATTGTCCTTTTCTATCTATAACATCCGCGACTTTACCCACGACCGGCACCGCACTGTTGATGATCGTCCCTTCGGCGGTGGCCCGGGGATGCTGCTCAAACCAGAACCCATTTTTGAGGCCTTTGAATACATAAAAAAGACCAACCAGCCATGGAAAGGAGGGACACCCATAATATTGCTGAGCCCTCAGGGGCGCTTGTTTAACCAGCAGATAGCCCGTGACTTAGCCCAAAAGTCAGCTCTACTCCTCATCTGCGGCCACTATGAAGGCGTTGATGAGCGGGTAAAAGAGCACCTGGCCACCGATGAGATAAGCATTGGCGATTACGTCTTAAGCGGTGGCGAACTTCCGGCGCTAGTAATTGCCGACGCAGTGACCAGGCTTATACCGGGTGTTTTAGGTTCGGAAGAATCTATCAAGGATGAATCATTTAACGAAGGCCTTCTTGAATATCCACAATACACCCGCCCGGCTAGCTACCGCGGCTGGACAGTGCCAGAGATTTTACTATCAGGCAATCATCAGGAAATCGACAGGTGGCGGCGGAGAAAATCTATGGAACGCACCCTGAAGCACCGACAGGACCTCCCCAAAGATGCAGGAGCTTCCCCAGAGGAATTGGAAAAGCCAGCCGATAACTGTTAAAATTTAACGCTTAAGGAGAATTAGATATGACAGAGGAAACAAAACTAGATATACCGCAGGTATCCCCGGGGGACACGGTAAATGTAAGTTTCAAAATCATCGAAGGCGGCAAAGAGAGGCTGCAGGGGTTTGAAGGAGTGGTCATTAAAGTACGCCGCGGTGCCGATGGTGGTAATTTTACGGTGAGGAAAGTAGTCTCCGGCATCGGTGTTGAACGCACCTTTCCCTTCCTCTCGCCAAGAATTGCCAAAATTGATGTCTTACAACATGCCAAAGTACGCCGTGCCAAGCTCTACTACCTGAGAGGACTTAGCACCAAAAAAGCAAGACTAAGAGAGAAGCGGGAAGAAAAGACTACCGCTGAGTAGCATTGTCCTACGCTGAGGTCTGTGTCAACGCACCTTTCGCCGGGCATCAGACATTTACCTATCACATCCCTGAAGGCCTAACTGTCCAAACAGGGCAAGTTGTCCGGGTACCTTTCGGTGAAAGGATTTTGCAGGGTGTTGTCTTTGCCTTAAGCCAAATAAGCGGCGTTGAGGAGACCCGAGATATTCTTGCTACAGATGAAGTATATCTTGCACCCTATCAGCTCGAACTAGCCAAATGGCTAAGCGACTACTATCTCTGCTCCCTATTTGAAGCAACTGCCCTGATGCTACCACCAGCCTTTGTCCGTAGCACAGTTGTCTATTTAAGAGCCACCGAAAAAAAATCTGATGGGATTTCTGCTGATGAAGAAAAGATACTAAAAACAATTCGGCTGGCCGGCGAAGTTGAATTAAGGGATTTAGAAAAAAGCCTGGGCAAGGAAAAGGCCAGCATAACCGTAATGGGCAAGGAAAAGGCCAGCATAACCGTAATGGGCAAGGAAAAGGCCAGCATAACCGTAATGGGCAAGAAAAAGGCCAGCGTAATCGTAATGGGCAAGAAAAAGGCCAGCNNAAGAAAAAGGCCAGCGTAATCGTAAATAGACTGATAAGAAGTGGCCTTATAGAAAGAGTCTACCGACTAAAGCCACCGCGGGTTAAGCCCAAAAAAGAGCAAATCCTGGTACCAGTGGGCAGCAAAAACCTTGAAGATGAAATTAAAAAACTCGGGACCAGAGCAAATAAACAAAAAACTATTCTGGAGGTGCTCATCCAAAAACCAGAGGGCGTGAGCCTAAAAGAACTGAGGGAAAAGATAGATTTAACCAGACCGACAGTAAGCGCTCTGGTTAAAAAAGGCCTCATCGCCATAAGAGAAGTTGAAGTAAAGAGGACGCCGGCTAAACACACAGGACCTTCAGCCTATACCCATCACAAACTAACCTCAGCCCAGGAAGAAGCGCTCAAAGAAATAAAAGAGGCCTTAAGAAAGGNNTTACCGGGAGCGGCAAGACCGAGGTCTACCTAGAAGCTATGGCCGAGGCCGAAAGACTCGGTAAAAGCGGCATGGTGCTGGTACCTGAAATTGCCCTCACCCCACAGACTATAGAGCAATTCTTAAGTCGTTTTCCGGAAAAAGTGGCCGTCATGCACAGCCGGATGAGCCTGGGGGAGCAGTTTGATGAGTGGCGAAGCATCAGCCAGGGAGACTATAGCGTGGTCATCGGGGCCAGAAGCGCCCTTTTTTCACCCCTGCCTAACCCGGGGTTAATTATTATTGACGAAGAGCAGGAGTGGACTTATAAACAAGACACATCACCCAGATATCATGCTAGAGATGTAGCCATAAAAATGGCCGAGCTTNNTCTCGGCAGCGCCACTCCCGACGTCTCAACCTACTACCAGGCCCAGAGAGGCAATTTTAAACTTCTTCAATTGCCGGAAAGGGTGAGCGGGCTTTTTCTACCCCAGGTTGAACTGGTTGACATGAGAAACGAGTTTAAAAAAGGTAACCGCAGCCTTTTCAGCCAGCGCCTCCGCCAGCTAATGGAACTGGCCATCAACAATAACGAACAGATCATTCTCTTTTATAACCGCCGGGGCAGTGCCAGCTTTGTACAGTGTCGCCACTGCGGATTTGTCTGGCGGTGCCGGCGATGTGAGGTGGCCCTGACTTACCATGCGGCCGAGGAGGCACTCATATGCCATCAGTGTAACTACCGTATAGAATTGCCCAAGAGCTGCCCCCGGTGTTCCAGCAGCCAGATAAAATTCCTTGGTGGAGGTACCCAGAAGCTTGAGCAGGAAGTAGATACCTTTTTCCCTGATATTAAAACCATCCGCTGGGATAGTGACACCACCAGAGGACGCCTGAGCCACCAGGAGATACTGGAAAGCTTCAGAAAAGAGGAAAGAGCGATCCTCATTGGCACCCAGATGATAGCCAAGGGCCTGGATATCCCCGGAGTAACCCTGGTCGGCGTCATCAACGCCGACACTTCACTTCACCTCCCCGACTTCCGCTCAGCCGAGCGGACCTTCCAGCTGCTAACTCAAGTGGCCGGCAGGGCTGGAAGAGGCCCCCGAGGAGGACGAGTTATAATACAGA
Source organism: Dehalococcoidia bacterium UBA4087 (assembly GCA_002382615.1). GTDB lineage: Bacteria > Chloroflexota > Dehalococcoidia > Dehalococcoidales > UBA4087 > UBA4087. The sequence goes on from DFYH01000027.1 coordinate 36,905, forward strand.
CCTTCTCTTCAGACCACTATGCCGTAATAGCCGCTGCCCACCAGGACTATGATGAATTCTATAAGCAGGAAATAGAATTCAGGCGGCGCCTTGCCTATCCACCGTTTAGCCGCATGGTAAGATTAACCTACAGCCATACCAACAACCAGCGCTCAAGGTCAGAAGCCATGAGGGTAAGAAAATTGCTCGAAGATGAAGGCCACTCCAGGGGAGATGTTACCCGGGTTATAGGCCCGGCACCAGCCTTCATCCCAAGGCTAAAAGGAAAATACCGCTGGCAGGTAATCTTAAAAGGGCAAGACCCCACCGAACTCCTAAGGGGTGTAAGATTGCCCCCGGGCTGGGTGATAGATGTTGATTTTTACGGTCTTGACTAACCAAAATCAAAAAGGGTAAAGTAAAGCATTATGAGTTTTTGGCTAGAGCATTTCCTGCTTTTATTTGGCAGCATCTTCGGCACCATCCAGATAGCCGCCGGCCACAGCCACCTGCGAGGGCTCACCTTCTTTGAAAACCCAACTTTAAGCTACCTCCTTGGTGCCCTCATCATTCTGGGCTGCTTATGCTGGTTTTTCTTCTCCGGTGACCGCACTTTAAATGTCCTGGAGTTTGCCCACTTTCATACCGGCATGATGATCCTTAACATTACTTTGGCCATCCCCTCAACCCTGCTGGTAACCCGGGTCATCAACCTACCGCTAAAGCAGGTTAAGAAAGACCAGCCGCAGCGCATAAGAAGGCATATTAAAGAAGATGCCTCCCGATAAGGGCCTGCTCTTAGCTATTTACAGTTTTGGCGGGCCGGTCCTTGACCGGATTATGGGTTTTCTGGCCAATGATTACTTTATCCCGCTGGTGCTCTTTCTTTTCCTGGTAGGGCTCTGGTTTTGGGAAAAAGAGCCTGTCTTAAGAAAAGAAGACCAGTGGACAGTTATTTTAAGTGCTATTTCACTGGGGATCGCCCAGCTGGTAGTGCTTATTCTTAACAGCGCAGTCGGCTTTGACCCCTGGCCAAGACCCTTTGAAAGCTTGCCCCAGGTAAACCCGGAGGATGTTTTCTTCTACAAACCCTGGGACCCTTCATTCCCCAGCAACGCCGCTGCCATTGGATCAGTCTTGGCTACCAGCGTGTGGCTAAGGAGACGCCGCCCAGGCTATATGATGCACGCCTTCTCCTTCCTATGGGCCTTTTCCCGGGTGTATGTGGGAGTGCATTACCCCTTAGACATACTGGGTGGCTGGGCAATCGGCGTGGGGGTAAGTTACCTTATATACTTTCTCTCACCCTTCTTAAGAAAAGGACTCTCACCAGTAGTAAAGTTCCTCGCCAAACTTAAATTAGCCGAGAACCCTTAGGCTAAAATGGAAAATATCTCCTCGGCCATTAGTAAGATAAAGCTGGCCCTTGAAGCACTTAATATCAAAGGCTATCTTGTAGGTGGGATAGTACGGGACCTGCTCCTTAACAGGAAAACCAACGATATAGATATAGCCATAGACCAAAATCCCCTCAAAGTAGGCCCCGAGCTGGCAAAAATACTCGGCGGGACCTTTGTCCCCCTTGATGAGACCAACCTTATCGCCAGAATAGTCCTGAACAACTGGCAGATAGACCTCAACTATTTTGACAAGGATATTACGGCTGACCTTGCCAGACGCGATTTTACCATCAATGCCCTGGCCGTACCTATCGAAAAGGTACAGGATATGCCAGCTTCTATTATTGACAGCACCGGTGGCTTAGCCGACCTTAAGCAAACGGTAATCAGGATGGTAAGGGGAGATATCTTTGAACAAGACCCGGCCCGGCTTCTAAGAGCGGTGAGGCTTTCTTTAGAACTCGGCTTTACAATTGAGTCAGAGACTCGATCCAAGATAAAGGCTTCAAGCCACCTTCTTGCCAAGGTAGCCGGCGAGAAGATAAGAGAAGAGCTATTAAAAATATTAAGACTGGTGAGAAGTGCTGAGGCTTTTCTTTATATGGACCAGCTCGGCTTAACCCGGGCTATTATCCCCGAGCTTGAAACACTAAAAGGGGTGGAACAACCCAAGGAACATCAGTGGGATGTGTTCAACCACTCGCTTCAAAGTATTGACGGCGTTGATTATGTCCTGCGAAAAGGTGGTTGGCCTTATGCCCAAGTCTTAGACTCCATACCGTGGTCAGATGAAATCGGAAAGCACTTCAATGAAGAAATAAGCTACCCGGCCACCAGGAGAGAGCTTTTAAAGCTAAGCGCTCTCCTTCATGATATTGCCAAACCAGAGACTAAGACGATAATCAAGGGCAGGGTGCGCTTCCCGGGGCACCCTAAGCTCGGAGCAGCTAAGGTGGGGCCTATTTTAGAAAGACTAAGGTTCAGCAATAAAGAGGTCCGGGTGGTTGAAAAAGTGGTTTACTACCATCTAAGGCCGGTGCAGTTAGGTGAAGATTTGCCCTCCGACCGGGCCCTCTACCGTTACTTCAGAGACACCGGAGATGAGACCTTAGATGCACTTTTCTTTAGCCTGGCCGACCATCTGGCAACAAGAGGGCCTGAGCTAGATGAAAAGGACTGGGGGTGGCACACCCGGGTCGCCGGGTATATAGTAGAAAAATACTTTGAGCCGGCAGGTATTAAGAGCCTGCCCAAATTACTTGATGGGCACATTATAATGGACAAATTTAATTTGAGCCCCGGCCCTTTGATTGGCCAACTCTTAGGTGAGATAAAAGAGGCCCAGGCATCGGGTGAGGTAAAGACCACAGAAGAGGCTCTAGCCTACGCCGAAAAACTGCTGCTTAGCCCTCACTTTCTAAAGGATGAGGATTAGTCTATAATAGCGGCTTAAGCTTGAGGATAAATTGACGAAAAGAAATCTGATCTGGCTCGTAAGCCTAGCCATCATCTTTATACTATCGGTGATGGTGGTAGTTCCTCTGGATAAGGGGTTACTTTTCTCCCGGGGCATAAGCTACGGCCTTGACCTTAAGGGAGGGGTACAGCTTATCTACCAGGCAGACCTATCATCGGTTGAACCCGATCAGAGGGCCGAGGTGATGCAAAGTGCCGCCGCCATACTCAGTAACCGGGTAAATCCCCTGGGGGTAAGTGAGCCAGTAATAGAGCTCTATGGTGAAGACAAGATCTCAATTCAGCTGGCCGGTGTGCAGCTTACCGAGGAGCAGAAAGAAAGATTGGGACGAACCGCCCTTCTTGAATTTGGCGAGCCGGCCGCTAGTGACGAAGAGGCCAGGTGGGAAAATGAATTAGGACGCTGGAAACCAGCCACGGCCATGATTAACGGCGTGGAAAAAGAACTCACCAGCAGTTACTTTAAAGAGAACACCCGCGTTGGCATAGACCAGACCACAGGACAGGTTTACCTTTATTTTGAATGGAACGACGAGGGAGCCAAGATATCAGAAGAAGTCACCAAGCGCCTCCTCGGCAAGCGCCTAGGAATTTTTGATGGTGATGACGCCTTAAGAGGAGAAGACGGCTTGCCCATTGCCCCAGTAGTGCAGGCAGTTATAACCACCAGTGGCCAGATCACCGGGCTAAGCTTAAACGAGGCTACTGAGCTTTCCAGACAGCTTAATGCCGGCCGTCTGCCGGTGCCGCTTGAGATTGTTTATGAATCGACAGTCTCACCCACTCTGGGCGAGTCTTTCATAAACCTAGCCCTTAAGGCCGGTGTAGTAGCACTAGCCCTGATAATCATCTTTGTGCTTTTTTATTACCGCGTCTCCGGGGTAGTAACCTCACTGGCCCTGGTATTTTACTTGTTTCTGACCCTGGCCATCTTTAAGCTAGTACCAGTAACGCTAACCTTACCCGGTATCGGTGGTTTTATACTATCGCTGGGGATGGCTGTAGATGCCAATGTGCTCATTAGCGAGCGAACCAAAGAGGAGTTAAACAGCGGGCGAACTGTTAAGGCATCTATTGAAGCCGGTTTCAGCCGTGCCTGGCCGGCTATTAGAGATAGCAATATAACTACCTTTATCGTCTGTGCCGTCCTCTATTGGGCCGGAGGTAGTATTGCCGGAGGGGCAACCATCAAAGGTTTTGCCATGACCCTTTTTATCGGCGTTGCCGTAAGCATGTTTACCGCCATGCTGGTTTCACGCTCAATCTTCCGGCTTTTTGAGCTAAGCCCACTATCAAAAAGGCCTAGCCTTTTTACCCCTTATCTTAAGGAGAAAAATGACTGATCTTTTCAGTAAAAGGCGGTGGTTTTTTATAGCTGGTCTCGTAGCCATCATCATAAGCCTTGTGGCACTGGGAATCTTTGGGCTCAAGCCGGGCATCGAGTTTAGCAGCGGTTCACTTCTGACCCTAGGCTTTGAAGAGGAGGTATCAACCGAGGAGGTTAAAACCGCTCTGGCAGAGCTGGGCTACCCGAACGCCATTATCCAGACAACAGGAGCAGGGGATATTATTATCCGCAGCACTGTCCTTTCAGGAAATGAAAAGGAGGAAATAGAACTGGCACTTGCTGAGAAGTTCGGCAATCTTGAAGAGCGAGGCTTTGAAAATATAGAACCAACAATTGCCCAGCAGACCGTCAGAACATCCATTATAGGCGTGGCCATTGCCGTGGTAGCCATTTTGCTTTATATGGCCCTGGCGTTTAGAAAGATGCCCCGCCCCTTCCTTTACGGCGTCTGCGCTATTATTGCTCTACTCAATGACGTTATCATCACCCTCGGTGTTTTTGCCATTTTGGGGGAGTTTTTTAATATTGAGGCTAACCTCCTGCTTGTTATCGGGGTGCTGACCGTCATTGGTTACAGCGTCAATAATGTGGTGGTCGTCTTTGACCGCATAAGGGATAACCGCGGGATGCCGGGCGCCGACTTCGCCGCAGTGGTGGGTAAGAGTGTGACCGAGAGTATGGCCCGCTCTTTCAATACCAGCTTCACCACACTTATAGCCGTACTGGCCTTTTTACTATTCATCGGCGCCAATATTCAAAACTTCGCCATCGCCCTCATTGCCGGTATTGTGGCCGGTGCCTACAGCTCTCTTTTTATCGCCCCACCCATTCTGGTAGCCTGGGAAGAAAAAGACTGGGCCAGCCTAATCCTACCCCGGGGAAGCTAAATGTCTGAGACCAGAAGCAGGGCCGCCTGGATTGCCCTTATCACCGTCATCGGTTTAATAGGAATAAAGCTGGCCGTCGGCATCACCACCGGCAGTTTGAGCATTTTGGCCCAGGCGGCTGATAGCTTCCTGGACCTTATTGAGATAATACTGGCCATATGGGCCTTGAGGATGGCCATCCAGCCGGCCGATGAGGAGCATGCCTTCGGTCATGGCAAGATGGAGAATGTCGCCGCCGTTATTCAGGGCAGTCTTATATTTGTGGCCGGCATCTCAATTATCTATTCTGCCATTCGCCGTTTTATTGAAGGGGCAACTATAGAGCTGGCCATAGACGGCATAGCGGTCATGGCGGTCTCCATTATTGCCAGCATTTTACTATCACGGTACTTAAGGAGAGTATCTGCTGAGTCTGATTCGCTTCTCCTTGGAGCCATGGCCAAAAACATCTCCGCCGATGTTTATTCGGCAGCCGGGGTCTTAGCCGGCATGGTCGTCATCTACTTCACCGACATGGCCATCTTAGACCCCATCATCGCCCTGGCTATAAGCGGCGTCATTATAATGTCGGCTATAAGCGTTTTTAGAGAGTCTTTTGGAGGGCTGGTTGACACGAGCTTACCCGGGGTTGAAGAAGAGATTATCAAGAGCCTTCTAAACGAACACAATAAATCTATCGTCGGCTTTCATAAACTCCGCACCCGAAAGGCAGGGCGGGAACGGTTTGTTGATCTTCACCTGCTCATGCAGCCGGACATAAGCCTTAGGGATGCTCACAACATGGCAAGCCACCTTGAGGCCGACCTTAAGGAGAAGTTTGGCGATATTAGCATAGTCATTCATGTTGAGCCCTGTGAATACCAGTGTGAGCAGTGCCAGCTTGAATGCCCCTACCGCCGGGCACCCGGCCCAGGGGGCTAAGGAGCCAGAGGGCGGCCCATGCCTCCTCTAGTGTCATGGCGAGGAACCGCGATCAGTTATGATTCCACCCATCGTATAGGCATTAATCGGGTTTGCCCGGGGTATAGTAATTATTCTTTCGCCATTGGTCATAGTCGTATGTTTACCCTGCCTTGCGACCCAAAAACCTGCTTTCTCAAAGGCCTTTACGGCACGTTCGTGATTTATACCTGGCAGACTGGGCAATTTCTATCCGATTTCTACGTAACGAGATTCTTTACCCTTATTTAGCTCTTCAATGGTTTCCAGATAGGTTTGTATGGCATCCCTGATGTTTTCCAAGGCTTCTTCCTCGGTCCTACCCTGTGACCAACAACCGGGAAGTCCGGGCACCCACACGGCGTACCCCTCATCGGTTTTCTTAATGTTTACTTTATATTTCACTGCCGGCTCCCTAAGATGTATCTTACCTTTAATTTTAACCCCAATAAGTCTGTGTTGCCACAGCCAGCGTGAGAGATTGCCACAGCCTGCTGACGCAGGCTTCGCAATGACAATTGGGAGGTAGGTGCTTCCCTGCCACCGAGAGAGATTGCCACGGCTTCCTTCGGNNGCAATGACAATTAGGAAAAAGAGGCGCCGCAATGACAGTTGAGAGGTGGGCGCTTCCACAGCCACCATGCCCGTGGTATCTGGAGCGACAGCAATCTTGCTGGCGGGTAATACGGCACCGGCATCAATCAGACGAGAGGTTATATCTTCTCAGGTTACCCCGGCGTTAGATGGCCGGTAAACCTTTGAGCTTTCGCTGTCGCAAGCATGTTTTATTTTTATATTATGGCTTGCAAAGTTTTGCTCAAAGGCTGGAAAGACCTAACCTCTCCTGAATACGGCTCTCAGCAGCCAGATAATAATAAGAATGACGGCGATAACAAGCGCAATGTGGACTAGACTGCCCAGGTTAAAGACGAATAATCCAAGCAGCCACAAAATGAAGAGAATGATTCCAATAGCTAATAGGATACCCATGTCTCCTCCTTTTTATTTATCGGCGTCATTCCCCGGAGTTACCGGGTGGCGCATGCAACCATATTGGAAAGTGAATTCTGCATTCACTACCTCTTGCTCATACCTTTCATTACCTATAAACCAACTGTTGGGACCCCCGGCCAATGAGCACCCCCAACTGTGATTTCACTTGGCTTTAACTCGATTGCGCTAAAGGGTCTTGTCTTCTATCACCGCCTCAGCCGCGTTTTGCTTCACGGNNCTATCACGGCCTCAGCCGCGTTCTGCTTTACGGATTCAATGCCTTTCAGTGCGCTGTCTTTGGCATTATAACCCTGCGACACTGCGATGCACTCTCCGTTTGTAGCAACCAGCTTAAACCTGAATTCCCCCGCCACGTCCTTGGTTATCTCAAACTTAGCATCAGGCTTGTGGCTGCCTATTTTTGTTACCCTCTGTTGCACTATTCCCCTGTATGGCTCGTAACCATGGCTGGTGTAATAGCGGTCAAGCAACTCCAGGTCTTGCTCTTCCTGCCATCTGTCAATCTCTTCCAACCACTTATCCTTGTCCATACCCGGAGCATTCTTGAGGACTTCTTCCGGCATATCCAGAACGAACTTCATTGTCTCCGGGTGCCACTTTAAAGCGGCCCAGGGCAGNNAACCACTTGTCGCTGATGCCAAGAATGCCTCCAAAGGCAACCAGCGCGAACGCAATCAACCCTTCGCGCATATCCACCACGAAAGTCTGCACCTGACCCATGTCGTCGCCCTCCTTATTGACGACATCATAACGTGCTAACTTGACGCTTGGTACGAATCTTGCCGATTTACTAGTCATTGTATTCCTCCTTATAAATCCTCTTTTTTAGCGGCTAGCTGACATGCCTGCCAGTGAATTTAGCCACCGAACCATTTGAAGATGAAAGACCGGGGCATTTCACCTTCTACTTACATCCGCCTTTTTTGCCCTCCACTCTTGGCTCCTTGCCCTTTTCGCGTGCTCGTCTGACCTTTTCCACCTACTCCCTCGTTTTCGGACAAACCGATGGTAGCAAAATGATATAAATCTCCACAATTCTTGTCAAGTCCTTACCTCCTCTATCGCTTCGGCTCCATTCACGAGTCTAGTTTCCTTCTTGCCGCTATTCACCTCCTTTCGCCTGGCGGCGGCCTCTCGCAGTTTCCTCTTTCGCTCAGCCAGTAGTGCCTG
>DFYH01000029.1 GCA_002382615.1 Dehalococcoidia bacterium UBA4087
AATAAGGGTTGCCAGTTCCCAGAAGAACGCCGATCCGCTAAGTCCGAAAACCACAGCGGCGCTGTACACATAAGCAGTAGTAATAGCTACGGCGATGAGCGTCATCATCGCCGGTGATTTCGACTTTAATTCATTAAAGATGCCTCTGAGAAAAGGCCAGCCTCCGTAAAAATAGACAACCGAGGAAAGGGCAAACAACACGTACGAATCGCCCGGAAAATTAATTCTCCCTTCAAGGCCCAAAAAACCCTGTATAAGAGGGGAAAGCAGCAGTATCGGAACCGTAAGAATCAGCGATACCCAAAAACGCCGGCGATAGTCGGCAATCATCATGGCATGGTGTTCGCGCTCACTCATGCCCTTCATTTCGTGCCCTGCTTTCATATCATGCCCCACGGCCTCATGCGCCCCGGAGCGCTTCATAGAAGATGGCATTTCATGCCCCATGGTCATGTGTTCTTCCGGCTTCATATTTCTGGCATCAACATTGTGCTCATCCTTCATTTCAGGTCACCTCCTGGGGAAGTGGCTGCCGCTGCTAAACGATGTACCCTCCGGTTATTCCTTATGCCCTAAGAAGCGCCCAACGCCTGGGCGGCCTTACTGATGTTGCGCGGTTTGACCCATAGGATAGCCCCGTAATGCCCCTCACCGGCGGCAATGGCCTGCATGGCTGTGATGTTGATCTTAGCCTCCCTTAGTTTGCTAACTATATCAGCGACGGCACCCATACGGTCCTGGCCCTGGATCAGGAAAGCAACTTTGGGTCCCACCGGCTTGAGCCCTGCCTTTTTTGCTGCCGCAAGGAAGGCGTCTCGGTTAGAGGGTATGAAATCGATCTGAGCACGCCGCGCGCTCACCGGGAAACCACTAAAAGCAACCAGGTTGATACCCTCCGCCTTGAGCGCGTTGAGAACCTTAGCACCCTCTCCTGTCTGATTGGGAACCACGATATAGTAGTACTCAATACGTCGCACCACATCTGCCATGACATACACCTCCTGTGAAGAAATCCACCTTAACTCACCTGACTTTATCATAGGAGGTTCAGATTATGCCGTCAAGATGAAGCGTTAGACACCATCAATAGAGACCGCCTCCGGCAGACGACGCTGACATATTCTTTCCTGCCTTTACCGTTTTCAATCATTTCCCGTTATCGAAAATAGGAGGTTTCTTCAATTGAGGGATCGACTCTCAGCTTCTACTCGGACTCTGGTGTTTGCTAGGAAAATGATGTCGGTATCCATTACGCGTTTTAGCTCCAATTGTCATGTGTGGAACGGTAACGATCATAACCAACAGTCGCAAAAGGTTCTAGGTATCATCCCCGATGGTGGAGATAGGGGGATTCGAACCCCCGACCTCTGCGATGCGAACGCAGCGCTCTCCCAACTGAGCTATATCCCCAGACTAAAATTATAGCAAAGATATTTCTTTGGTTCTTAAGGACTAGGCGCTTACTTCAGTCCTTCGGCCATCTCGTCAACCTCGGCGGCACCCTTCTTGAGCCATTCGTCCTCATCTCCGGTAAGCAGCTCAAGCAGACGGGCGAATTCGCCTGCGTGCTGCCTTTCCTCGTTAGCAATATTAATAAGGACTTTTTTGGCTAGCGGGTTGTCGGTGGCATCAGCATGAGACATATAGAGGTGAACTGCCTCATGCTCGGCGGCAATGTTCAGGCGAATAGCACGCACCAGCTCATTCTGGCTAAGCTTCCGGGGTGGTATAACTCCACTAAATGGATTAACAAACTCTGCCATTTATCTCCTCCTTTTGTTAAATCTAACACAGGCAGACTCGCCAGGCAAACCCGCCTTGCCTGAATTATGTCTTTCGGATTAACATAAATGCCGAACATGCTTAAGACTATTAATATATGGCACACCAATACACTATCAAGCCTGACGCCCACTGTTAGCCATGGCAACTGCCCTGTTCAAAATGGCACTAAAGAGAAGAGACAAAAAACAATATGCTGACATCAATAATTCTGGCTGGCGGGCGCGGAAGAAGGTTGGGGCAACATAAGCCCAGTACAAAGCTTGCCGGCATGAGTTTAATTGAATGGGTCATTCAATCTCTTGATCCGCTTAAGACCGAGATAATAGTGGTGAATGCTTCGCCACACGATATACCAACCCCTAGTGTTCGGACAGTTTACGATGTTATACCTGGCAAGGGACCATTAGTTGGTATCTATAGTGGCCTAAAAGCATCCGAAGGACCTGCTTCACTGGTTGTCGCCTGCGATATGCCATTTCTTAATTCGAGCTTGCTTTATTATATGTTCACTCTTTTATCAGGCTACGACATAGTTATTCCTAGAATAGATGAAAAGGTAGAGCCACTGCATGCAATTTATTCTAAAAGCTGCCTTGGGCCAATCGAGGAACTGCTACGGCGAGATGAATTACAAACCTCTAATTTACTTAGTCAGCTGAATGTAAGATATGTTAGTGAAGAGGAGCTTAACAAATTTGACCCTGAACATCTCAGTTTCTTTAATATCAACACTAAAGCTGATTTGGAGCAAGCGGAAAAAATCGCCCAAAGACTCTATGGTATAGATAAGCTTCCTTAAAAGCACAATCAGTCTAAGATATAGTTAGTCCCGCTAATATAAACGGCCAATCAAAATTTAGGTGCCAATTTTAAGAAGATCAACAAAGGCTTCTCGGGGGACTTCTACTCTGCCGATCATCTTCATTCTCTTTTTGCCCTCTTTTTGCTTTTCCAGCAGTTTCATTTTGCGGGTTATATCCCCGCCATAACACTTAGCGAGGACATCCTTACGTTTTGCCTTAATCTCAGCTCGAGCAATAATGCGGCTGCCGATGGCAGCCTGGATAGCAACATCAAAAAGCTGACGCGGTATGGTCTCTCTTAGTTTACCCACAATATCCCTGCCCGCCTGATAAGCCTTTTCTTCCGGGACAACCCGGCTAAAGGCATCAACCAGAACGCCGTTCACCAAAACATCCATTTTGACCAGTTTTGTTTCTTTATAGCCGATAAACTCATAGTCAAGAGAAACATAGCCCTGGCTTAAGGCCTTAAGAGAATCGTAAAATGTGGTTAACATGGCCCGTAAGGGCAGCTCATATTCAAGTCTCACCCTCTGCTGGCTTAAGGAAAATTCACCCAGATACTCAGTATTTTTATAAACACCACCGCTCTCCTTAATAAACTCCATCAAGGGTCCAATAAACTTAAAGGGGGTGATTACTGAAAGTTTTATCCATGGCTCCTCGAGTTTTGCAATTTTCGATGGTGAGGGAAGCTCTGTCGGGTTTATTACCTCAATTACCTCGCCACTGGTAGTGGTAACCCTGAGGGTGACGGCTGGCGCCGTAACCACTACCGGAAGACCAAATTCTCTTTCCAGCCGCTCTACAACAATATCGAGATGAAGTAACCCCAGGAAACCACAGCGAAAACCCTGTCCCATAACTGGACTTGATTCCGGGGTATAAGTAAGAGAGGCATCATTAAGTCTCAACTTATCCAGGGCCTCCCGGAGTTCAAGGCTCTGATCAGTCTGTGCTGGATAGAGACCGGCAAACACCATAGACTTGGCCGGCCGATAACCAATAAGTGGAGTTTCTGCACCATCCTGAGACAGAGTGACAGTGTCCCCAACAGGGCAGCTAGCGATATCCTTGAGGCCGGTTGACAGATAGCCAACCTCTCCGGCTAATAAGGCGTCTGTTACCTTAGGGCCAGGGATAAAATAGCCTATCTCCAATGCCTCAATCTCTGTGCCATGACCCATTAATCTAAGCCGGTCACCTGTTTTAGCTTCTCCATCAACCACTCGCAGACATAGTACAACACCTTTATAGCTATCATAGTAAGAATCAAAGACAAGGGCTCGTAACGGCCCAGAAGGGTTACCCCCAGGTGGTGGCACACGCCTGATAACCTCTTCCAGAAGCTGAGGCACCCCCTGACCCGTCTTAGCACTGATCAGGAGTACATCGCTTTCAGAATAACCAAGTACGCTTTCTATCTCACCAAGTACACGCTGCGGTTCGGCGCCTGGCAGGTCTATCTTATTGATCACTGGTATAATTTCAAGATTTCTATCCATGGCCAGATAAACATTGGCCAGAGTCTGGGCCTGAATACCCTGAGTGGCGTCTATCACAAGGATAGCCCCCTCACAAGCAGCCAGAGTCCGGGAGACCTCATAAGAAAAATCGACATGACCGGGGGTATCAATAAGATTTAAGTGGTATTCCTTACCTTCTTTAGACTTATATAGAAGCCTCACCGCCTTAGCCTTAATGGTGATACCCCTCTCTCTTTCTAGATCAAGGTTGTCAAGCACTTGCTCTCTCATCTTAGTGGGTGAGACAGCATTGGTGAGCTCAATAAACCGGTCGGCTAAGGTGGACTTGCCATGATCAATGTGAGCTATGATGCAGAAATTTCTGATATTATCCTGTAGCATTATCTTTAACTATCCGGTAAAAGCCTCCAGAAGACCTCATTGGAAAGAAACCTACCCTGGTCTGTCAATCTGATCCGGTTGCCAGCAAGCTCCAGAAGGCCAAGCCCCATAGTATCCTCAAAGACAGGTTTATATTTTGAGAACATATCTCCAAACCTGCAATCCATTTCTTTTAAATCTATCCCCTCAGTAAGTCTTAGGCCGAGAATGGTTGCCTCGGCAACTTCGTGTGTCTTATCAAGCTCATTGTCCTCCTCTATACTGAAAGGATTATCCAGATAAGTGTCCAGTTTACCTGTATTTGCCCGGCGGTGGCCATTAATAAATGAATGAGCCGCTACTCCGAAGCCAAGGTAAGGGGCTAACTGCCAGTAGAAAAGGTTGTGCTGGCACCTAAATCCTGGTTTTGCCCAATTGGATAGTTCATAATGCTCATAATCATACTCTGATAATACAGCCTCAGCGAGCTCATATTGCTCACAAGCCACATCATCGTCGGGTAAGGGCAATATGCCGTCACTAATAGACTGTGTGAGGGGCACATCATCTTCGAGGGTAAGAAGATAACAAGAGAGGTGCTCCGGACCTAGCCTAACTGCAGACTTGAGTGTCTCCTCCCATTTCATCAAACTTTGCCCGGGAATTCCATAGATCAGGTCCAGGTTTATATTAGTAAAACCAGCATTTCTGGCCAGGTGGAAGGCAGCCTCAATATCTTCCGCACAGTGGACCCTGCCCAGCATCTTAAGCTCGTCGTTATGAAAGCTTTGCGCGCCCAGGCTTAACCTGTTTATGCCCATCTGTCTCAATTCACTTAAAAAGTCTTTATTCAGAGTACCGGGATTAGCTTCAAGGCTGACCTCAATCTCATTATCGAAAGTAAAATTGGCCTTAAGCCAATCTGAGAGTTCCCTGATCTGGCCCACAGTAAGAAGGCTGGGCGTGCCACCACCGAAATAAATAGTGGCTACCGGGTTATCAACCACTCTGGTAGATATCTCTTTCTTAAGGGCCTGGATATATCTCGGGATAAAATCTCTGCGTCCGCCATAGGAGACAAAGGAACAGTAGCTACATTTCTTCAGGCAAAACGGGATGTGAATATATATTGCGACCTTATCCATAAGAATTGATATAGCGCTAGCACTCTTCGCCAGTAGCCGGCTGGTAATAAACAATAACCCGGCAGGGTGCATTTTCCAGCAGGTAAGGGACTACTTCACCAAGACGAAACCCTTCAGGGCAAATTTTCGGAGGAAGACCTATTAAGATTAGGTCTGCGTGATGCTCTTTTGCTTCCTCCACTATGGCCGGGCCAACTTCTCTCGCCTGGAAAAGGTCAACACTGATATCATAACCGAGGTCTTCGACGAATTCTTCTACATCGCTAAGAATTGTCTCCGCCCTGCTGATCTCAGGGGTAGCTTCAACATCGAGCGGTAAAGACTGATCAATCTGAACAATATGGATGGCAAAGATATGGCCTCCCTTTTTTTTGGTCAGGGAACAGGCTAATTCAATAGCCTGTTTGTCAATCTTGCCGCCAGATATCGGCACCAGGATGTTTTCAAACTCTAGAGCCATAAGCAAGGGGATTATAGACCCCGTTGTCAACTCTAGCAACTTTGTGTGCTATCGCCACCGCCAGAAGGAGGGGCTAAAGATGGCCAGAAGAGTAAAAAACTCAAGTCTGCCGGCTAGCATACAAAATATAAGGACAATCTTGCCCAGCGCCGGTACGGCAAAATAATTAGACATCGGTCCAACCATCCCAAGGCCTGGCCCTACAGTTCCCAGGCAGGCAATCACCGAAGATAGCCCGGAAATGGCATCGAGACCGAGCCCGGTCATAATTAGGGTACCTATTATTATGCTGGCAATGTAGACAATAACCAGTCCAATGCTGCGTGCTATGAATCCCTCTGGTACAACGTTATCACCTATCTTTAAAGGAATAATTGCTTGAGGATTAAAAGAATGAATAACGCGCCGGCGAATATACTTAGCTGATATTATCAGCCGCACCACCTTTAGAGCACCACTAGTTGAGCCGGCTGAACCACCAATAATCATCAGAGCAAGAAGTATAAACCTTGATAGGTCAGGCCAGGTGTTAAAATCAGCAGTAGCAAAACCAGTTGTGGACTCAGCTGAGACGACATGAAAACCGGCTTGCCTGATGGCTTCAATCGGAGCAAGCCCGGTATTCTGGATAAGATTAAGGCTAATTAGGCCGGTGGACACTAGCATTATTGTTATGTAAAGAACAAACTCAGGATTTTTGAAAAGGCGTCCCGGTTGGTGTCGCCAAAAGAAGAGATAGTAAAGGCTAAAGTTGACGCTACCGGCAATCATAAAGATGATAACGATGAGCTCAACCAAGAAATTATCATAATAGCCTATACTCAGGTCGTGAGGAGCAAAGCCACCGCCGGGGAGAGTACTAAAAGTAACTGTCAGCGCATCAAAAACCTCTAGTCCAGCGACCAGAAGAAGCACAAGCTCAACTATAGATAACATTAAGTAAATTAACCAGATAGCCCGAGCCGTGTCTCTAACACGGGCCGTGACCTGCTCGCCCTGACCGGAGGGAGCTTCTGCTTCGGCAAGATAAGCAGCACCAATCCCTAATATAGGAAAGAGGGCCACAAAAAGCATAACGATCCCCATTCCGCCAAGCCATTGGGTAAAAGACCGCCATAAAAGGATACTTTGAGGTACATTTTCAACCGAGACAAACACACTTGCCCCAGCACTAGAGAAGCCAGACATGGCTTCAAAAAAGCTGTCCAGATAAGTCGGCAAGGCACCGGAAAGCAGATATGGCAGGGCGCCAAATAAGGAAGCAAGGACCCAGGTAAGGACTACTAAAAGAAGTGACTCCCGCCGGCTCAGCCTTCTTTCCGTCGGCTGGATCAATTTCCAAAGAATAGCGCCTCCTAATAACATAGCGCCGGCCGGAATACCAAAGGCTAAGGCGGTTCCTTCATTAAAATAAAGACCCCAGCCCAATGGCAGGAGCATGCTCAGGCCCAGTATGCATAAAAGAAGGCCCAAAGGTCTTATAACTGACCTGATCTTCATTTAACAAAAAGGTCTAAGGAGCCGATACTATCTGCCCGGGCAACCACAACAAGATGATCACCCTCCTCAATAACACTATCATCAGGGGGTAGAATAACCTTATCCCCCTTGAGAATGGCCCCTATGACGACTCCGGGGAGTTTCAGTCTATCCGCTCTTTTACCAACAGCACTCGCTGAGTGTCCGACAGCTAATTCAATGCCCTCCAGTTGCTCTTCTTCAAGTAAAGCCACTGAGACGGCACCGCTCAATATGAAGCGGGCGATTCTTTCAGCGGTAATTATGGGGGGTAAGGCGGCTATGGTAATACCTATAGCCTCTGCCAACGGCACATACTCCGGCTTATTAAGAACAGCCATCGAACGGTCTACACCAAGGTTTTTGACAAGTAGACAGGCGAGGATATTAACCTCATCAGTATCGGTAACAGCAATAAAGGCATCAGACGATGGGACTCCCTGTGCAACCAGAAAATCCCGATCAGTGCCATCCCCCTGAAGAACAGTACCTCTGCCAAGTCTGGCCGCTATATCATCAGCTCGCTCGGCATCTTTTTCTATGAGCCTGACGCTGATTCCACGTTTCCCCAGGGCATCAGCCAGTAAAAAGCCGATCCGGCCACCACCCAGAATCACCACACTTCGGGCTGGATGCATGGGATGAGTAAATACCTTCCCCAGTTCATCCATTACATCTCTTTCAGCAATCACGTAAACGCTATCGCCAAGCTTGAGGGCTTCACTCTCTGGAGGTATGAAGACATGCCCCTCTCTGACAATTGCCGCAAAGACATACGGATAAGGGTAGGAAATTTCATCAAGCCTTTTGCCTTCAAGCGCCTTATCTCCTATCTTGAACTCTCTTATTTGAACAATACCATCAAAGAAGCTCTCGGCCGGCGTGGAATACAAACTGGAAAGTGTAGCCGCAATGTCCTTAGCCGCTTCCGCTTCAGGATTGATGACCATGTCAATACCCATATTTTTGGGGCGGATTACCCGGCGTGGAGCCTGCGGAGAACGAGAGGGGGTAACGAAGTAACCTGTATAATCCACATTGCGGATGCGGGCCACTGTCGTCTTAGCCCCCATCTCCTTGGCCATAAAGCAGGTCACCATATTGATCTCATCGACATCAGTAACTGCCAGAATAAGGTCGGCGCGCTCAGCTTCAGCTTCCTTAAGGGTCTTTGGTGTAGCAGCGTTACCTTTCAAGATACGCACATCAAACTGGCGGTGTATATTCTCCAAGACTTCATCCGACATATCAATTACCGTTATCTCATGGCTATTGGCAAGGGATGAGGTAATATGAGAGCCAACAATGCCGCCACCGGCAATAATAATATACATCTAGCCCTTATCTCCCTTAATATTAATACTACAAAAAATCCCATTCTCACAATTTTCACACTCCACCTGAACAGTGGTGTGGGCAATATTAAACCTTTTCCGGAGTACCTCCTCAATATTGTAGCGTAAGATGTCCGTCTGCTGCAGAGAAATGTTACTGGCGACTATGTGGCAGCTCATAGCTCTTCTCTCAGGAGAAATACTCCAGATGTGGATATCATGAACATCCCTAACTCCGGGGACATTTTGCAAAACTTCTATTACACTCTCAGGATTAACTTCTGCCGGTACTGCTTCGAGAAGGACAGACATCCCCTCTCTAAAGATACGCCAGGCTGGTAATATTAGTATTAGGCCTACAAATATGCTTAGAGCTGGATCAATAACAGATAGCCCGCTGAAGAGCATTACAATGCCACCGATGACAACGCCCAGAGAAGATACACCATCACCCAGAGCATGCCAGAAGGCACTTTTCACATTGAGGCTTGTCTTCTGATCCCGACGGAGCCAAAAAGCAGCGAAAAGATTGACGGCAAGCCCTATACTAGCGACACCAAGCATTAGTGGTACTTCAACTTCTTGAGGAGTCAAAAAACGCTGGTAAGCCTCATAAAAGATGAAACCCACCATGGCAAAAATAAGAATGGCATTGCCCACGGCCACTATTACTCCAATACGGTGATAGCCAAAGGTCATATGCCGGTCGGCCGGTCTGGTCGCCTGGCGTAACCCATAGTAACTTAGAGAAATAGCAAGAGCATCTACAAATACGTGTGCGGCGTCACTCAATAGCGCAAGGCTATGAGAAATTAGACCACCGACTACTTCAGCAACAAGGATAACCAGCGTCAGGCTAATAATTACCCTAAGCTTTTTATCTGCTGTTAAGAGATTATGATGAGAATGCTCTGTCAATATAAGCCCTCATGATCAAATATTGTATTCTCGTTTAATAACGCGACACTTCTCTGCCCTGATAATAGCTTCAATATCAGAGATAGCCCCGCTAAGCTTACCTTGACGATTAATAACCACATAATCAAACATCGACACTTGCCTTAATTCTTCTATGACAGCCTTAAGCCGAAGCTCATAGCTTGTCTCTCCTTTGCGCTCCTTGAGCCTCTGCTCTAATTCCTCAAAAGACGGCGGTACAAGGAAGATGAAGATACCCTCAGGGACAAGCCTCTTTATTGTGGCAGCCCCTTTAACATCTACTTTAATGATAACATCTTTACCTTCCTCAAGGGCCTTTTTAACCGCGTAACGAGGAACCCCATAGCTATTACCATAAACGGTAGCCCATTCCAGGAACTCGCCGCGCTCTAACATTTGCTTAAATTCATCATCAGAGACGAAGTGATAGTCAATTCCATCTACTTCAGCGGCCCTTTGGTGACGCGTGGTCACAGTGACAACATATTCAAGAGGCAATCCCATCTTCTTTATCTCCCTCAGTACGGCATCCTTCCCTGCTGCTGAAGGGCCAGACATTACAATGAGAAGCGGTTGAGAAGATGGTAAGAAATCTCTAAAATCAAGATGCGTTGTCTTGGTCATCATCGCCTTCAGGATGAGTTGGAAAAGTATCCCGTCCAGCCGAGAGGCGGCTGCTAATAGTCTCCGGCGTTATGGCCGCCAAAATAATATGCCCGCTGTCTGTAAAGATAACCGACTTTGTCCTCCGTCCGCTGGTCATATCAATAAGAACCCCGTTATCTTTAGCTGCCTGAACAGAGCGCTTGGTAGGGGCCGAGAGAGGTGAGGCAATAGCAATTACCCTATCCATAGCTACCATATTACCAAAACCAACATGAACAAATCCTGTAGCCACCGCTTAGCCTCCAAAGAATTCTTTCACTAATCTTATGCCATTGCCCTATTTTAGACAACCCCCCGAAATTGATCCCGATAAGCTCTAGTGGTAAATTTTACTAATTCATAATCTATGGGCCAGAAATTTGGAATCAGCAAAGAAATATCTTAAGCGGGGAAATGGCAAGAACTCTTTTTAACCATCAGCAGCCAAGCTATCAGCCCCCAGAGGTGCGGATCACAAACTTTCAGGAGGTCCGCTTGGGCTTGAGCTATGGGCAAGCTATAGCTGAGGCTAGCCGCTGCCTTAACTGCATAAAAAGAAACTGCGTCCGGGGATGCCCCATTGGCAATGATATCCCTCACTTTATAGAGGCGATTAAGAAGGAACAATTCCAGGAGGCCATCAAAATTATAAGAAAGACGAATCCCTTACCCGGTATTACCAGCCGCGTTTGCCCCAGGCAGGAGCATTGCGAAGGCTCCTGTGTGCTCCATAAACGCAGCTCGGCCATTGCTATTGCTGACCTGGAAAGGTTTGCCGCTGACTGGGAGCGAGCTAATATATCTTCTAGGGAGAAGGCCCTATCTAAACCGCCACCAACGGGTAAGAAGGTGGCCATCATAGGCAGTGGGCCAGCAGGTCTTAGCGCGGCAAGTGAACTTGCTAGACGCGGTCATGAAATTACGCTTTTTGAAGCACTTGGCTACCCCGGTGGCGTCCTGGCCTATGGCATTCCATCGTTCCGCTTACCGCGAGAGGTACTTAATTATGAACTGGAATATCTGGAGGGTATGGGGGTAAAGATAGAATTAAATTCGGCTCTTGGCAGGGACTTTACCCTTGAAGACCTTTTTTCTCAGGGCAGAGAGGCAATATTCCTTGCGCCAGGGGCCTGGGAGCCCATTATTCCCGATGTACCCGGCAAAGACCTTGACGGTATCTGCACCGCAACCGAGTTTCTAACGCAAATAAATACTAGCCCATTTCCCAACCCGGCCACCTTTGCCAACGCTGATGAGAAAATAGTTATTATCGGCGGTGGCAATGTGGCTATTGATGCTGCCCGTTGCGCCCTTAGGCTGGGCTACAACGACGTGACTATAATTTACCGGCGTTCTAAGAAAGAGATGACTGCCAGCTCTGAGGAGGTAAAAGAGGCTGAAGAAGAAGGCGTTAAATTCTTATTTTTAGCCAGTTTACAACGCTTCTTAGGAGACGATGATCATCATGTCCGCGCTATTGAATGCCTCCGCAACGAACTTGGCGACGTGGATGAAACAGGAAGAAGACGCCCAATATCAAAACCGGGTAGCGAGTTTTTAATTAAAGCCGATAGAGTAGTTATGGCTATGGGCAGTCTGCCAAGCCCGGCTCTTTCTAAACTAGCTCACGGTCTAACTGAGAATGGTGTTATAGCCATTGACCCTATCACCGGGCGCGCCCGAATCCCCAAAGTATGGGCCGGCGGTGACGGCGTTGCCGTAAAGGGTACTGTAGCAGGAGCCATAGCCATGGCCATGAGAGCAGCGGGTGATATTGACCGCTATCTCAAAGAAGTTTAAACGCCAAAGAGAATATTGATTATGTCACCTTCTCGGACTACATAGTCCTTACCCTCAAGCCGGAGAAGACCCCTCTTTCTTGCCTCAGCTAAACTACCACAACTTACAAGCTCATCAAAACTGATAACCTCGGCCCGAATGAACCCTCGCTCTATATCACTATGTATCTTACCAGCCGCTTTAAGTGCAGTGGTCCCCCTGGGAATAGACCAGGCTCTAGTATCATCAGGCCCTGTGGTAAGGAAGGTAATAAGACCGAGAAGATCATAGGAAGCGCGGATAATACGGTCAAAGCCAGGCTCATTAAGGCCGTACTCCGACCGCATCTCTTGGGCAAACTCCGCTGAAAGCTCGGATAGCTCCTGCTCCAACTTAACCGGGATAGCAATGATCTGGTGGCTGGGTGATCCGAAGCGAGCATTAAGCTCCTTTTCTAGGTCAGCCATTCGCGGCACATCTTTATCGCTTATGTTAACTACTGTCAGCATCGGCTTAGCACTCAAGAATTGGTAACCCGAAATAATACGCGGCTCGTCAATGCCCATATCCCTTATTGGAATATCTTTCTCCAGCCCCTCTTTTAATTTAAGGAGCACCTCCTGCTCACGGAGCAAATTCTGGCGCTCATCGGCCTTAGCCGCCTTAAGTGAAGACCCTAGTTTTTCAAGCCTCTTCTCAATAATAGATAGGTCAGAGAAAATTATCTCAAGACTTGCCTTTGACATGTCCTCAGCTATATCTGTCGCCTCATGATCAAAACCGCGGACTACATTTAGAAGCTCATCCACCTTACTAAGCTCAGTTAAAACCTTACCCCCTATGCCAGACTGGGTAAGTTCCCCAACTGAAGCACCAATGTCAAGATATTTAACTTCGGCCGGGGTTATTTTTTTCGAATGAAACATTTCAACCAAGATGCCCAAGCGCTTATCAGGCACCTTGGCCGTGCCGATATGAAGGTCACGCGTGGTTGCTCCACTGCCGGTAAGGGCACTAAATAGTGTCGTCTTGCCACTCCCCGGGGGGCCTATGATGCCGATATCTACACTCATAACAACCAGATTCTATGCTTAAGGAGCCCCTGAGGGCAAACATTCTAAAAAGTATGTTCACCTAGCTATAGGTAATAGCGGCAAGGAAGGCTGCCGGAAACAAAAATCGGGGCGGGCGGNNCACAAAGGCTAACGAAGTAAAAGCATCCTAGCAGATCCGCGGCAGGATCTCACCGCTGAGCACGCTCACAATTCTAGTAGTCCCCAGTAATGTTTTCATAGTAACCACACCCGGGTGCTCCGATACAACCTCACCGATGATCCTAGCACCCCGGCCTAAGATATTCCTCCTCATCGCCTCAACTGCTTTGTCGGCTTCATCCGGGGGCACTATACCTATAAGCTTTCCCTCGTTAGCAAGATAAAGTGGGTCAAGACCCAGTAGCTCACAGACGCCGGCCACAGCGTCATTTATCGGCAGGGCCTCCTCAAAGATTCTTATACCCGCGCCCGAACTCTGGGCAAACTCATTGAGAATAGTTGCCACACCGCCTCTAGTGGGGTCACGCAGGCAGTGGATATGAGGTGCTGCGTCCAGCATCTCTTTTACCAGCTTATTAAGAGGGGCACAGTCGCTTTTAACCTCTGTCTCAAAATTAAGACCTTGCCTTCTGGTCAACACGGCAACGCCGTGATCCCCTATGGCGCCGTTGATAACAACCTTATCGCCCGGCCGGGCCAGAGAGGCCGAGATATTAATCCCCTGAGGCACGATGCCGATGCCGGCGGTGTTTATGANNCTCAACCACCTTGGTATCGCCGGTGACAATCTCAACATCAGCTTCCTGGGCGGCCAGGTGAATAGAATTAAGCAAATGGTGAAAATCATCACCGGAAAAGCCCTCTTCAATAATAAATGACAAACTCAAATACTTTGGCAAGGCCCCGCTCATGGAAAGGTCGTTGACCGTGCCACAGACAGCCAACCGGCCGATATCACCGCCGGGAAAGAAAATGGGGTTTACGGTATAGCTATCGGTGGTAAAGGCAATCCTCTGACCTAGCTCTAGAACAGCAGAATCATCAAGCCGGCGCAGAATGGGATTGCCGATCACCGAGAGGATTTCATCCACAAGCTCATGGCTCAGCTTCCCGCCGCTTCCATGGGCAAGTATTATTCTATCCACCGACCACCATCGCTATATCTATAATAGGCGGCGCACGTGCCTTCCGAAGAAACCATACACGGGCCAACAGGGTGTGCCGGGGTACAGACACCGGCAAATAGCTTACAGTCCTCGGGCGTCTTAACGCCTCTTAAGACATCACCACAAAGGCAGGCCTTGTTCTCGCGGCTCTCTTTAACATCAATATCAAAAATACTCCCAATATCACGATTGCGATATTCTTGCCTAAGGTGAAGGCCACTACCCTCCACCACACCTATACCCCGCCACTCCCCAGGCCCCGGTTCAAAGACCTTCCACATGAGCCTCAAAGCCTCAGGATTACCCTCAGGTCTAACCCCTCTGGGGTAGGCTATTTCAACTTTATAATCCTCACGCTCAATCTGGCCCACTAGGCGGTCTATTGCCATAAGGATATCTAATGGCTCAAAGCCAGATACGGCGCAGGCAACATTAAACTCTTGTGGTATAAAACTATAGGGCAAAGAGCCAATAATCACGCTTACATGGCCCGGTGCTAAAATGCCGTTGATGCCCACTTCGCCAAGCTCAAGTAAGCGGTGCATAATCGGCGGGCAGAGCTTGTTAAGGGGTAAAATAAAGAAATTATTTATTCCTCTTTCCTCCGCCTCTAAAATAGCAGCGGCAATGGTGGGTGCGGTGGTCTCAAAGCCAATGGCCAGAAAGACCACCTTTTTATCAGGATTTTCAAGAGCTATATCCAAAGAATCTCGAGCTGAGTAGACTATCCTCACATCGCAACCCTCAGCCCGAGCCCCAGCCAGGCTTGACTGGCTTCCCGGGACGCGAATCATGTCTCCAAAGGTAGTGATAATGTTACCCGGGATATGAGCTAAAGCGATGGCTCTATCGATATCCCTGACCGAGGTAACGCAAACCGGGCACCCGGGACCAGAAGCCATTTTGACATTTGGAGGCAATAGCTGCCGGATGCCGAACCTGAAGATAGCCATGGTATGAGTACCGCAAAACTCCATGAGTCTTGCCTCTTTGGTAGACGTTTTCTCAATGTGAGAGACAAGTTTACGGGCAAGGGCGGGGTCACGAAACTCAGTAAGAAACTTCATTCATCTGCCTCAATAGCTCTAATGTCCCTTCGGCCTCTTCGGCATCAACTATTGAAATAGCATAACCAGCATGCACAAGGACATAATCACCGACCTTAGCCTCAGGGGTCAGATGAAGACTAATGCTCCGCCTTACGCCCTCAAGCTCAACTTCAGCAAGATAGCCATCTTTTTTTACTATCTGGGCTGGAACCGCCAGACACATTTTAACTGCCTCCACTTAAAAAATTAGCAATAGCTGCCTGCCCCAGAGAGAGTCCGCCGTCATTACAGGGTACCTGGTGATGGATAAAGGCTTTAAGACTCCTCTCCCTAAGAGAACAAAGGCTCTTACGCAGCAGTATCCGGTTTTGAAAACAACCACCACTCAGTACAACTGTATCCAGACCAGTATCAGAAGCAATTTTAGAGCAGGCCTCTCCGATAAGACGAGCCACGCCGTTATGGAATTTAATGGCTATTTTAGCCCTGGAGGCGCCACGCTGCAAATCACCAATGACCTCTCTGATAAGAGGGCCCACTCGGATGTTATCGCCGTCAAGTTCAAATTCGTAACTATCTTCATCATCTTCAAGCGTACTGGCTAATACCTCAAGGTCAATAGCCGCCTGGGCTTCATACTCTATCTCACCACGAAGCCCAATAAGGGCTGAAACACTGTCAAACAGGCGGCCAAAACTAGATGTTAGCGGAGTGTTGAAGCTGGCCCTGACCTGTTTTTTAATGACCTCTGTCTCTAGTGGTCTGGCCATCTCAAACGGTGGTAGCCCCTCTGAAAAAAACTTTTCTCCGAAAAGAGCATAGAGATAACCGATAGCGATTCGGTAAGGCTTCTTAATGGCTGCTTCTCCTCCAGGCAGAGGCAAATATTCCAAATGGAATATCCGGTTAAAGCCGGTATAATCCGCCACCATAAACTCACCACCCCACAACTTGCCATCGCTGCCATAGCCAGTGCCGTCAAAAGCAACGCCGATGACCGGCGGTTTAAGGTTATTATCCACCATACAGCTTACAACATGGGCATGATGGTGCTGGATAGAAAAACATTCAAGCTGCTGCTCTTTAGCCCAGCGGGTACTCAGATAATCGGGGTGCATGTCGCAGGCAATAATCTCTGGGTGAAGGCGAAATAGCCTCTCATAAAGTGAAATAGTCTTCTCAAAATGAGCCAGCGTTTCAAAATTATCCAGGTCACCGATGTGCTGGCTTACAAAAGCAAAATTATCCCGGCTCAAGCAAAAAGTGTTCTTTTCCTGCCCCCCGCAGGCAAGTACTGATTTAGACTTATAAGCAAGTTTGATAGGGTAAGGAGCATAACCCCTAGCTCTTCTTACCAGAGAAGGCGAGTTATCTTCAACCATAGCCACACTATCATCATAACGGCTGGCAATCTCCCGGTTGTGTAGAAGAAAGAAGTCGGCAATACCGGAAAGGCGTCTTAAGGCTTCATCATTATCACTGATGATTGGCTCTTCACTAAGGTTACCGCTGGTCATGACCAATGGTAATCCGGCCTCTCTGAGTAGCAGGTGATGAAGAGGCGTATAGGGTAACATAAGACCAAGATACTTAAGCCCCGGGGCAACACTCGGAGCAATGGGGCAGGGCTCCTTTTTCTCAAGGAGCACGATAGGGCTCTGAGGGGAATTAAGAAGTGCCTTTTCTTCCGGCGAAATACTGCACAGCTTTTCGGCTTCAGTTATGTCACTTACCATCAGAGCAAAGGGCTTGCCGGGGCGTCTCTTCCTGCGCCTGAGTTCACTAACCGCTTCATCATTGGTGGCATCGCAAGCTAAAAGGAAACCACCGAGCCCCTTAACTGCCAGTACCTTTCCTTCCCCAAGAAGCCTGGCGGCCTCTGCAATCTGGTCACCCTCAACAGCTCTTCCTTGACTATCAACAAGCTCCAACTGAGGACCGCAAGCAGGGCAGGCATTTGGCTGAGCATGAAAGCGGCGGCTTAAGGGGTCGTCATATTCTCTCTGGCACTCAGGGCACATTTTAAAGTGGCGCATGGTGGTCCTTGCACGGTCATAGGGAAGGTCTTCAAGGACAGTAAAGCGCGGACCGCAGTTGGTGCAGTTGGTAAATGGATAGCGGTACCGCCTATCATGCGGGTCAAAAATCTCCAAAAGACAGTCCTTACAGGTAGCAATATCAGGCGAAATAAGCTGGTAACCATCAGGGCTGGGGGAGCTCTCTTTTATAACAAAGTCTTTATAATTTTTTACTTCCCCAGGGCTTACCTCAATATGCTCAATATGGGCCATCGGAGGAGGCTCCGACCTAAGGCGCCTTAAGAATTCATCAAGTGCCCCTTGTTCGCCCTCTATCTCAATCTCAACCCCTTCTGAAGTATTTCTAACCCATCCTTTAAGACCCAACTTACTGGCAAGGCGATAAACAAAAGGACGAAAACCAACTCCCTGGACTATGCCAGATACCTTAATTTTAACTAAACAAGGTAATCCCATAAGACTAATTTTCCCTTTTAGAAAGTAAACCGCCAAAATGAGCTGGCATCAATATTGTTTTTCTAGGTAAGCAGGGCAGCAATTATACCTGATAGAAACACGCCGTCAAAAACACCGGCGCCGCCAATGCTGATAACCTGGCTGCCAAGCTTCTTAAAGTTTGGCCAGTTAAGAAGGTCAGCCCCTATCAGTGTGCCCAAAGTGCCAGCAATAAAGGCTACCGGTGCTGGATTATCCCTTGCCAGGAGAAAGGCCAAACCTGCCGAAATAATCGGCGGTATCCAGCCGGGTAGAGTGATACCCACCCCCGGCACTAACCGGGCCAAGAGCTTAGCCACCAGAGTTACTGCCGCCAGAGTAATAAGAGTTGGCCCAATTGGCGCCTGAGTAAAAAGATAAATAGCCATACCGGCCGGTATGATTGCCCCACCTAGATTAATAGCCACCACCTGCTCTTTTACCTTGGGGGGCATATAAAATAAATACGGAGCATAGGCCGGCTGTGGCTCCTCACACTCTATACGCCTCCGTGTGAGGGGTATATTAATCATGCTGCCTATTAAAGTGGCAACAAGAAGAGCTATAGCGGCTTCTGGTGAAAGCCCCAGCTTGCCAAACGAGATAGTTATTACATTGAAAAAGACAAGCGCCAAGACCAGCGGCAGAGTAATTATTATCGGCAGTAGTAGCCCTAGACAACCCACAATGCTATATTATAGAACAAATTAACGACCACGAGTAATTTATGGATTTTGAAGATCTGTGCATAAATACCCTGCGATTCTTAGCCGTTGACGCCGTAGAGAAGGCTAAATCCGGCCATCCGGGAGCACCCATGGGGCAGGCAGCTATGGCCTATGTGTTATGGGATAAGTTTTTAAAACACAACCCACGCGACCCCTCCTGGCCCGATAGGGATAGATTTATCCTTTCATCAGGACACGCCTCGGCCTTACTCTACGCCCTGCTTTATCTTACCGGCTACGATCTTACTTTAGAAGATATCAAGAGCTTCCGTCAGTGGAGCAGCAAGACACCAGGCCATCCAGAATATGGCCTTACTCCTGGAATTGAGGCCACAACCGGCCCCTTGGGGCAAGGTTTAGCTAATGCTGTGGGTATGGCTATTGCTGAAAGATGGCTGGCCAGCCATTACAACAAGCCCGGCTTTGATCTGATAGACCACTTTACCTATGCCATTGTCTCTGATGGAGACCTTATGGAAGGAATATCCCATGAAGCAGCCTCACTAGCCGGGACGCTAAAACTGGAGAAGCTTATATTTTTATATGATGCCAACCAAATAACCATTGAAGGCAGCACTGAATTTACTTTTTCAGAAGACGTAGGTCTAAGATTTAAAGCCTATGGCTGGGAAGTAATTGGACCAATAGATGGCCTTAACCCCATGGAAGTCACCAAGGCAATAGAGCAGGCCAGAAATAACGCCAATCGCCCCAGTATCATTATTTGCCGCACCATTATCGGCTACGGCAGTCCCCATAAACAGGGCAAGGCCTCCTCACACGGCGAGCCACTGGGCGAGGAAGAAGTACTTCTTGCCAAGAAGTCACTAGGCTGGCCATATCCCGAGCCGTTTACTGTTCCTGAAGAAGTGCTGAAACATTTTCGCCAAGCCATAAAAAGAGGGGAGGAGGCACAAAGAAAATGGCAGGAAAAGCTAAAACTCTATCAAAAATCTTACCCCGAAGAAGCCCAAAGTTTAAATGACGCCTTAAACGGCAATTTACCTGAGGGCTGGGACAAAGGTCTTAGTGACATATTTGATATCCAAGGTCTAACGGCAACACGCGATGCTTCGGGGAAGGTATTAAACATAGTCGCCCCCAAAATACCCTACCTGATCGGTGGTTCGGCCGACCTTGCGCCATCAAATAAAACATATATTAATGGCGGAGGAGACTTTACGCCACAGGACTACTACGGCCGAAACCTCCATTTCGGTGTTAGAGAACATGCCATGGCCGCCATATCCAATGGCCTGGCCCTTCACAAAGGCGTTATCCCCTATGCTGGCACTTTCCTGGTTTTCTCCGACTACATGAGGCCAGCTGTGCGCCTGGCAGCTATGATGAAACAACAGGTAATTTTTATCTTCACACACGATTCAATCGGACTGGGCGAGGATGGGCCAACACATCAGCCGGTAGAACAGCTAATGGCCTTAAGGACCATACCCAACTTAACAGTTATCCGTCCGGCAGATGCTGCTGAAACGGCCATTGCCTGGCAGATGGCCCTAAAAAGACAAAATGGGCCCACTGCCTTAATCCTAACACGCCAGAAGGTTCCCATTCTGAATAGGAACGAGCTTGCCCCGGCAGATGGCGTCCGCCGGGGAGGATACATACTCTGGAAAAGCAGAAAAAATCCTGAGATTATCATTATAGCTACCGGATCTGAGGTTCATATCGGGCTTAAAGCGGCAAGAGAGCTTGATAAGGCTGGGGTAAGTGCTAGCCTAGTCTCTCTACCTTCATGGGAAATTTTTGATCAACAAGAAGAGGAGTACCGGAACCTAGTTTTACCTCCAGAGGTAAGATGCAGGATCTCTATAGAAGCCGGAGTGACCATGGGCTGGGAGCGTTATATTGGCCAGAGTGGCATTGCTCTAGGCCTTGACCATTTCGGCGCTTCAGCCCCCTATGAAGACCTCTACCAGCACTTTGGGCTGACCAGCGAGAGGATTTTTAAGGAAGCCCTAAAGCTCATTGGTCAAAAGAAGTCAGACTAGAGGCCACTTACCAGCCTAATGTTCACCACCGATAATCTCGCTAAGTCTTTGGTAACTCGCCTCAGGATCAGAGGAACGGAATATAGCACTACCAATACATATATCATCAACTCCGCTTTTAAGGACGGTTAAAATATTTTTATCACTAACACCACCATCAATACCGACCATAAAATTTGGGAAAATAGATTTTAGGGCTATCACCTTATCAAGAACCTGAGGGATAAACGGACTGCCATAAAAACCAGGGTGGACAGAAAGGAAAAGGACACTGTCAAGGTATGGTATAAGCCCGATAAAATCATTTATAGATGTCTCCGGATTAATCCCTAGCCCAACCTCAAGGTCAAGGCTTCTAGCTTTAGCAATGACTTTGCTATGCTGTGTAACTGCTTCATAGTGAAAAATAACTTTTTTGGCTCCGGCCTTCTTAAAGCCCAGGAGGTGTTCCTCTGGATTTGCAACCATAAGATGGGCCTCCCAATTAACCTTTGGCCGGGCTTTCTCCATATCTTTAGCCGTTACACTGCGCGATGGCACAAAAATGCCATCAGTTATGTCAACTTGAATATAGCTGGCGAACCTCTCGGCCTGCCTGATCATCAAGGCCAATTGGTGAGGGTCGTCGGTAAGTATCGCCGGGACTATTCTTACCACTAGAGCTCTCTTAAGAGCACTCTTACTGGTGCCCCTTCAACGTCTTCTATTTTGAGGGGAAGACATATGAGCTCATACTCACCGGCGGGGATACCAGAAAGTTCAAGCCCTTCCACGATTGCTATATCATGCCCGAGCAGTGTGTAGTGGACTTGATAGCTATCGGGAGGATCAACAGATGGTGAAGACACTCCTACTAACTTTACTCCCGAGGAAACAATGTATGAGGCGGCCTCCGAGCTGATATATCCTCCTTCGGATACGCCCAGGAGAAGGCGGGTTACATCTTTAAGGTTGCCAATATGCTCCAGACCAACAACATCTACCTTGGGCATCTGATAAAGATAAGCCGGCCCAAGTAGCACCCCAAGGTCAAGTTCATCAACACTCTTAGCCTGAGGGAAAAAATGAGCCGGGGCATCAATATGGGTTCCACTGTGACTACCAAGGTGAAGCATAGTAAGGTTGTAAGGATCACCTTTATCAAGGCTTTTTATCTTTTCTATTTCCACGGCCGGGTCATCTTCAAATCTCATACCAATGTAAATGGGTCTGGTCACATCATAAGTATGGCGGCGTAACAGACGACCTTTTTTCTCTATAGCCACCATTTTCTCAAGACGCCGACTATGACGTCCGCCGTCAAACGGAGTTTCAAGCCATACCTTGACTATTTCCTTAGCTAGATAACTACCTGTCATCCAGCCGCTTAAGACCAGCATATTGGCATTATTGTGCTCCCGACTTAGCCTGGCCGTAAGAGTGTCCCAGCAAAGGGCAGCTCTGATTCCAGGTACTTTGTTAGCCACCATGGCATTCCCTTGCCCGGTGCCACAACACACTATGCCATAAGGGCACTCACCTGAAGCTACCTTTTCAGCGGTTGGAAATGTAAAGTCCGGATAATCGACTGGCTCAGCACTATATGTACCAAGGTCCTCAACATTGTGACCCAGCCCCACCAGGAAGCTTTTAATCTCTTCCTTCAGGGCAAAACCGGCATGATCACTACTGAGGGCAATTTTCATAGTCTATCTACTGCCAGTCTATTATAACAGGATGACCCATTTTAGCGTATAGTGCAAAGCTCGACATCGCCCCAGGCACCTATCTTGTCGCCTTTTATAAGGATGACCCCTAAAATACCAGGAATACTTTTAGCCAGCTCAAAACCATGCGAGAAATCTTCAGCTGAGTTTATTAGATTGCCGATAGCCGTAGCGGCAGCATCAGCCAGAAAGGCGGAGGGAGACACCACCGTTACCGCATCAGCACTGCCAAAGCTTAGAGAATGGCCCACGGTGCCCGAAGAAGTGCAGACCCCCACCGGCATCTCTGATGCCTTGATAACAAGCCCTACTCGCCCACTTAAAGGAGAACTACCAGCATAGATACCGACTACTCGGTCATGATGGCTCAGAAGATAATTATCCCCGCCATTTTCAATTATTACCTCGGGCGATATCTTCCCAAGTTCTTCACCCACAGATTGGGCAATAGCTCCGGCAACCGCTGCCATAGGCCCAACACCAACCATCTTGGCTGCCTCGGCCATCTGCCTGGCAATAGGAGGCATTTCCTCAGTTACAGGGATTGGCTCAAGAGAAGTTAAAAAGAGCGGATCGATTTTTATATAATCTTCAATAGCGTTCCTAAATTTGTGCACCAGAGAAAGCGCTTCACCCTCAAGGCTACGTTCCGCAAGGATCATCAGATCAGTTTCTTTAACTACAACTCTGAAGGAAATAAGATCGGGGGCTTTGACCCAGCGCCGGTATGTCCGCGGTTGATACATTAGAAGTGAAGTTCCATAGCTCTATAAGGGCAGGTCTTGAGGCACAGTTCACAGACAATACATCTCTCATCTATGAAATCAACGCAGCGGCTTTCGGGGTCAAGAACAAAAGCTTGAACTGGGCAAATAGTAATACAGGCTCCGCAATGAACACACTTGTCTTCATTGCGGAGTATATTCTGACTCAAGGCCTCTATAGCCACCCCAGTGCTGGTTAGGTAATTAATACCCTGATCAAGCTTGTCCTGCTCCCCCTCAACCTCGATAACTAGCACGCCCTCTTGCTCAGGGCTAATTGAAGCCTTGAGAATATTGAAAGAGAGATCATAGTCCTTTACCAGGCGATAAACTATCGGCCGATCAACAAGACGAGCTGGAAAGTGAAGAACTAATCTTCGCGACGCCCTTCTATTCATTCCTCTTCCTCGATAGGTCGCTCGTTAAGAAAATTCACTTTTACACCCTCCTCAACTCCCGGGATGGGTGCTGACGGCTCAGTTAGAAGGAATTTACCCCCCTTTATCCAACTCTTCAGTGTACGAGCGATCTCCTGGGCCATAGGATAACTTGAAAGAGAAGCGGTGGGCACTTCCTTGCCGTCTATTGTAATATAGCCGCCTTTAAGGTCTTTGTAGCTTACCTCAGCCAGAACCTCCGGCTTACCCTGGGGATAAGTTATTGAATAATCCACTACCGGAGCTATGATATCAGCATCAGTTATGGTGGTGTAAAGCAAAATTTCCTCCGAAAGGATCGGTATCGGCAGGCCAATCCCCACCGCAAGCGAAGTGCCATAGCCAATAATGCTTACTCCTCTTAGAAACTTGGGACTCATCTGTTTTAAGTCTCCGATTAAGGCTAGCGTACCGGCAGGTCTTTTGGGAAGACCCTTCTCAGTACGAGGAACATCAGGGTTATGCTGGGTACCCTGCCATATAACATAGCCCACACCACCACCCAGAAAAACGCGGTTGCCAACGCCCACTGTCCTATAGAGGGGATCGTTAAAAAGAGGTGATAGCTGCCCGGCGGTAGAATAATTGGCATTACCCAGATTAGCTTTGAGCATCCCCATATAAGTATATATGGTCTTATTAGACAGGTTAACTGCCACATTATAATTCTGATAGGCATTCCTGGGGTTGAAAAGTGTGGCCTGATTAATATCCTTTATATTTATCCAGGTATCAAGCTTTTTCCTGGGATAACAGTCGGTGCCATAAGCTTGAGCGGTAAGACGAACATCTTTGCCGGCTACCAGTTCCTCAATAACATGTCCCCCGCCATAATTAAATTCACCCGGGTAATAGCGATTCCGGGGGTCATCATCCGGAAGGGCTGCTGCCCCAATAAGAATATCAACCGCGGCCAGTCCGGTGTAGGTGGGGACATCATTGAGGTAAGCTCTACCACCGCCTAATTTTATCCTCGGTTTGCTGTGGCCGACACAGAGGTACACACTTGAGGAGCACATCGGTCCAAAGGTGCCAGTGGTGACCACATCCACCTCTCGGGCTGTCCTTTCAATACCCTTTTCTCTTACAATATCGATAATCTCATCGGCAGTGGCAACAACCGCCTTGCCCTCTTTTATCTTCTCGTTTATCTCAGATATCGTTTTTGGCATTTATAACCTTCATAAAAAATAGGCTTTTCGAATTATAGGCCAATAGCTAAGCTGAAGACAATTCTTTATGCCCGGCTGTGCCGGCTCATGCCATGGAGGCTTTGTTTTTACAATAAGTGCCTCTTTCTCTATAATTGAAAACACAGGGTAAGATGCCACATTGAGCAAAGTCCCGGAAATGTGTCCAGGTACAAAATTGCACTCACAATCGGTGAGTAACAAAAGACCAGTAAAGGGCTATTGTCGTTCGTGCCAGAGCTAAAAAGTAAAGAGCTGCCAATAGACTTAAACGACCAGTTCAAGCACGCTCTAGACCTCATGGAGAATACCAGCAAAAGTGTTTTTATCACTGGCCGTGCCGGCACAGGCAAATCAACCCTCTTAAGCTACTTTCGCCATACTACCAGGAAGAAGGTCGTGGTCCTGGCTCCCACGGGTGTGGCCGCTCTTAATGTTCAGGGGCAGACTATACATTCATTCTTCCGGTTCAAGCCCAACATCACGATGGAACAGGTAAAGAAAATTCGTTTTAATAATGACAAAGAGAATATTTATAAGAAACTGGATGCAATTATCATCGATGAAATCTCCATGGTGAGAGCCGACTTGCTTGATTATGTGGATAGATTCTTGCAGTTAAATAGGACAGAGATTGATAGCCCCTTCGGTGGCATCCAAATGATTTTCATCGGGGACCTCTACCAGCTACCACCCGTTGTCACCGGCGCCGAAAAGCAGGCCTTTGCAGACCTCTACCCCACACCTTATTTTTACAGCGCCAGAGTATTCGACTCTTTGGAGATGGAATTTGTTGAGCTCGAAAAAATTTACCGCCAGCATGACGAAGAGTTTATTAACCTGCTCAACTCTATCCGCAATAGGTCTATTACTGAAGATGGCCTAAAGCTTCTCAATCAGAGGTATATTCCAGATTTTGAGCCACCTCCGGGTGATTTTTATATTTACCTGACTACAACCAATGCCCTCGCCAACCAGACCAACAATAAAGAACTGGCGAAGCTAAAGGGTAGACTCCACACTTTTACCGGGACTATTGAAGGAGAGTTTGACCCGGAATATCTACCAACAGCGATTGATCTCAAGGTCAAGGTGGGAGCCCAGATCATGATGCTAAACAACGATGCCTATGGTCGGTGGGTAAACGGTAGCATCGGAAAAATCACCGGCATAACTCAGCACGAAGACGGGGAACGTACTATAATTGTTGAGCTTACAGGCGGAGAAAGCGTAGAGGTCACCCCTTATACCTGGGAAGTTTTCCACTTCTTTGCCGAAGAAGGCCAACTGCGTTCGGAGGTCATCGGCAGATTCAGGCAATACCCACTCATGCTTGCATGGGCAGTAACTATCCACAAAGCCCAGGGCAAAACTTTCGACAAGGTGATCATTGACATTGGGAGGGGCACATTTGCTCATGGTCAGATGTATGTAGCTTTGAGCCGGTGTACCACGCTAGATGGCATTGTTCTGAAGAAGCCAGTCCTCAAAAAACACATATGGACTGACTACAAAGTAGTGGACTTCCTGACAAAGTACCAGTACAAGAGAGCCGAGCAGGCCCTTTCAGTAAATGACAAGGTTCAAATAATCATGGATGCAATTAACAAAAAGGCCCTCCTTAAGATAGTTTATCTTAAACCAAACGATGAAAAATCCACCAGGGTCATCAGGCCAGAGATAGTAGGCGAAATGGAGTACAATGGCAAGAAGTATCTGGGCATGCAGGCATTCTGCATGAAGCGTAATGGCGAGAGGGTCTTCCGCATCGACAGGATACTGAAGATAGAAAAAACATAAAAGAGCAGAACTACTTAGTAGCCTGCCTCATCAGTCTCTGGGATATCTTGCTCCCACAGAGTATATTGGAAAAACTCGCCAGGGCCGGTGC
Organism: Dehalococcoidia bacterium UBA4087; assembly: GCA_002382615.1. Lineage (GTDB taxonomy): Bacteria > Chloroflexota > Dehalococcoidia > Dehalococcoidales > UBA4087 > UBA4087. The sequence goes on from DFYH01000029.1 coordinate 26,764, forward strand.
TGCAGTGTCACCTATGTGGCGAGCCAGCACAAGAGTTTGACAATGCCTTTCAGAAAGAGTATCTTCATTGTAGATACTATGAATGGAGGTTTAGTATGAAAACGCGTATTCAGAAGTGGGGCAATAGCCTCGCCTTGCGCATTCCCAGGTCTTTCGCCAATGAAGCAGGACTCCAGAAAGAAACGATTGTCGAATTATCACTGGCAGATGGGAAACTCATGGTCACACCTGTAACTAAGCCAAAGCCAACCTTAGAAGAGCTTCTAGCGAGGATTACCGAAGAAAACCTGCATCGCGAGGTTGATACTGGTTCCGCCATGGGGAACGAAACGTGGTAAACGCCCGGTCTTATATCCCTCAATGCGGAGATGTGGTATGGATTACCTTAACTCCGCAAGCAGGTCACGAACAAGCAGGACGCCGTCCTGCCGTAGTACTCTCACCCAAAAACTATAACGGTAAGGCGGGGTTGGCTATCCTTTGTCCTATTACCAGCCAAGTCAAGGGCTACCCTTTCGAGGTTTCTCTTCCTGCAGATTTGCCAGTAGCAGGGGCAATCTTATCTGATCATCTCAAGAGCCTTGATTGGCGCGCTCGAAACGCGGAATTGATATGCATACTACCGGCGGAAACCATCTCGGAAGTACTTCAGAAATTAAGCGCACTATTATTTGAATAATGAGATGCCAGCTTTGCCAAAAGGCCTTAGTATAGAACACAACACCCGATTATTGCTTAGCCCCTACCCACCTGATAGAGCCACAGAGCCATGGCTCAATAATAATCATCCCCAGCTTTTTTAGGTAGTTCAACTGAGGAAGGTAAATGTAAACATGGCGGAAAGGTTAAAAGCCGGCAGTATTATTAAAGGCCACCTCTGGCCAGAATCGGTTGAAATAAAATTACCTGAGGAAGTTGGTAAATATATCCACATAGTGAGGGCTACTATTATCTCTGGAAAGCATGTTGACCAGATTATTCAGCGCGATGAATTTAACGAGCTTTCAGTCCCAAGCAAGGGCACTTTCTTCTCAGAAGAACCCTAGAAGGTCTTCCTTAGTTTAGAAACGGTGCGTTATAGATTCGCGTCACTATATGACCCCCTGTTTGCCATGAACACAACAAAGGTTGATCCCCCTACCCCACCAGATTGAAGCAGCACGCGAATATCGTGAGCTATTCGTTACCATGGCCGATGGGCCATTTATTCTATTACTAAAGAAGAAAACACCCTTCCTGACAGACTTGCTCTATAGAAATTCACCAAACCCCTAATCTAAAAACTGTACAGTATGTCCTGGACACCGCACAGGGTAGTTTTTACCATGGACACTTATTCTCATATAATAGAGGAGATACAAAAGGATGCTATGGCGTTACTTAGACGAGGTCCTGCCAGCGGGTAAAAAATGGCGTGTCTCAAAAATAACACCAACTTTATGTTATTATGTCTAGTAAACCATGCAATTTAGCTTTGATGCCAGCGTAGCTCAGGGGTAGAGCAGCGGTTTCGTAAACCGCCGGTCGGGGGTTCGAATCCCTTCGCTGGCTATTTTTTATACTGGCATCAAGTACTGACATTCTGTTAATATATCTTGATGAGCTCAACGAGAAGCAACACGTCCACGAGGACACTTTTAGATGATAATTAGTAGGTCTTATAATAAGCAACAAGGCATCAATTAGCTCGATAAATAATTAAAAGGAGGGAGGATAACGATGACTGAATACCCAGTCAAATGGGTAGACTACCAACTACCTAGCGGAGAAAAATGCTCCGCTGCCTTTTGTGCCTACAACAATAAGGTTCGCCACTTTATCCTTGGAGAAGACCTTCTACGCCGCCACATGCTGCGTAGCGCAAAAGTTGACGAGGATAGCTGTGATATTGCCGATCACTGTTTGGCCAAAGACTGTCCTTTCAATAAAACGCCACAAGAACATCTCCTTCACATGCTGGATATGTATAAAGATGAACCTCTAGAGGGTCAAGCAAGCGATATATGGAATACATCCAGTACCCTAGAAGCTATGCTCGGTGTAATAAAAAGGATAGAGGCTGGAGAGTTAGATAAGTTCCGTACAAGAGACTGTTCTCAGTAGGCACGCAACTAAACTTCAGGCCTATGAGTAGACACCACCATAAAATGTTCAGTATATTGTCTTAAGCATTACCAGAATTCCATCAACCTCCTATAATAGCTCTATAATAAAACATGAGAATAAACAGCAGGATGCAAGAATAAGGGGATAAAGCAGATGGAGAAAAGCATCACCATGTTTGCCGGTAAGGGCGGTGTCGGCAAGACAACTATGGCCGCCGCAACTGCCCTATCCTTTTCCCTACAGGGTAAAAAGACCATTATTATCTCCACCGATGCCACACCTTCCCTAGCCGATATCTTTGAAAAAGACCGAGGGGCAGAGAAAATTAAAATCAATGATAACCTCTTTGCCCAGGAACTCGGCCTGGAACAGGTGATGGAGATGTGGCAACAAAAATTTGGTCATGAAGTCTATCAGGTCTTCTCCGCCTTTGTAGATTTAGACTATGACATCTTTGTTGACTTTATGACCTCCATGCTGCCCGGACTAAACGAAGAGTTCATGCTTTACTACATTAATGAACTTAAAAACCGTTCTGAATATGAGTATATTGTATGGGACACAGCACCCTTAGGACAGACATTAGCCCTCCTTGGCACACCAGCTATGTTAGTCGAACACTTAAAACTGGCCCCTCGCATCTATTCTCGACTCAAGCTAGGACAGGGAAGCCAGAAACCTGTGCTTGACATACTAAAGGGCTGGGAAGACCTCTCCTCGCAGACAATAAAGTTTCTAAGGGGCGAGGTAGACATCAACCTGGTAACTATCCCTGAGGCTCTAGCTGTTAATCAGCTGGAGAGGATAGTTGGCGAACTTAATCGTTACCAGCTTAGCATCACCAGGCTTATTATCAACAACGTGGCCAGAGGCAATAGTTCTGAATTCCTCAGACTTAAGTCAGAGCAACAAAAGCCCTATATCGAAAAGGTCAAGAAGAGCTTTGCCCATTTAGAAATTATAGAGGTCCCGCTCTACCCCCAGGAGGTCAAAGGAACCAAAAAACTTGAGGAAATTGCGCGAATACTTTCTGCAACTAACAGCGGGCTACCGGCTCTCTAACAAGAGGAGCAAGCTTCTCAATGAGCCTCTCAAGGCCCTGCTGCCAGCTAATTCCGAGCGCCGCTAAATCAGCTCGTATCTGGGTATTGCCAATGCGGGCACCAGGAGGTAGTAATCCCTGTAGCTTTGCCTTATCAAAACGGCTTCTGGCCATCAATACCACCTCGTTACCTTCTCTGGTTATGGAGCTTATCCCCGCCTCAAGGGCCATTATCTTCAGCCTTAACACATAGAGAAGGTTACTAAGCTCCCCAGGAACAGGGCCAAACCTATCTTCAAACTCAGCCCTTATTTCGTCCACATCTTCAAGCCTATTTATACCGATCAGGCGTCGGTAAAGTTCTATCCTGACAGACTCGTCACTTACATATTCATCAGGAATTAGCGCCTTAAGAGGCAGGTCTATAGTAGGTACAACGGGGGATGCTTTTCGCTCTTCACCAGTTAGCCGAGCTTTTTCCTCCGCCACTGCCTCAGCAAGCATCCGGCAGTAGGTGTTAAAGCCAACCGCACTGATATGACCGCTTTGCTTAACTCCTAGGATATCACCGGCACCCCTGATCTCAAGGTCCCTTAAGGCAATATCAAACCCGGCGCCCAGTTTACTGGCTTCAAACATTGTCTCCAGTCTTTTCTCAGCCTCTGGTGTCAATTCCTTGCCCTTCTCGTAGAGGAAATAGGCATAAGCCTGGCTTGAGCCACGTCCAACTCTTCCCCACAACTGGTAAAGCTGGGTCAACCCCAATTTATCCGCCTGGTCAACAATTAGAGTATTGGCATTGGGCACATCAAGACCTGACTCGATTATGGTAGTGGTTACCAGAATATCAATCTCGCCGCGTATAAATTCAACCATCACCTTCTCAAGATCTGATTCATCCATCTGACCATGGGCAACAGCAACACTTGCCTCAGGTAAAAGCTGCTTCAAATCTTGGGCAACCTTATTAATACTCCGAACGCGGTTATGAACAAAGAACACCTGGCCGCCACGTTCCAATTCCCTAAGAATAGCAATTCTTACTGCTGCTGGATCATAAGCTCCAATGAATGTCTTTATGGGACGCCTGCCCTCAGGGGGCGTCTCCATTAGGCTCATGTCTTTTACTCCCACTAAAGACATATAAAGGGTCCGCGGTATCGGAGTAGCAGTCAGTGTGAGCACATCCACCTCATGCCTCATCCTTTTCAAAAATTCCTTATGGAGGACGCCAAAGCGCTGCTCCTCATCAATAATAAGAAGCCCCAAGTCTTTAAAGCTTACATCCTTCTGAAGAAGCCGGTGAGTGCCGATGCATATGTCTACACTACCAGCCGCCAGGCCACGTATTACTTCCCGCTGCTCAGCCGCATCTTGAAGCCGGCTTAGACGCGCCACTTTAAGCGGGAAAGGGCTTAGCCTTTGAGTGAAGGTGAGGTAGTGCTGCTCGGCCAAAATAGTAGTCGGCACCAGAAAGGCAACTTGCTTGCCGTCCATTACAGCTTTAAAGGCGGCTCTTAAGGCAACTTCGGTTTTGCCATAACCAACATCACCACATACCAGCCTATCCATAGGCCGTGGAGCTTCCATATCATTTTTGACCTCCTCGATAGCCTTTAACTGGTCAGGTGTTTCAGTATAGGGAAAAGAGGATTCAAGCTCCTCTTGCCATGCCATATCGGGGGAAAAAGCAAAGCCGGAGGCAACTTCTCTGGTAGCATAAATTGAGAGAAGATCCCTGGCCACCTCAGCCGCCGATTCCTGAGCCCGTTTTTTAGCTTGACTCCAATCTGGGCCATCAAGGCGGTTTAGAGTGGGAGGATGATCACCAGCACCGGTGTAACGTTCCACTCGGTCAACCTGGTCGGTGGGTACATAGAGTTTATCCGAACCGGCATACTCCAGCACCAGATATTCCTTGCGGCTACCACCGGCTTCCAGAGTAGCTAGCCCCGTGAACTTAGCAATACCATGATCTATATGGACAACATAATCACCAGGTGAAAAATCTTTAAGAGATTGCCTTATAGTCCTTTCAATCGGTCTTCTTTGCTTAAGCAGACCAAAAAGCTCATTATCAGTGAAAAGATAAGTCTTACCCAAGGCCCAACCTCGGGTAAGATAGTTTTTGACCATAACTACCGAGCCCGGCTCGGGCAGCCTGGTAAGTTCATCTAAAACCACGGCAGGAACACCCTCATCCTCGAATATTTCTAATAGGCGCTCTGATTGTTCAGTAACTATAATAAGACGGCACTCAGAAGATAAAAGCTTTTTAGCTTCCTTAAGAAAGTTAGGGACCTGCCCCCCAAACACCGGGACGCTACTAAAGCCCAGCTCCAGACCTTCATCAAGACCGCGACTTTCAAGCGTAATGGAACGATAACTGCTTAGGCGGAGTTTTAATTCATCCCACGATAGATATGGCTTCTGCTCATTACTCGTTAAGGCTGCCTCCGGGTGAACATCCCCTACCTCTTTATCAAGAAACCAAGCTTCTTCCCTCAGATCTTCTGGTTCATCAAAAAGAATTAAAGTGTTAGAAGGAAGATAATCAAAAAGACTGGCCTCCCAAGCCTTTACCCTAACTGGCCCGATCTCCACCTCTTCAATATTTTTAACGGAGCGCTGGCTTACAGGATCAAACAGTCGCAGGCTTTCAATGGTATTGCCATAGAACTCTATTCTCAAAGGTAGCTGACTATTTAGTGGAAAAATGTCAATTATGCCACCCCGATGGCTCATACTGCCCGGCAAATCAACCATCGCCTGAGTCTCATAGCCTATTTCGTAAAACCTCTGCTCAAGATCGATGAGGTTAACTTCGGCACCAACCTTGAGCCTCTCAAAATAACGGCCAAGTTCAGAAGGACTAGCAAATTTTTGTCTTAAGGCGAGAAGAGAACTTACTACCACAAGTGGTCTTTCTTTAAAACCACTGACAATCGTTTCAAGCGCACTAATTACTTCAACATTATTGCCTGGCTTCTGGGAGAGCAAATTGTCCCCCTCAGGGATAATCAATACCTCACCAGGTGGAAGAAAAAAGCGGAGCCCTTCTTCTAACTCATGGCTTCTCTCCTCTTTAGCACTGAGCAGCAAGATACTACGCCCAAGGTTAAGAAAAAGGGAAGCCGCCAAAACTTGCCTTGCCTGAGGCAAGACCCTGACTCTCACATCTTCCTTAGCCACTCTTTTTAGAAGTTCCTGGTAAGGTCTTAACTTATTCAAAACCGTTAAAAGCCCGTTATTCATTTTTCTCAAACACCACTAGGGCTAGTCCAGCACATTGGCCTAGCCCTTTATTTAAGTTTAACACTATTTAATACCAGGGGCATTTTTGCGAGGAATTTAACCGTTCCTGACAAAAGCTTGTTCACGCATGAGGCTAACCATTATAATTTAGCCTGCTAGATGGTAGAACCCACATTTAAGCGTGTTGCGATAAAACTTGGTACCGCTCTTCTAACCGGAGGCGGTGAAAAGCTCAATCTTGATATTATGTCAAATATAGCTTCCCAGGTAGCTTGCCTCCATGCCCATAAGATAGACACAGCAATCGTCACATCCGGAGCAGTAGCCGCTGGAGCTGAGAAGGTAAAAATAGACCGGCGGACAAAAAAGCTACCAGCAAAACAAATACTTGCCTCAGTAGGACAGGCCCGGCTAATGCAAACCTACGAGGAAATTTTCGAAAGGTATGGCATAACTATCGCTCAGGTCTTACTCACCAGATCCGATATCTCAGAAAGATTGGGCTATCTAAATGCCCGTAATACCCTTCTTGGCCTCCTTGAGCTTGGTATTGTACCTATTATTAATGAGAATGATGCCGTAGCCACTGAGGAAATTATTGGCACCGTTTTCGGTGACAATGATCGTATCTCAGCTATGGTCGCCAATCTTATAGATGCTGATCTATTACTCATCTTAAGCGATATCGCAGGCCTCTATACTGCCGATCCTTCACAAGTTCCTGAAGCCAAACTCATTCCAGTTGTGGAAAAGATCGACGAATCTATACAGGCTATGGCCGGAGGAACAAATAAGCGTACCAGCATCGGCGGAATGATAACTAAACTTGAGGCTGCTAAAATGGCTACCTCATGCGGTATCACCACCATAATTGCTGATGGCCAAGAAAGGGATGTCATCGTCAGGATCGTACAAGAGCAAGAGCCGATTGGCACACGTTTTCTTCCTACTTCTACCCGAATGGAAAGTAGGCAGCGCTGGCTAGTTAGCGAACTGGGTGTTAAAGGTAGTCTTATTGTTGATGACGGCGCCGCCCATGCCTTAAAAGAAGATAGAAGAAGCCTCCTTCCAGCAGGCGTAAAAGAGGTTAAAGGTAATTTCAAAAGAGGCGATGTTGTCACTATCTATAATAGCCAAAACGAAAAACTCGGTTACGGTATAACCAATTACAGCGCCGAAGAAATAGCCGCCATTAAGGGGTTACATTCTGACCAGATCTTACCTACCCTTGGCTATGAGTATGGCGACGAGGTCGTCCATCGCAATAACCTTGTGCTTCTACGGTAATATTTAGGAGGACTAATGATAGAAACGAGCGAAGAGCTTTATGAAAGGTGCAGTAAGACAAAGCAAGCTTCAAAGAGGCTTGGTTACCTTGACACTAAAACAAAAAACAAAGCCTTGGAAAATATTGCGCAAGACCTCATAGAAAAAAAGGATGCCATCATTAGCGCCAATAAAATAGATCTAGAAAAGGCAACTAGTTCTGGGATGAGCCCGGCTATGCTTGACCGACTTGTCTTAAACGAAGAACGCCTCCGGGCTATGTCACAAGACACACTGGCGGTAGCCTCCCTGCCTGACCCGGTAGGTGAGTTTTTTGACGTGCGCACTTTGCCCAATGGTCTTATCGCTGGCAAGAAGAGGGTACCTTTAGGCGTTATAGCCGCTATTTACGAGAGCCGGCCCAATGTAACTATAGATGTCATTTCCTTGTGTCTTAAATCGGGCAATAGCACCATCTTAAGAGGAGGTAGTGAAGCAATTAATTCCAATCTGGCTCTGGCCACTCTTGCTAGAGAGGCTATCAGCCAGGCTGGTATAGATGAAGATAATATTCAGTTTATCGAAAACACCGACCGTGCGCTGGTAAACAAGCTACTTAAGATGTCAGATATAATTGATTTGGTCATTCCCCGCGGTGGGGCTGGGCTAATAAGATTCGTCAAGGAAAATGCCACTATGCCGGTCATCACTGGTGGTATCGGCGTATGCCACACCTATGTTGATAAATTGGCCGATATAGACAAGGCCGTGGCCATAGCTTATAACGCCAAGGTGCAAAGACCAACAGTATGCAATGCCTTAGACACACTCATTGTCCATAAAGATATAGCCAACGATTATTTGCCTGCCATTGCTAGAAAATGGGCCGAGGCCGGAGTAGAAATGCGTTGCGACCCAACCGCTCTTGAGATTCTCAAGCCAATAAAAGGAATTAAGGTCATACCCACTATGCCTGATGATTGGGGCAAAGAATTTTTAGCCTTAGTAGCAGCCATCAAGGTAGTCTTTTCACTTGATGAGGCTATTACGCACATTGAGCGCTACGGTTCGGGTCATTCGGAAGCTATTGTAACTGAAGATTATGCCGCCGCTAAGAGATTCCTGAATGAAGTCGATGCTGCTTGCGTCTACGTTAACGCCAGCACCAGATTTACCGATGGCGGGCAGTTAGGCCTCGGAGCCGAAATCGGCATTAGCACCCAGAAGATGCATGCTCGGGGACCTATGGGGCTTAGGGAGCTCACCAGCTACAAATGGATTATCCTCGGTAGCGGGCAGATAAGGCCCTAGTTATAAATGGCCAATTGCCGCTATAGCTTTATGCTGAATCTCAAAAAGTTTCTTTATTCCCTTATCCGCCAGAGCAATGGCCTGCTCAAGGGTCTCCCGGCTAAAAGGCCTAACTTCGGCCGAAGCTTGAACCTCAACTATGTCTCCGCTATCCGCCATAGCAATATTAAAATCGGAGCCAGCACTAGAATCTTCTTCATAGCACAGATCAAGAAGAACATAACCTCTAACCACACCCACACTTATTGCCGCCACTGCTGCCCTCAGGGGAACAGAATGGATTACACCCATCCTAGCTAGATTTCTCAGGGCCTGGTAAAGGGCAACATAAGAGCCAGTGATTGCCGCCGCCCGCGTGCCGCCATCAGCCTGGATAACATCACAATCCACCATCAATGTCCTTTCACCAAGAAGAGATAGGTCAGTAATCGATCTCAAGGTGCGACCTATAAGCCTCTGTATCTCCTGGCTTCTGCCGGCAATGTGACCCTGGACCGAGTCGCGAGAAGTCCGGGTAAGCGTTGCCCGCGGTAGCATGGAATACTCAGCCGTAATCCAGCCACTACCGCTACCTCTGAGAAAAGGTGGAACTTTTTCCTCAACACTTACAGCGCAGATAACTTTAGTCTTCCCTTGTTCGATAAGCACCGAACCCTCGGCAAAGCTCATAAACCCTGGAGTAATACTAACCGGCCTGATTTCATCAAAGCAGCGACCATCTATTCTTTTGGTCAAGAAAGACCTCCTTCTAAAAGAGAAAAAAGTGCCTCCTTAAGGCCAGGGACTGTTTCAAAGGAGCTTATCTCCTCCGGTTTTATCCACCTTGTTTCGGTGTGTTCCCAGTCTATTTTAATCCTACTCCGGCCCTCTATACTGAAAAGATAAGGCCTAACCCTCCATAAAACATTATTCTCCGGATCCTCAACTTCAAGAAGTTTGCCCTTCTTTAGAAGCTTGAAGTCAGCGTCTAAAAGTTCAGTTTCTTCGGTGATTTCCCTTATCGCCTGCTCATCTTCTGGGTCCTCGATATAACCGCTCACCCCGGCCCACCTACCGCGGAAAGTGCCCACCTTAGCACTGCGGCGCAAAATAAGGACTTCGCCATTATTCCAGAGGAAGGAAGTCACTACATCTCGGGTAATCATTTCTGATAGCTAAGAAGATATTCTCTAAGCCACTCAAGAGCACTTCTTGCTGCCCCTTCTTTATTTTGTAACCGATCACCCGATAAAAGAAGACGACGACTACTTATAAAATCACCACTGGCCAAGCCAATATAGAAAAGGCCAACCGGCTTTTCTGGGGTTGCCCCACCGGGGCCGGCAATACCCGTATCAGCAAGACAGATGTCAACATCAAGGGCCTTTAATCCACCCCGGGCCATCTCCTCAGCCACCGCCGGGCTTACCGCACCATATTTTTCGAGTGTATCCCTCTTAACGCCTACAAGCCCAACCTTGATCTCATTGCTGTACGAAACAATAGCGCCCTCGAAGTAATCAGAACTACCTGGAATGTTGGTTATAAGATGCGAAATAAGACCGCCACTTGCCGATTCAACCACCCCCAGTTTTAAATGGCAGTCTCTCAAAAGCTGGCCGACCTCTTCCTCTAATCTCATTAAGCCATGAAGAATTATACAGTGTGGTGCTCATTCAAACAAGGCTTATAAGCTATTTAAAGAGTTAAGCTACTCTATTATGCAGCGATATTGTGCATCTCACCGATATAACCACAGCGCCGGCACTGATAAAACCATGCGCCTTCAGACATGTCAAGATATACTTCTCCGCCACAGACCGGGCAGCCAGTGCTTGCATGGCGGCTCTCATAGCCGCATTGCAGGCAATGGTCAAACCAGATATTCCCGTCAATATCAATAAAGGTGTCCCCTCCACAGCGGGGGCAGCTCTTTGTCTTCCACATAGTACTCACCTCTTAGATTTGATCAAAATCAATTATATAGATATAAAAAGAAAAATTCGGTGACTTTTCTCACTCTTGGAGGGGCTAGGAATTGAGGACTATTTCAAGAGGGCAGACAATAGCACCCGATATGCAGACTGCTTCACACAGCGCACACCAGTCACAACCATCGCCGTCAACTATAACTAGATTTTTATCCACCATCTTAAGGATATTGCTACAACAGACGGCAACACAAAGACCACATCCGTCACACTTATCTAAATTTATCAAAGGTCTCATCAATATAAATACTAGCGAGAAAAGGCCATTTTTTCAAGCCGCCCTTCTCTCTAAGGCCTCCGGATCAAGAATAACAACACGGTTCCGTTCCATCTTGATGGCCCCCTCATCTTCCAGGGTTTTTAGGGAGCGGCTTACCATCTCTCTAGCAGTGCCGGCCATAGCCGCCATCTCTCTTTGAGAAAGTCTGGAGACAAGAGGAGCCCGTGCCTGCTCAAGCAATATCTTGGCCACCCGGCCGACAACCGGTCGGAATGAAAGATCCTCAACCAGCTCAGTAAGCCGCCTCATTTTAGCCGCCATAAGACGTAAGACCTCTAATGCTATAACAGGTCTCTGAGATATGATTGCAAGCATTTTTGATTTTTCAATCTTATAAAGACGCACTGGTGTAATTGCCTGAGCGCTGGTTGGGTTCGGACCACCATCGAAAACAGCAACCTCATTAAGCACATCTCCAGGCCTGGCAAGTTCAATTGTCTGCTCCTTACCATCAGACGATGTTTTAAAGGTCTTGACCACGCCTGAGGCAACGAAGTAGAGATTTCTGGCCTCATCCCCTTCAAGGAAAATAATTTCATCCCGAACATAGCTTTCCTCGAAAAAATACTGCCCTACCTCATTAAGCTCCTCATCGCTAAGCTCAGAGAAGTAAGGAATAGCGCGAAGAAGACCTGGCTCTAACATCAGACCAGACCAAGAACAAAGTTTACAAGCGTTCTTACCGGAACTCCGGTAGCCCCTTTGGCCTCAGACCCGCTGTTACCATCACTAGTACTCGTTCCAGCAATATCAAGATGGACCCAGGGTGTATCATCAGCAAACTCAGCCAAAAACAGAGCAGCTGTTATTGCCCCGGCATCCCGCCCTCCAGTATTCTTGATATCGGCTATATTACTCTTATTCTGCTTTTTATATTCGTCATATATAGGCAGCTGCCATATATATTCACCAGCCTCCTCCCCAGCCTTAATGACCTGGCCCACAAGTTCACTATCGTTACTAAAAGCCCCGGTACACACTTTACCCAGAGCAACTACACAGGCACCAGTAAGCGTAGCTACATCAATGATCCTCGCCGCATGCAGTACCAAGCGAGCATAACCTAAGCCGTCAGCTAATATTAACCGCCCTTCAGCATCAGTAGAAATAATCTCAACGGTCTTGCCACTCATTGTCTTTAAAATATCACCCGGTCTTATGGATGAGCCTGAGGGCATATTTTCAACTGCCGGCACAAGGGCAGTCACATTAATCTTTGGCTTAAGCTCAGCTATAGCCCCTATGGCCGCTATAACAGCCGCTCCACCGGCCATATCTGTTTTCATCTCGTCCATCTTATCGGCTGGCTTAAGCGAAATGCCACCAGAATCAAAGGTGATCCCCTTACCCACAAGGGCAACGTCAACACTATCTTCGTCCTTACCCTTATAGCTTAGTACAATAAATTTTGGTGGTTGGTTACTACCCTGAGCCACACCGAGTAATGCTCCCATGCCGAGATCTCTTAACTGAGGTTCTTCCAGGACGACAAGGTCAAGACCATAACGCCCGGCTATCTCATCAGCCGCCTCGGCCATCCCGGCCGGCGTCATAACGTTAGCCGGCTCGTTGACCATATCGCGGGCAAAATTGGTCATCTCAGCCAGAATTTTACCCCTAGCTACACCACTTCTGACCATATCAACACTTCTACCTTCAGGAACAGTGATTACCAGGTTTTCCAGCCGCCCTGGCTTCTGGTCTTTTGTCAGGTATTTATCAAAGGCATAGTCGCCAAGTATGGCACCTTCAGTAATCATCTGGGCAGTTTTATCTTCCGAGAGCGCTCCTATAGCAGCCGAGACGGCCATATTGATCACTTTTTTCTCCCTCAAGAAGCGCACCAGCTCTCCTATGACTCGCCTGAGAACACTGGGGGTAAAACTTTCACCCTTGCCCAATCCAAAAAGTACTATCTTCTCGGCAGGTAATTTCCCGAGACTATAGATCATGTTTATCTCTCCGGGCTTTCCTTTAAACTCGCCCCGGCTCAACATACCGCTTATCACGCCGCCCAGCACCTGGTCAAAATCACAAAGTTCTCCCTCGAGTCTCTCGGTCCCTTCAAAAACACCGAGGGCAATCACCTGAGTAGATGCTTCAATTAGTTTACCAATGGTAACTTTGATTTCCATTTAAACTCCTTTCATTACCTCCTTGGCCACTTTATTTAAAACAGGGGTTATATCTCTAGAAGTATCAACTACAAAATGCTTTCTTGATAATGGTTCAACCCTCTTCTTCATCTTCTTATAGACCTCCCAATCGGCATCCGACTTTTCATCAGGATTGAGCACTCTATTTTTTAGCCTATTTTGAACAACGGCTGCCGGAGCCTCAGTCCTGACCAGTACCAACTTAGCCCCTCGGTGCTCAGCAATGCTGTAAAGACGTTCGCGGTGACGCTCCTCCAGATTGGTAGCGTCGAGCATAACATTACAGTTTTTGTCCAGAAGGATATCAATAAGCTCATAAATAGCCTTAAATAGTCGGGCACTTTCTTCAATACTGTAGGTCGGCTTCGGAAAAAGCAGCTTACGAAGGTTATCGCTCTCAAGAAGGACGGCCGGCACAAGCTGAAAGAGTTTCTTTGCAAAGAAACTCTTTCCTGTCCCTGGCAGACCACTGATAACCACCAGCGCTGGTGAAGGTACCGGGTCAGGAAGGGGTTCAACTGCCCGAAGCAGTTCTTCAAGGTCAGAGCTAGCCTGAGGCACCGACGTACTTAAGATTATAAGCCTTGTTCAGAAAAAAGGCACTCTCCCTGGCCCTTTTCACCTGATAAATACTCAGCTGCCAGTTCCATAGCACAAAATTCTCCGCACATACTGCAGGCAACACTTTTTGTTTTCACTTTCTGGTGCGCTTTTAAAAAATGGTCAGGGTCAAGTGAAAGCCTGGCCTGCTCCTCCCAGTCAAATCTTTTACGCGCCAGGGCCATTTTTCTATCCCACTCTATTGACCCAGGTATGCCACGAACGATATCGGCCGCATGGGCCGCAATCCGGGAGGCAATTACCCCCTGCCTCACATCTTCAGCATCTGGGAGTGAGAGGTGCTCTGCCGGGGTAACATAGCACAGAAAATCAGCTCCAGCCGTTGCTGCCAGAGCACCACCTATGGCCCCGGTTATGTGGTCATAACCGGCACCTATATCAGTCACCAGAGGCCCCAAAACATAGAAGGGAGCTTCTGAGCATATAGACTTCTCCAATCTAACATTAGCCTCAATCTGGTCTAAAGGCATATGCCCCGGTCCCTCCACCATCACCTGAACACCTTTTCCCCGGGCAACCTTTACTAGTTCACCGAGGACTAAAAGCTCGGCTATCTGAGCTTGATCGCTGGCATCAGCGACTGAACCCGGCCTTAGGCCATCCCCAAGGCTCAGAGTAACATCATACTTCCTGGCTATCTCAAGAAGGCGATCAAAGTGCTCGTAAAGAGGATTTTCTTTCTTATTCTGGAGCATCCAACCAATCATAAAAACTCCCCCTCTTGAGACGACATCAGCCAGGCGAGGCCTTTTCCTCAAGTGTCCGATCACTTCTCGAGTAACACCAGCATGTATAGTCATAAAATCGACGCCGTCACTAGCCTGTTCCTCAATAACATCAAAAATACCGTCAATAGTCATTTTAGTAATGGCGCCATAGAGAGATATAGCCTGAACAGCTGCTTGATAAATTGGGACAGTACCAACCGGCAACTTGCTAGAAGCTATAATTGTTTGCCTTATCTCTTTAATATCGCCGCCAGTGCTAAGATCCATAATAGTGTCAGCACCACTTTTGGCAGCGACTTCCAGTTTATTTAACTCTGCTCCAATATCACTAAAGTCAGGTGAGGTGCCTATATTGGCATTAACCTTAACCCGAAGACCCGAACCTATACCGCAAGGAACAAGATTTTTATGGTTTTTGTTCGCCGGTATAACAATCCTGCCCTGGACAATTCCCTCTCGGACAAAATCAGCACTAACCCCTTCCCGACGGGCAATTTCCTCCATCTCGGGAGAAATAGTTCCTTCTTTTGCTAGTTCCAATTGAGTCATTGTTATAAACAATTCTATAGCAGGCTTAAGATCTGTGTCTATTGTCTACCATTCAAACCTCACCGATCAGCTTCAGAAACTCTTCTTCGCCTATCACCTTAATACCTTTTTCCTGAGCCTGGCTTGCCTTAGATCCAGGATCAGCGCCCATAACAAGATAAGTGGTATCGGATGTGATATCAGTTTTGGCACTGCCGCCAAGTAGCCTAACTCTCTCGGCAGCCTCCTCGCGAGAAAATCTATTAAGCTTACCAGTAAAGACAAATACTTGCCCCTCGAGCGGCAATTTGGCTTGTGTTGTTGCCTTTTCCGCTTTGGTTAGTACGCCCGCTTTCTTAAGCTTGTCTATAACATAGCGATTATCTTCGTTAAGGAAGAAAGCCACTATACTATCGGCAATCTTAGGTCCGACAGTCGGCACCCTCATTAGCTCATCGCGGCCAGCTTGGGCCAATTTATCAAGGCTACCAAAATGCCCCGCTAGGAGCCGAGCTGTCTCCTCACCAACATGACGAATACCCAAGGCATAGATAAGTCTTTCCAAAGGACGCTCCTTGCTGGCCTCAATAGTTTCAAGTAATTTGGCAACACTTTTTTCACCCAGACCCTCAAGGGACAAAAGTCTATCTTTTTTATCCTTAAGGTAGTATATATCCCCATAGTCTTTCGCCAGACCTTCGTCGACCAGTCGAGCAGCCAGAGCCTCCCCAATACCTTTAATATCCATAGCCTCTCGGGAGGCAAAGTGCTCAATCCTCTCCTTCACCTGAGCCGGGCAGGCGGCATTAGGACAATAATACATAACTTCTCCCTCAGGTCTTACGATACGTGAGCCGCAGACGGGGCAGGCTGGATAACCCTTCTTAGGATCATATAATTTCTCCTCCAGGCTAAACGGCCTTTCCTTACCGGTACGCCGGCTGAGCACCGGACCAATGACCTCAGGAATAACCTCCCCTGCCCGATGAACAATAACAACATCACCTTCCCTGATATCCTTACGGTGGATATCATCCTCATTATGTAAAGCAGCCCGGCTAACAATTACACCACCAACCTCAACTGGCTCAAGTATGGCTACGGGATTCAAAGTCCCCGTCCGGCCAACACTGATAGAAATCTCTTTGAGGGTGGTAGTGGCTTCATCAGCGGGGAACTTGTAGGCGATAGCCCATCGAGGTTCACGGCCCACATCGCCAAGCTCACGCTGCAATTCTATCTGATTTATCTTGATTACCACACCATCTGCCTCATAAGCCAAAGTATCTCTCTTATCAACCCACTCATCATAATAAGCAGCGGCCTCTTCTATTGTTTTGACCAACCTGTTATAAGGATTAATCTTAAAACCGAGTGACTTAAGATAATTGAGGGCCTCCCAATGAGTAGCCGGAGCATCGACACCCTCCACCCAACCAAGCATATATATGTAACAATCAAGCTGACGGCTGGCGGTAACTGCCGGATCAAGCTGACGGACTGAACCGGCAGCGGCATTTCTGGGATTGGCGAATAGCGGCAGTCCTTGTTTTGCCCTCTGCTCGTTCAGTTTTAAAAAGGCCGACCTTGGCATATAGACCTCGCCTCTGACTTCAAAGCGCGGCGGTGCCAGATGGCGAGGGACAGAAAGAGGAATAGAATGAATGGTCTTTAGATTGTTGGTTATATTTTCACCGCGATAGCCATCACCACGAGTAGCTCCAACAGTAAAAAGGCCATCTTCATAAATAAGGGCTATAGCCAAGCCATCAAACTTGTGCTCACATACAAAGTCCATTTCTCTGTTGCCTGCCAGTCTTTTTACACGCCGGTACCAATTAAAAAGTTCCTCCCGACTAAAGACATTACCCAGAGAAAGAAGCGGCAGGCGGTGTTCAACAATTCCAAAAGCCTCAACGGGCGGGGCGCCCACACGCTGAGTAGGTGAGTCCGGGGTTATAAGCTGAGGATAGCGCTTTTCAAGCTCTTTTAACTCCTTCATTAAAGCATCGTATTCAGCATCGCTAATCTCAGGACTATCCAGAACATAATAGAGGTAATTGTGATGATTTATCTGTGCCCTAAGTTCCAAAATTCTCTTTTTAATTTCTTCCAAGTCTTCCATAAAACTCCTAATTTATATTAGGATAAACTTGAAGACGCCTCCACTTAACAGAGGATACTGAGCTCACCCTTTTACATAGTCTCAGGGGCATTCAACCCCATAAGAGCAAGAGTCTTGCCCAGCACTATTTTAGCGGCAGTCACCAACTTAAGACGGGCTTTAGTCAATTTGCTATCTTCAGATATGATGCGGCACTGCTTGTAAAAACTATGGAAGACGGTAGCTAAATCAATGGCATAATAAACCAAATGGTGTGGCTCGAGTGTTTTGGCTGCCGCTTCAATCACCTCGGGCAATAACACCATTTTTTTGATCAGGTCGAGCTCAGACTCGCTGGTAAGGAGCGAAGTATCACCATCATCAAATGTTATGCCTTTCCCTTTGGCATAACGCAGGACCCCACATGTCCTGGTATGGGCATACTGAATATAGTAAACAGGATTCTCACTTGATTGTTCCTTAGCCAGCTCAAGATCAAAATCCATTTGGCTATCAGCTGCCCGGGAAAGAAAAAAGAGGCGGCAAGCATCAGCCCCAACTTCGTCAATTAGCTCTTTTAAAGTGATGATATCGCCAGTCCTCTTTGATAAACGGACAATCTCATTATTCCGGTACAGGGTTACCATCTGAGTGATAATAATCGTTAATCTATCAGGATCTATGCCGAGGGCTGCTACGGCGGCCTTCATACGAGAAACATGCCCCTGATGGTCAGCTCCCCAGATATCAATCACCTCGTCGAAGCCGCGCTCAACAAACTTATTGTAATGATAGGCAATATCACTGGCAAAATAAGTAGGTTGTCCATCACTTCTAATGAGAACATTGTCCTTATCTTCCCCAAGACTGGAGGAGGTAAACCAGATGGCTCCTTCCCTACTGATCAGATACCCCTTTTCACCCAGTATTTTCATTACATTATCAAATTGTCCGCTACTGTAAAGTGTGCTTTCGCTAAACCAGACATCAAACTCCACACCCAGCAGTTTTAGATCACTTTTTATCCGATCAAGCATGCGTCTTACCGCTATCTCAGTAATGCGAGCCAACGCTTCCTCCTCAGGCGAAGAAAGGAGCAATCTACCCTCATCGGCAACAATCTCTCTGGCCAAATCTTTGACATAGTCTCCAAAGTAGCCCCCCTCCGGCATCTCTTTATCGACACCCAAGGTCTGGCAATACCTTGCGTAGATAGAACGACCAAAGTTAGCTATTTGGCTGCCGGCGTCATTGATATAGTATTCAGTCTTAACATCATACCCCACCAGGCGAAGAACCTCTGCAAGGGTACTACCCAGAACAGCTCCTCGCCCATGCCCCACATGAAGAGGCCCGGTGGGGTTGCCACTGACAAATTCCAGTTGCATCTTTTCCCCATGGCCCAGCTGAAGCCGGCCATAATCATCGCCATCACTGATTATCGAGTCCACCTGGCCAGTAAGCCATTCATCGCTAAGCGTAAAGTTGATAAAACCCGGGGCCGCCACACTGGCTTTACTAATCTCAGGGCTGGTTGGCAACATAAAGAGTATAGTCTCAGCTATCTCAACAGGACTCTTGCGCATCAGGCGGCCCAATCTTAAGGGCAGGCTGCTGGCATAATCACCATATGATGGTACCTGGGGATGCTCCAGTGGTACCTCAGGAATATTAACATCGGGTAACTTGCCTGACTCCTTGGCTTTTTTTATTGCCTCAGCCATAAGCTCAGCTATTCTATTTCTCGCCTCTAGTATGCCACTCATGCCTTCTCCGAAACTAAACAGGAGATTATATCAGAAAAGCTGGCTCGAGACACTTTGACAAAACCGCTCTATAGCCTTAGACTTGCAACCATCATGCCTCGCTCTAGTATTTCCTTGGGCAAAATTTCCGGTATAGACATTCGGCTTGACTATTCATGGTTTATCATCTTTCTACTGGTGACCTGGTCGCTCACCGTAGGTTATTTCCCTCTGGTCTATCCCAACTGGAGCGTTGGACAATCTATAGCTGTTGGCCTCATTACCAGCCTTCTCTTTTTCGCATCAATTCTGGCCCATGAACTGATGCACAGCATAATTGCACAGAGATCGGGCATTCCCGTAGGCACCATAACACTCTTTATCTTCGGCGGCATATCCCAAATAAGCAAGGAGCCAGAATCACCAAATGCCGAGTTTCGTATCGCCATCGCCGGGCCAGCCACTAGCATCATTCTCGGTGGCATTTTCGAAGCAATAATGCTCCTCGCCCCGGATAACCTAGAGGCTCTGGTAGCTGTTTCCTTTTGGCTTGGCCTCATTAATCTCTCGCTTGGCCTGTTTAACCTTCTGCCAGCCTTCCCTATGGACGGTGGCAGAGTGCTCCGCTCAATTATCTGGCGGAGAAGCCATAACTTGAGACATGCCACAAAAGTCGCCTCAGTAGGCGGGCAGGTCATCAGCTCCCTCTTCATTTTAGGTGGCATCTGGCTCTTATTCTCAGGCCTGATCTTAAATGGTGTCTGGTTGATACTCATCGGCTGGTTCATTTTTGATGCTGCCAGTTCCAGCTACCGGCAATTCAATATTCAGCGGATACTCCAGGGACACCGGGTAAAGGAAATAATGATCCCAGATTGTGCCACGATATCCCCAACGCTAACTGTCGAAGAGCTGGCAAACGACTACATATTACCTTCCGGCAAGCGTTGTTTCGTTGTAGGCGATAAAGATAAACCGCTGGGACTGGTGACCTTAACCGATGTCTCGTCTGTATCAAAGGAAAATCGACTCACAAAAAGTGTCACTGAGATAATGACGCCTTTCGAAAAACTTAAGAGAGTCTCGCCCGATGATGACCTCCACAACGCCATGAAGATAATAACTGAAGAAGGCTTAAACCAGCTTCCCGTAATTGAAGATGGCAAGGTCATTGGTATGCTGACCCGAGAGAACCTTCTCTCCTTTATAAGTGTTCAACAGAGCCTCGGCGCCTAGCATACTAGTTCCATCTATTGATAACACCTTTGATAACACCTTTTATCTCTTTTCAGTAAAATTGGCCCCCTGGCTCCACCAGTTTGACGCACCTGTACCATGCAAAGATAATCGGCTAAGCTATAAGTATGAATGGTTCCATTAACATCGGTACTTCAGGATGGCATTATGAACACTGGAGGGATCCCTTTTACCCTGGAAGCCTATCCCCGGAACACTTTCTTACCTATTATGCCCAATATTTTAAGACGGCCGAGGTTAATAACACCTTCTACCACTTGCCTAGCGAAAAAGCTGTAGCTAAATGGAGAGATTCTACACCCACAGGATTTATCTTCGCGGTAAAGGCCAGCCGCTATATTACTCACGTAAAGAAGCTCAAGGAGCCTGAACAGTCTCTCAGATTATTCCTTAAGCTGATAAAGATATTAGGTGATAAACTTGGTCCTATTTTGTTCCAGTTACCGCCCTACTGGCACTTTAATTTGGTCCGCTTGAAAGATTTTCTTGAAATGTTACCTGATGATCTGAGATATGCCTTTGAATTTCGTGATGATAGCTGGATAAATGATAGTACTATTAATTTACTGGCAGAACATAATATCGCCTTCTGCATCTACGATTTCTCCGGAGCTCAGACGCCTAAAATAGTAACCAGTGACCTGATATACATACGGCTGCATGGCCCCGAGGCAGCTTATATGGGCCAGTACGATACTGAGACGCTTGAGGGTTGGGCTAAAGAATTCCTGGCCTGGAAACAGCAGGGAAAACAGATTTACTGCTATTTTGATAACGACGAAGCAGGCTACGCAGCCAAAGACGCTTTAAGGCTAAAACTGCTCACCGGAAGCTAGAATTAGTTTGAGGACTAATGAATAATTAGCAACTATCCACAGCCAAAGTCGGCTGCGCTTGTGACGAGAACTATGTCCGATCCTTCTCCAGAAACTCAGCTACACCCTGAGCCAGTTTCAATTGCTCATCCTCATTTAAGCTAAGACCAACTTCAAGTGTGCGCATATATTTGTCTATCTCAGGGTTTTCTCTTCTCAAGGTGGCCAATTTATCATCCTGGGCCTCTATTTCAGAATCAAGCGCTGTAAAGTCCAGCCCAAGGTCAAATCTCCTATTAAAGAAAGAAAGTGCAGACTTTGCTGCCTTTGGGTCTCCTACTGCCGCTAAGTAAAAGGTTACTTCTGGCCACAGGCTCAATCCAGGGATATTACGCTGCTGAGCCGCCCAAAGTAGAAAACTATTTATAGCTGGTGAACCTTCCCATGCCATATCTTCAAGCTCAAAGCCTCGCAGCTGGTCATGAAATTCTGATTGATTAAAAACAGATAGTAGCCTGCGGGGGCTGGTATGGGCAATAGGAGAAATTATTCCTCCGATAGTATAAAGCTCCTTTATCTTGCAATAGTACTGTCCTACATCAAGAACATCATTTAGAAACTTATATCGCTCATTTAATGGTTGATTACTCTCAAACAATGCCAATCCATCCTCACCGCCCACAAAAAATTTGCTCATAGGAAATTGGGCTACATCGTCAATAACAGCTACTCCATCTAAAGGAAAAAATTTTTCGGGCTCGATCTCACAGAACATCTTGGCGCTTATATGCGTCTTCAGATACTCAATCACACGTGGGCCCACTTTACCCACATCCTCCAACCAGCCAACAATCAAAGAGGCATTTTCCAAATCTGGCCGTGAATATACCCTAACTGGCCCTGTCACTCCCTGATTCTCCCCTCTTAAAGAACTCGTCGATTTGCTCCATGATCCTCTTCTGATCTTCTTCTGTTATTGGTCCAAGGCTTTCATTATCTAATTTCAGCCTCTCAATGCTCTCCCTTATTTTATTTCTTATTTGTTCGGGTATAGCCTCCGCCACATACAGATTATTAAGAAATGTATCTATACCACTATCCATTTTTCTGGCCATTTCTTCTAGCGGCATAAGATCAATTTCAAGGCCTAAAATATTAGCTAGTGCCTCTAACACAGATATTGAAGCCTTAGTGTATGGCCAGGGCGAAGCCTGCAGATAATAAGGTATCTCACCCATAAGACAAACGGCCTCCATGTTCCTCTTTTTAGCTACCCCTAACAAAAGCCCGTTTAGTCCCGTTATAGCACTCTGACCTTGCCTTCCTTCAATCTGAGACATCAAAAATATGTTCTTAAGCCCCCGCATTTCATCCAGCATGTCTTCATTATTAGGTACCGCCCATACCTTTGGTTTCAAAGAGTGGTGAATCTGAGCCACAGCCGCACCTGATGTGTATATTCTTCGAACACCAAATTTTTCAGCAACATCCAGGACAAGATTAGCCATTCGGTAAGCCTTTTCCCCCACCGCATATAATCCTATTCCTTGAGCCGGTTGTTCCTCACCAATGAACAGCAGCAAATCCTTGCTACCGAATCGTTGGTAATAAAATTTATTAGATGGAAATTCCAGTTCTTTTAATAAACCATCTTGAATGGCAACCTTACGAGGTTCAAAGAAATCCCAGGGCTCGATTTCCCCCACTTCCTCGGCACTAATAACACGCCGGAGATAATCGGCAGCTACTATTCCGATTCGCCCAATCCCTGGCCACCCACAGACCATATCTGGGCTTTCTAGTTTTAATTCTTTGTAAAGTTTGATCGCCATTATTTACTGCCTCGCCTTATATTATACCTCAGGATACAAACCAGTCTTTAGGTCCAGCAGGTAGAAGATCAATCAAATGAATTGCCGAGACTGCAGGACCTACCTATAATTAAACCAAAGGCCATGCAAGAGCTGGGTAAATTCTTAATTCTGACAGGGATTTTCCTTGTTATATTCGGGCTAGTATTCACTTTTTGGCACCAAATCCCGCTTTTGGGAAAGCTGCCCGGTGATATATCTATTAACAAAGGAGGCTTTCATTTCTACTTTCCTCTGGTAAGCTGTCTTATAATTAGTGTGGTCTTGAGCCTTATTACCAATGTTATTATCAGATTGCTTAAATAAGATCCCATCTGATCGATTTTGCTGAAGGTATTAGCAAGAAACAAACATAATGGCTGAAGTAGCAAAAATGTCAGCATTAAATCAGTCAAAACGCCATCGCGCCATAGTACTCCTTTCGGGCGGTCTTGACTCAGCACTTGCCGCCCACCTTATCAAAAGGCAAGGGATTGAAGTAGTGGGACTTCACCTCATTCTGCCCTTTGGTACTGAGAGGGAGGATTATCCAGCTCAAATTGCCAACCAGATTGGCGTACCACTAGTTCGGTATGAAGTTGATATTGATGAATATATGAACATAGTACGCTTCCCCCGACATGGTTATGGAGCTAATATGAACCCTTGCATTGACTGCCACACTTATATGTTACAGCTTGCAGGCGAGCTCCTACCCCAGCTAGGTGGCAGTTTTGTGGTGACAGGCGATGTACTTGGCGAACGGCCTATGAGTCAACATCGAAGAGCTCTACAAGAAGAAGAAAAGGCTGCTGGTTTGACCGGATTAGTTGTTCGGCCTTTATCAGCTCAACTATTACCCCCAACCATCCCGGAGCAGCAAGGCTGGATAACCCGTAAAACACTACTAAACATAAGCGGCCGCAGCCGCCGACAACAACTTAAGCTTGTCCAGGAATTTGGGCTTGAAGACTTACGCTTCCCCATAAGTGGATGTCTGCTTACTTACAGAGAGTTTGCTATTAAATTAAAGCGGCTCCTTGAACACCATAGTAAAGTGACCAAACGCGACCTCTTCTTATTGCGTATAGGAAGACATTTTTATCAAGGAGATTCTATGATCATGGTGGGGCGGAACGAAAAGGAGAACCATATCCTGCTTGATCTAAAAACCTACGACGATTACTACTTTGAAGTGCCGGATTGCGGTAGCCCCATCACATTACTGGAAGGCCCCAAGGACGAAGAGGCAATAATGCTAGCAGCTAAGCTAACGGCCAGGTACTCTGATGCTACAGCGCAATCAGTAATAGTCCGCTGCCATGGCAAGGGGACGCCAAAGGAGATTGTAGTAAGCACGTTGCCAGATACTACAGAATAACTATTCACAGCAACCTCAGGCTTCTTTACAAGCCAACCGCCGGCGGGCTAAAATAGCTATAATTTTGGCGGGTGTAACTCAGCGGTAGAGTGCTTGCTTCCCAAGCAAGACGTCGTGGGTTCGAATCCCATCACCCGCTCCAAAATATTAAGGCAAGCGCTTCAACGACCTTACTCTCACTCTATGACATATCTCTCAATCCGTAGGCCATAACTGACCCGGCTACCATATCCTCAGGTTCTGAACTATCATGGGCCCAGCTTGGATTCTTAACAAAAACGCCGTAGCAGTTTCAATCTGCCTTTATATAGTAATAGGTGCCTCCCCATATGGGGAGGCACCTATTAGGCCAGGTATTACCACCTCTTACTTCTTCTGTTCTTTTTTGGGAGCCTCTATTTCCTTCGACTGCTTAACAGGAATCTTCTTGGCCCGGGCAACCTCTGCCTTGGGGAGAGTAAGGCTAAGTATCCCATTTTCAAACTTAGCCTCAGCCTTATCGGCGTTGACATCAACTGGCAAAGTTACTGAGCGGCTGAAGCTACCGTAACGGCTTTCATGGTAGAAGTAATCAGCTTCCTCAACCTTGCGCTCTTCCTTACGCTCAGCCTTGATGGTAAGTACGTCGCCGGTAACTGAGATGTCAACATCCTCCGGCTTAACTCCGGGCAGAGGCACCTGGACTACCAGATCCTTGTCCGTCTGATACATATCCAGAGCCATTCCTTCCCCTATTCCAGGATAGGTCAACTCTGGCCACTGGACAAATGCATCACGAAAGAGTTGGTCCATAGCCTGTCTTAAGCTCATTAGCTCACGCTCGGGTTCCCATCTAACAATCTGATCTGCCATAGGTAATCACCTCCTTTCAGTTATTTAATGTTAACCTTGATCTGCTTGGGTTTAGCTTCCTCAGCCTTAGGCATAACAAGCATCAGAACTCCACCTTCAACGTTGGCCTCGATCTTGTTAGCGTCTATCGGCACTGGAAGCTCAACCGTTCTGGCTACATCGCCATGGCCAAGCTCATGCAAGAGCCATTGATAATTCTTAGCCTCTTCTTTCTCGGCCTCGCTGGGGACATGAGCCCTGATGGAGATGGTGTTCCGATCAGCGTTGATCTCCACATCCTCCGCCCTTACACCAGGAACGTAGGCTCTAAGGACATAGTTATCATCTTTTTCGTAGAGATCAACTGCCATTCTGCCTACCGCAGAGCCGGCCCCCAAAATCCTCCTCGGGCTTACAAAACTCTCGTTTATAAGCCTGTCCATAGCTTCTCTCATAGTCACCAGGTCTTCAACCGGATTCCATCTAGCTACCATATTATCACCTCCTTATTTTAATTCATATATTTATCTTATTTTTTACCTCTCGCCACGCCTCATAGCCAGTATGGCACTTATACCATGCAAATTGATTCCTTCTTTCTCAAGCTCAGCGATATCTTTGATGAGCTTTATCTCATTATCGCTATAGAGACGCTGCCCTCCTTTTGTCCGCACCGGCTTTAGGAGGCCCGCCTCCTCATATCGACGTATACGATGGGCCTCAACGCCGGTCAGACTAACCGCCACCGCCATAGTATATTTGCCTCCCGAATCCGTGGAGATATTTCCCAGCATTCATGCTTTCCCTCCCTTCATCCATTTTGCACTCTAATTATAGGCTATCTAAGACATTTTGTCAAGACGTCTCTTTATACATGTCAGGTAATCTTACATTTGGCGTCAAGTTTGAATATTCTGAAGCCCACCTCTACAATTGTTAAGTTGGGCATGGCCGACCCGCACGAGCCGGCGTCAAAGGCCACTCGCCTTCATTAGAATCTCAAACAGGGAGGTGAGCGATAGCAATGTCAAAAGGCTATCACATCATAGCAGATCTTTTTGGATGTTCCCCGGAGCACTTGGAAAGTAGTGAAGCACTGCGTGAAATACTTTTGGGCGCAGCTAGCAACTCTGGTTTCAGTATCGTGGGGGAAAGTTTTTATCAATTCCAACCAAAGGGCGCAACCGGAGTGTTATTACTGGAGACATCACACATGTGCGCCCATAGCTGGCCCGAAAATGAGTTCCTGGCTCTGGATATTTATAGCTGTAACGGAAAAGAAAAGGCCAAGAAGGCCTTAGAATATATACTCGATAAAATAAAGCCGGGAAAAGCAGCCATCAAAGAGATCGAGAGGTTTAGATGAAGGATTATGAGAAAAAGATCAGCACTTTGCTAAGAAGCGCCAGCCGGTTCAGGCAATTTCCAGTAACGAGGCAAGATCTCGGCCGATTCATCTACCTTCTATGCCAGTACCAGCCGGCAGATCTCTGGGAACTAATCAGAAGGTCTGACTTATATATCCGGGTCATTATTTCATTACTTTATGCCATGGAGAAAGAAGGTCTGATCAGCGTCCTATCTGATGGCGGGCTAAAACTTACCAGACAGGGATTTGCCATAGGGCATTACCTTAACATTAATAAGTCAAGAGCGCTTGTTGAACCAAAAGAAAAATTCGGGCTGAGGTTGACCCCCAAATTTAAGCATATCCTGGAAGTAATAAAAGAGCTGCATAGCAGTATAACGCCTCAAAACATTTATGACCAGGCACCCCTTGTACCTGAGGCAGCTGTCCAGAAGGCAGCCTATGCCATAAATCAGGGTGACATCAGCGGTAAAAGTATTGTTTGCATTGGTGATGATGACCTTATATCCGTAATTCTTGCCTTAAGCGGCCTCCCAGGGAGAATCCTTGCCATAGATATCGATGAGTATTTGCTTGAAACAATTGAAGAGTTCAGTGAGAAGAATAATTTGGGCATAGAAACCCTCCGCCATGACCTGAGAAAGCCTGTGCCAGAAAAATACCATGATAATTTCGATCTGTTCGTTACCGAACCACCAGACACTGTCAAAGGTATCAGNNTGCGGCATATCGGTCACCGCCTGCCCACCACTGGGGCTTCTGGAGATACAAAAAAACTTCGATGCCATGGGGCTAATAGTTAGCGAACGTCTGCCAAAGTTTAGCGACTATCCACCACACCGCACCGAGCTCAAACATATCGAGGTGCCCGATTGTTATGACCAATTCTATCCCCCTCAGAAAATATGGTACTCGGCCGATCTTTTAAGGCTAAAGACAACCAGATATCTACAGCCACTATTTGATGGAGAACTCAGGGGCAATATAGCCAATTACCGGGAAGATGCCAAGCGCTTCCAATAAGCTACCTTAAACACCTCCCCCTTAGCAGAGGGCCTGTGGATACTCTCGCAGCTAAAATTTAAAACTTTTACAGCTATCATGCTTGATAATTACATTCCGAATTCCTATAATACTGCCCCGTAAGGACTTAGGCGGAAAACTATTAGAGCATCTCGAATCTATTGAACATCACTCATAAGGATTAAGGTGACACCCAAAGAAAGTGATAAATCAAAAAAGCTGCTCCAACATCAGACCAGATTCACTCTGCGTTGGGGATATTTGGTTGAATTCCTTATCCTTTTCGCCTTCTGGGTCATCTTCTCGGGCCGCTTTGAGGTTGAATATCTGGCCATCGGTGCTGGAGCTGCAGCACTGGCCACATTCCTGAGCCGATCCCTAGTTTTTCCCCGCAAAGAAGAGGGGGCAACATCAACACCCGCCACGCCACTTGGTATTCCAAGACCGGCGCGCTTCATAAGATATGTTATGTGGTTCCTCTGGGAAATGATCAAGGCTAATATTCAGCTTGCCTGGATTGTAATTCAACCCCGGCTCCCTATTGCACCGGCAATGTTCCACTTTCAATCATCTCTTACCCAGCCCGTATCGCAAGTAACATTGGGCAACTCTATTACCATGACACCGGGAACGCTTACCGTGGGACTCAAAGACGGGCATTATATAATACATGCTCTAGTGCCCGAAGCAGCCGAAACCCTAATTACGGCCGAGATGCAAAATCATGTAGCCGAGGCCTTTAGAGAGACAAAAGAACAGCCGCCCGACATCAGGTGGGCATATTCCATTGCTGAGCTGGCTAAATGAACAATTCCTTTCTTATCCCATTGATCGTCCTGGCAATACTCATGCTCGCACCGCTCTACCGTGTAGTGCGAGGCCCCACTGTTTATGACCGCGTCATTGCTGCTGGTCTCATGGGTACCGACGGTATCTTGATGCTGGTACTTCTTGGATTTTTCTATGATCGGATAGACATGTTTATCGATATTTCAATAGTGTATGCTTTATTAAATTTTGTAGGCGTTATTGCTGCTGGCAAATATTTAGACCGCCGCCAGGAAGAAGAGAAGAAATGACCATCTTGGCATTTATTTTAATAGCCGGCGGAATGTTTTTTATAGCCGTAAGCAGTCTGGGAATGATTCGCTTGCCTGACTTCTACAGCCGTACCCATGCTGTGACCAAGTCAGACACCTTAGGCTCTATAATGCTGCTTCTAGGACTTGTCCTATATAATGGATGGGAGTTAAGTAGTTTAAAACTATTGGTTATCCCTGTTTTTATCTTCATCGCCAATCCCACCAGCGCCCATGCCATTTCCCGAGCGGCGCTGCGCTCCGGGCTCGAGCCGTGGGTGCTGCCAGAACACCGCCGTAATCACAGTAAGGAGAATAAACAGTGAATAGCTGGATTATACTACTGCTACTTATTATCGCAATTGCCTGCGCTGCTGCCGCCCTGACGGTACGTGATCTTCTGGCGGCAGTATTTACCATGGCTGCCTTTAGCTTTAGTGCCGCTTTGCTTTATGCCGAAATGGGAGCGGTAGATGTAGGCTTTACGGAAGCCGCGGTAGGAGCAGGCATAAGCTCCGCCTTCCTTATCGCCGCCTTATTTCACATTGAGAGGAGGTCCAAAGATTGAAGCCGGTTATGGTTATAGTCACCCTTATGTTCGCCGGTGTTATGAGCTACCTGATGATGAGCCTGCCCCCTTTTGGCGATCCTTCTGCCCCAGCAAATCAGCACATCTCCCCTTACTACATTGAGAATACCATCGAAGATACCGATACACCTAACATAGTTACCTCTATCCTGGCCGATTATCGAGGTTATGACACCTTCGGCGAGACGCTGGTCATTTTTACTGCCGGTCTGGGATGTTTCTTACTGTTACGAAGGCATTCAGATGGAAAAACGATACGGTAACCTCATAGTAGAGCTTGCCTGCCAACTGATCGCCCCCTTTATACTTCTCTTCGGCCTCTATGTTATTTTTCATGGTCACCACAGCCCAGGAGGAGGCTTTCAGGGAGGCGCCATACTTGCCGCCATGGCCATTTTATTGCGTCTCTCCTTAGGAATGGAGCTTACCAGCAGGATATTTTCACCCCGCTTGATGCCCGCCTTTGCTGCTGCGGGTCTTCTTATATTCGCTGGCGTAGGAGTTGCAGCAATATTTGGTGGTGGTAACTTCCTGGACTACGGAGCAATACCCGTCCAGGGGGTATCCGAACCTTCTCTGCACCACAACGGCATACTGCTGGCCGAATTGGGTATTGCCCTTAGCGTCTTTGGTGTGATGCTCTCTATATTCGACACACTGATAAGGGACAAATAATGGCCAAACTGCTAAGCCACTGGCCCTACCTTTTGATCTTGGTGCTAATGGCACTTGGTCTCTACGGCGTGCTTTCAAAGCACAACTTAATGAAGAAGGTGATCGGTCTCAACATCTTTCAGTCCTCGATCATTCTCTTTTTTATCAGCATCAGCGCCAAGTGGGGCGCTACCGTGCCGGTGATCGACCCCGAGCTTGATGCAACAGACCCTTCGCTTTACGCCAACCCTCTTCCTCATGTCCTCATGTTGACGGCAATTGTGGTAATGGTAGCAACGCTAGGAGTAGCTCTGTCTATCATAGTTCTCATCTACCGGCGCTACCACAGCCTAGATGAAAGGGAAATCTTAGAAAGGATGCGTCAGGAATAAGTGGAGCAGATTCCAGTACTAATCCCGCTGTGCCTCATACTTGCGGCGCTAGTAAGCTTCCTTCTTGGAACCTGGCGGCGGGCCCTCGCTTATCCGGTGGCAAGTCTGGGGGCAGGCCTCTCCTTTGCAATAGCACTCTGGGGACTGATTACAGTGCTAAACAACGGCCCACAGCATTATTACCTCGGCGGCTGGGTAGCCCCCATCGGTATCGAATATGTGTTGGATCATCTTTCGGCCTTCATGATAATTCTGGTAACCGGGATCGGGCTTTTATGTATTATCTACTCGTTAAGACCAGTGCAGACAGAGTTAGGCGAAAGGTCAGTTTTCACCTATCCTCTAATGTTATTGTTGCTGGCAGGACTTTCTGGCATAGTGCTTACCGGGGATCTTTTCAACCTCTATGTTTTCCTTGAAATTGCCTCGATATCGGCCTACGCCCTGATAGGAAGCGGTGATGGCCGGGCGCCGGTTGCCGCACTGCGATATCTCATCATGGGAACGTTAGGGGCATCATGCTATCTAATAGGTGTGGGGTTTATCTATTCCGTCACCGGGTCACTTAACATGTCCGATGTCGCCTCGTTACTACCCGGGCTTTACCAGTCCCGGCTCATAATAGGGGCAGTGGCTCTTATGGTCATCGGCCTGGGGTTAAAGATGGCCATCTTTCCTCTTCATCTATGGCTTCCTGACGCCTATACCTATGCTCCTTCGGCAATCTCAGCCCTGATCGCGCCGCTAATGACTAAGGTAGCTGCCTACATCCTGATAAGACTCCTGATTTCAGTCTTTTCTCCGCACTACCTGGGTGATGTCCTGTCAGTTACACCTATTCTGGGAATACTTGGAGCCATCGGCATTATAGCCGGTTCAATAATGGCTATAGCACAGCGTAACTTGAAACGCATGCTCGCCTATAGCAGTGTGGCCCAGATATCATATATAGCACTGGGCATTGGCTTAGGTAATCCGATTGGGCTTGTCGGAGCAATGTTGCACATTATGAACCACGCCGTGATGAAAGGATCTCTCTTCCAGATAGCCGGGGCACTACAACTTCAAGGCCTAGTTGAAGTGAATGACCTAGCTGGGATGGGGAGAAAACTACCCTACACCATGGGTGCCTTTACCGTAGCCGCCCTCTCTATGGTCGGAATCCCGCCGGCCTGCGGCTTTTTCAGTAAATGGTATCTCGCTGCGGGTTGCATCGAGGCCGGCAACTGGGTTTTCCTTAGTGCTCTGATCATAGGGAGCCTTCTTACAGCCGTCTATTTCTTTCGCGTCCTGGAAAAAGTCTACACATCGCCAGATGCCCCCCAGGTAACATCTCGATACTCCCGACCCTGCTTGAGTATGCTCATACCAATTTTGATAATGGCAATTGCCATTATAGGTCTCGGATTAGCAAATAGTTTCATCGTGGAGTATCTACTTGAACCGGCAGCGTCGACAGCAATATGGAGCGGCAGATAATTCGGGCTATAAGCAATGTTTGACTCTTATTTACCTTTGATAGTGGTACTGGTGCCTCTGATAGCAAGCGGACTGATCGTTATCTGTTCACGTCTGCCAAATCTAAGGGAAGGATGGACCATCCTTGCCAGCTTGCTTATGTTCGGCATGACCTTCTCCATGCTACCCGATGTTATCAGCGGCAACTACCCTGCTGTTACACTCTTTGAACTCTCGCCAGGGGCAGCTCTTGCCTTAAAGGTAGACCCACTTGGCATCATTTTTGCCATTTCGGCCTCTTTTCTGTGGATTATAACATCATTTTATTCCATTGGTTATGTACGCAGCCTTGGCCTCCATCATCAAACACGGTATTTCACCTCGTTTGCTGTATGCCTTGGGGCCACTATGGGGCTTGCTTTCTCGGCCAACTTACTCACCTTTCTCATCTTCTACGAGCTACTTACTATAGCCGCTTATCCACTCGTAATTCATGAGGAGACGCCGGAAGCCATGGGGGCTGGACGCAAATATCTAGCCTATCTGTTAACAGGAGGACTGTTGCTGACGGCCGCCGTAGCAGCCACCTACATCTGGACAGGTGATTTGAGTTTTGCTCCAGGAGGGTTTCTTGATGCAACACTGGGCCAAGGCAAACTGATTGTGATAGCCACACTTTTTGTAGTGGGCCTTGGTTTCAAGGCAGCTCTCATGCCCCTCCACGGCTGGCTACCTACGGCTATGGTTGCTCCTACCCCGGTAAGCGGACTTCTCCATGCTGTAGCCGTGGTAAAGGCCGGGGTATTTGGCTTCTTCAGAATAATTGGCTTCGTCTTCGGCCCAACGCTCTTCCATGATATTGGTGCCGGTACCATTCTCGGTATAGTCTGTGGAGTAACCATTATACTTGCCTCGCTGCTCGCCTTCAGGCAGGATAAGATTAAGAGGCGGCTTGCCTACTCCACAATCGCCCATCTTGCCTGCATGGTATTGGGGGCAGTGCTTCTTGCCCCCGAGGGGTGGCTTGGAGGTAGTCTGGAGATTGTTTTCCACGCCATGAGCAAGATAACCCTCTTCTTGTGCGCCGGGGCCATAATGGCCAGCACCGGAATCGACCGCATAAGCGATATGAACGGGCTGGGGCACAGGATGCCAGTAACCATGGGTGCCTTTACTATAGGAGTATTAAGTCTGAGCGGGCTTCCCCCACTTGCTGGATTTGTGAGCAAGTGGTTTCTCGGTGCCGGGATGGTATTAGACGGAGAACCGGTACTGCTTGCTATCTTCCTGATCAGTCATCTTTTATCTGTGGGTTACTTTGCCCCTATGGTGTACCGATCCTTCTTCCTGCCATCTCCGCATCCAGGTAAATTTTCTGAAGCATCGCTACTTATGGTTGTACCCTTGAGCCTGACAGCGATATTGTCGGCTTTGCTGGGTCTTGCGCCCGATCTTATTTTTAATTTCTACACCCTCGCCACCGAAATGATAGCAGGGGTATTTTAGAGAGTAGATGAAGACTCTAAGGAAATACTGGTATTTGGGCCTGCTTGCGGCCATAACAGTCTTCGGTGCGCTGGAGATGATAACCGGAAAACCAGAACACGAAGGGAGTGGTTTTCTTGAAAAACCCGGCGCCATGGCCATCATCGGTTTTTTGGGCTGTCTTATACTCACCGCACTTGCCAAATTTGCCGGACATCACATTCTAGAAAGAGACGAGGACTACTACAACCGGGGGGATAATGATTAGTCCGGCCTGGCTGCTCCTAATAGCAGCGCTTTTGATACTTGCTTTACCGGCACGCCTACGTTCACCCTTTTTTATACTTGCAGTAGCACTTAGCGGCCTTGCAATGAGCCAGCTTGGGGAAGGAGCCGGGCCAGCTGTTAACTTCATCGGTTATGAGCTTGTGACAACGCAGGTAGACCGACTCAGTCTTGCCTTCGGCTACATCTTTATTGTCATAACCATCATTGGTGGCATCTTCGGTTTCCATATTAAAGATAGATGGGAGCAGTGTTTTACCCTTCTCTACGCCGGAGGCGCCCTGGGGGTGGTTTTCAGCGGGAATCTTCTGAGTTTATTTATCTTCTGGGAGCTGATGGCCTGGACGTCTCTCTATCTCGTCTGGTCCCGGCGCACCCCGGCAAGCCGCAGCTCAGGCATGCGTTACCTCATCACTCACCTGGTTGGAGGTAGTATTCTCCTGGCAGGAATATTGCTCCACATTACTACCACCGGCGATATTTCCTTTGAACCCATGGGCCAAAGTCTCGCTTCTTATCTTATTCTGGCCGGCTTTGCGCTCAACGCCGCCATACCGCCACTCCACTTCTGGCTACCGGATGCTTACCCTGAGAGCAGCATCACCGGTGGTGTGTATCTTAGTGCTTTTACAACCAAGACCGCGGTCTACGCCCTGGTGCGTGGCTTTGCCGGCTGGGATATCCTGATAATATTGGGGGCTATAATGGCGATATATGGTGTTTTTTACACCATAATACAAAACGATACGCGCCGCATACTTTCCTACCACATCGTCAGTCAGGTTGGTTATATGGTCTGCGGTATCGGTATAGGAACCACCCTAGCCGTTAACGGCACTGTGGCCCATGCCATTAACAATATCCTCTACAAGGGTTTGCTCTTCATGGCAACCGGGTCACTATTACAGGCCACCGGTAAAAGCCGGCTTAGTGAGCTGGGAGGGCTCTACCGCCACCTGCCGTGGCTCTTGATTCTGTATATGGTGGGGGCTTTTTCCATAGCCGGTATTCCCGGATTTAGCGGATTTGCCAGCAAGCCCATGGTGATCAGTGCAGCTGAGTTAAGTTCGCCTGAATGGGTGACCATCCTGCTCGAGCTGGCCTCGGTAGGTACATTTTTATCGCTGGTAATAAAGCTTCCATATTTTGCATGGTTCGGCAAAGGTTCTGCCGAAATAACCACCCAGCGGCTACCAAAGGGTATGTATATCGCCATGGGGCTTACTGCAATGTTATGCGTCGGCATCGGAATATTCCCACAACTGCTCTACGGGGTACTCCCCTTCGAAGTGGATTACCAGCCCTACACGGCACAACACATACTAAATACATTGGAACTACAGGTTTTTACCCTGCTCGCCGCCATTTTGTTGCTGGGCTACCTTAAGAGCGAGGCCAAAATCACTCTGGATGTTGACTGGCTTTACCGGCGTCCGGCCCCATACGCGTACCGGCTTTTCGTCATGCTTCCCGATCGGGTGTTTGCCGCTATCGAGAGGTTTGGGCTATACCTTGCAGACCTAGCCCGTATGTTTGCCAGAAATCCACTCCACTTTCTTACCGGGTGGGCAAAGCGATTAGGCTCGACTCGCTACAGAAAAGAGGAGATAGACTCCACCGACAGCCGTCTCTCGATCGGGGTCATGGGCACGGTTCTGCTCTTAGGCTTTGCAATTATTGCAGCATTGCTATTAGTATAATAACCACACCATCTCCGCCAACCAGCTAAATATTAATAATAGAAGCCCGACAGAAGTAAGTTACACTACTGTTAAAAACAAACACTCCTACCGGACAGATAACCGGAGTTAAGTACCAAACGGGAGACCTGATGCTAACTGGCTAGTGCCTTAAGTCTCTCAAGCTCCTGATTTACCCTCTCTTGGATTTGCGTTACCATTTCATCACTCAAATGGCGGAATCTTCCCTGCGATTTAAGATAATCAGTTACCGGCCGCAATTTAGCCGGCAGGCGATTTAACCGGTAATGGTCATTCTCAACCTCATATAGAGGGAAAATGCCCGTATCTACAGCCAGCCGGCCCAGTTTTACAGTCATTTCAGGCGCAGAATGCCATCCAGTAGGGCAAACGGAAAGAATGTGTATGTAGGCCGGTCCTTCAGCTGAGAGGCCCTTCTGTACCTTGGCTATCAGATCAAAGGGAAAGCTCGGCACCGCTGTAGCGACATAGGGTATCTTATGAGCCACGGCAATCGCTGGCATATCCTTCTTCCAAGTAAACTGCCCCTTAGCCATCTTACCGACAGGCGATGTTNNTGGACGCCGGTATTCATATAGGCCTCATTATCAAAGCAGATATAGAGGAATTCATGACCCCTTTCCATAGCCCCAGATAAGGCCTGAAGTCCAATATCGGCAGTGCCGCCATCGCCGGCTATGGCAACAACCTTCGTCCCGGTAGCCTCTCGTTTACCCTTCTTATCCATTATTTTAAGAGCAGCCTCTATTCCTGAAGCCACCGCAGCGGTATTCTCAAAAAGGGTATGAATCCAGGGAATCCTCCATGATGTCCAGGGATACTGCGAGGAGATTATCTCCACACAACCGGTAGCATTGACCACAATAATATTGGGTCCGGCGGCCTTAAGTGCTAGTCTAACTGCCAGAGCTTCACCACAACCAAGGCAGGCCCTATGACCCGGGGCCAGATACTCCTCGCTGTCTATGGAATATTTACCTATTTTAACTGCTTCACTCATTCTCTCACCCCCATGATTTCAGAGGCCTCTATGCCTTCATTAGCCATAGCAACCCCTCGCCTGATTATCTCTTTAAAGTTCTCAATGCTAATATCACGGCCACCAAGACCGCTGATGATACTGGCAATCCTAGGCCTTTTCTCTTTGCCAAAAAGAGCGGCTCTAACCTCGGAGGCCACCGGCCCGCCAGGGCCACCGAAGGAAATGGCCCTGTCCAGCACGATGAGTGTGTCGGCATCCTTGACCGCATCATAGAGCTCTTCAAATGGGAACGGCCTCCAGAGCCTGATTCTCACCACGCCAATGCCCTCCATCTCATCAACCGCTGCCATGGCCGTCTCGGCAAAACTGCCCATCAAAAGCAAGAGCGTCCTTGCACCATCAGTATGATAGGTTTCCACCGGCTGATACCTTCTCCCTGAAGATCGATAAAACTCTTCCCAGCACTCCAGAATAATTGCCTTACTGGCCCTTAAGTGTTCCTCCTGAGCCTTTTTCATCTCAGGATAAATCACCGGGGGAGCAAAACAGCCCATGCTCACCGGTCTTGCCGGATCAAGAGGATTGGGGTACCGGTAAGGCGGCAAGAAGCCTTCAACTTCTTCCTTCTCTGGTAGATCTATCGGCTCAATCATGTGTGAGAGATGAAAGCCGTCAAGATGAATCATCACCGGCAGCAGAACCCTTTGGTCCTCAGCTATGCGGAAGGCGCAGATAACCTGATCAACCACCTCCTGCCCATTCTCGGTAAAAATTTGAATCCAGCCCGTATCTCTCACGGCCATAACGTCTGAATGGTCCCCCCACACGCTGAGAGGTGATGACAGGGCCCTGTTAGCTACCGCCATGACCACAGGTAGCTGCATCGATGAAGCCACATAAACGACTTCATGCATAAGCTCCAGGCCCTGCCCGGCGGTAGCGGTAAACGTCCTGGCTCCGGCCGCTGAAGCACCAAGGCAAGAACTTAGTGCCGAGTGCTCCGATTCAACCGGAATAAAGGCCGCTTCGAGTTTACTATTAGCCACCAGATCGGCGATGTGCTCAACTATATGTGTCTGGGGGGTGATCGGATAAGCCGCAACAACATCAACATCACAGAGCCTTACGGCCTCCCCTATGGCGACAGAGACTTCCATACCTACTCTGCTCATTAGCCCTCCTCTTCTTCCATTCTAATTGACCGAGGAGCGCACTCCTCAGCGCAGATGCCACAACCCTTACAGTAGTAGAGATCAACATCAAAATGTCCATCTTTATCATGGACTATAGAACCCTCAGGACAATAAATGTAACACAGACCGCACCGCGTACATTTTTCCTGATCGATGACGGGCCTTCGAGACCGCCAGGCTCCAGTCCGATACTGGCTGGCACTACCGGCCTCGATAACAATCCCGCCGGCATTTATATCTCTCCAGCTCAGTTCTGCTTCTGACTTAGGTATCATTATTCCACCTCCCGTGTCTTTGTTTCCTGATAGGCACGCTGCATTGCCCGGAAATTATCTCCTGCCCGGCGGCCAAATATATCCTCAAGCGGCTGGATAAACGACTCAATCTTAACAATACCGGTCGCCTTTATCAGAGCTCCAACCATAGTGGTATTAACGATAGTAATGCCTAGGACCTCGCGGGCAATATTAGTAGCATCGATTGTAGCCAGCCGCCATTGGACAAATTGAGGAAAACTATTCAGGGCCTTCTTGGTATTTATAACCAACAACCCTCCAGGTCTAAGGCCAGCGGTTACATCCACCACTGAGATAAGCCTGGGGTCGAGAACCACCACGATATCAGGAGAAGTTATTTCAGTTCTAACCCTGATAGGAGGTCCATTGCTCACCCGCACAAAGGCCTGCACTGGCGCCCCCCTTCTTTCCGGCCCAAAACTAGGGAAGGCCCTAGCCTCCTTACCCTCAGCTATCGCTGCCTTAGCTACCAGTTCGGCAGAAGTAACCGCACCATGACCACCACGGCCATGCCATCTGATTTCAGTTATCTCTTCCGACATTTCTACCTCCTGAAATTAGAATGCCCCTGGAGCGACTCGAACGCTCGCGGCCAGCTCCGGGGGCTGGTGCTCTATCCACCTGAGCTACAGGGGCATTCTAACATTTTACCTCAACAGCCAGGATGAGGCAAACAAAGCTATTCGCCTCGGCGCGAGGGCAAGAAGAGCACTGACTGACTTGAGGTGTTCAGGACCCTGTAGCTAACACTGCCATAAAACCAGGCCTCAAGACCTGAGTGGAGATGACTTGCAAGGGCAATAAGATCACAGCTCTTATCACCAGCAGCACCCAGCATTTCCCGGGCAACATCACCTACTCTAGCCTCAAAAATAACTCTGGCCCTGGTTTCGGAAAACCTCCTGGCCACCTCCTCAAGGTAGGCTGCTGCCTTTTCTTTGCGGCGAGCTATGTCTGACTCGGTAAAAGGAA
This sequence comes from Dehalococcoidia bacterium UBA4087, assembly GCA_002382615.1. Taxonomy (GTDB): domain Bacteria; phylum Chloroflexota; class Dehalococcoidia; order Dehalococcoidales; family UBA4087; genus UBA4087. The sequence continues at coordinate 65,508 of DFYH01000029.1, forward strand.
CATAGTCTATACCGCCTATGGTATGGACGTGATGAGTTTTCTCAATAACCTGAAGGAGATAAACCTCTATCTCAAAAACCCTGGCTAGAGCAAGAACATAATCCAGGGTGATTGAAGAAGTATCAGAGCCGTCCAGAGGGACAAGAATACGGCTGAGAGGCTTGAGGTTGGCAGAGACTTCGCCACCCTTGACCAGAAGTAAGGGTACTCTAATCATATGGAGTAGCTTGTTGGCCGTGGTACCCAAAACACCAGAGAAGACGCCTCTACGACCATACGAGGCCATGGCAATAAGATCTACGGCCTTCTCGCGGGCAAAAGAAACGATCTCCTCCGCTGGACTTCCAAAAAAGGTGTGAGCACTGACCCTGGACCCCGGTCCAACAAGAGAGGCTATCTTCTGCGCCTCCTCGTGTATATAAAGCTCGCAGGAGGGCACTAAGGACTCCTCACCCGGTTCACAGATACTGATAAGAAAAACTTCGCTACCGAAGCCCTCAGCCAGTTTTCCCACATAAGGAAAGACCTGCTCAGCGGGCTTTGAACCATCAAGAGGAACCACAATTCTACTAAACATTTGTTTAAGTGTACCTCAAAAGAAGATATACATGGCAAATGCCGACCACCAGAAGCATAGCCGGCAGGGCATACCTGATAAACTTCCCCCAGCCAATAGGATGGCCTTCCCTCTCGGCAATCGCCGTGCCGACCACGTTGGCTGAGGCGCCGATGGGAGTAGCGTTGCCACCGATATCGGTCCCCAGCGCCAGCGTCCAGCTTAATGTCTCCAGGCTAAAACCATAAGAGCTGGAGAGGCTGGCGATAACCGGGACCATAGTGGCCGCCAGTGGGATGTTATCAACAATAGCCGAGGCAAAGGCCGAGACCCAAAGTATTAAGGCAATAGCAAGACCTACATTACCACCAGAGACATCGGCAATATATCCAGCCAGCACCTCAAGCACCCCTGTCTCCTCAAGCCCACCAACAACTATAAAAAGCCCGATAAAGAAAAGAATAGTCCGCCAATCGAACCTCTTGAGAAGGCTGACTGCTCTGCTACCAGAGACGGCAAGGGTCAGCATAGCGGCTATAACGCCGATTAGGGCAACCGAGAGACCGGTCTGGGCATGGGTTACCAGGAGGACAATGGCCAGAAGAAAAATAAGGGCCATCGCCAGGAAAAGCCGGCGGTTGGTTATGGCCTCAGCAGGTCCGGGGTAGGTGTCGGCATCACTGTCCTGGTGGCCTGAGGTGAGGGTTCGACGGAAAGAAAAATAGAAGAAGGCAAGAGATGCCAGCATACCCACCCAGGCAATAACACCGGTGTTTAAGAGAAAATCGGTAAACGTGAAACCGAAGGCAGTGCCTATGATGATATTCGGCGGGTCACCGCTCATGGTGGCCGCCCCACCGACATTAGAGGCAAATATCTCGGCAATGATCATAGGGGCAGGGTCAAACCTCAAAAGCCTGGCCAGCTCTACGGTCACCGAAGCTAGAAACAGGATGACGGTGATGCTATCAATAAACATGGCCAGAAAGCCGGACAGGAGCATAAAGACGATCATCAGTGGAATTACTCTGTAATTTACCATTCTGGCCAATAGAAGGCAGAGCCAGCGGAAGAAACCAGCCTCACCCAACCCTTCTACCATTATCATCATGCCCGAAATAAAAACTATCGTCTGCCAGTTAATTCCCCTGACTATTTCGGTCTCGGCATGGCCGGGCAACCAGAAACTGATTCTGGCAAACTGGCTAAAACCAAATACGGTTTCTACCGCCCCGGGGTTCCTCATCACGCCGAGAAAAACAACGAGGATAACAAGCAGAGCGGCAACCAGGGCAGGTATGTAGCGGTGGACCTTGCCCCAGATGATAGCGCCGAACATAACGACGAATATAACAAGAGCCAGAATTTGAGCTAACTGCATCTTCTACCCGCAAAATTTTAAGAAGCAATTATAGACAAATAGATATCCAAAAGTAAATTTCAGCTACCGCCTTGTATAATCTGCCAGAGTTTACGGGCTAGAGCTACCAGCTTCTTTGTCTGAAGGCCTCGTACATCACGAGCGCCGCCGCAACAGAGGCATTAAGCGAGGTGATTCTACCCTGCATCGGGATAGACGCCAGAAAGTCACACCTTTTCCTAACCAGATCAGATATGCCACCACCCTCGCTACCTATAACAATCGCCGCCGGGAGTCTGAAATCTACATCCGAATACTTCATCTTGCCGGCGGGATCTACCCCCACAACCCACACACCGTTTTCTTTCAACTCTTCTATGGCCTGCGAGATATTAGGTACCCTTGCCACTGGCACATACTCCACGGCACCGGCCGACGCCCTGGCCACAGAGGCGGTAAGACCGGCAGCCCTCCTTGAACGGATAACCACACCGTGGACGCCGCTTGCCTCAGCAGTTCTGATGATTGCCCCCAAGTTCTGCGGGTCTTCAATACCGTCAAGGACGCAGTAAAGCGGTGGCTCATTCTTCTCACGCGAGATAGCAAATAGGTCATCCAAAGTAACATATTCCTTTACCGCGGCATAGGCGATAACACCCTGATGAGCAGAGGTTGTGCTTAATTCATCAATGGCGCTTCTATCCACGTACTCAACCGGTATTCCCCGAGCCCGAGAAAGCTCTAATATCTCGGCAACCGCGCTGTGCCGGCCGATATCTCGGGCCAGCAGTATCTTATTTATAGGTCGGCCAGACCTTAAGGCCTCGCTGACCGGTTTTCTACCCTCAATAATATCTGCCATATCCTCCATGCGCTTTGTGACAAGCAGGAATTCTGATTAGCAATTTAGATAACCGGAGGCAAGATGTCAAACCTGGTGCACGTGGGTTTTGAAGAATTGCTTCACCTAGTCTTAAAAGTAGGAGGACTCTAAAAGCAGTGAGCTGCATATGTGGCAAGTAGGGTTTTACCTTTCAAACAGGATATCAGAGCTTAGAAAGAACTGATAACGGCAGTGCAACAATGGACCTTCTAACAACCACGAAGGTGCGTTTTTCATATTTACCTTTTTTATTTTCCTCTGGACATATTGGTGATGCTTATTGTTGAGAATCAATGAAGACAAACAGACTTCTTGGTAAATTATTATAGCTAAATTTTATAGCGTTTTCTAGAAATGTGAACTCTCGCAATGTACTTTAAGGGTTTTAGTAGAAGCGGTTCTGCCTATTGTACAGTACTGTTACTTCGAGCCTAGAAAATGGGCGGTAGAGGACTTGAACCACTGACCTCTGCGATGTCAACGCAGCGCTCTGACCAACTGAGCTAACCGCCCACAACCAGAATTCTACTAGGCGCCTGTTTTAAGGTCAACTGACCTTGCCGGTAGCATAAGTCGGCTGATCCCTGCCGCCAGGACAGCCTTGGTGATATCACCGGCAAGGAAGGGTATAACTCCCATGCCCAGAAGCGCCGGCAGGCCTGGCCAGGTACCACTGGTAGTCTTAAGCCAGTAACCCAGCCATAGAACGCCCGGGATATAGATAAGCACAAGGCTGGCCAGGAGCATAAGCACAACCAGCCAGGGAAAACTCCTTAATTTCTCATAGCGGCCGGTCGTGTAGCCGAGGAAAAGGGCGGCCAGAACAAAGCCCAAGATATAGCCCCAGGTGGGGCCTATTCCAGCAGCTGATCCGGAAAACCAGGGCAACCCCACCGAGCCGAGAATGAAATAGATGGCCGCACCGGCACCACCCCACCGCCGGCCCAGAATTATGCCGCTTACAAGGACGCCAAGCGTCTGGGCGGTCACCGGCACAGGGCTATAAGGCAGGGGGAGCCTAACTTGAGCCAGAAGCCCGATGAGGCAGGCCATAACCAGAGAAAGAAGCAGCTTCCCAGAAATAGTAAGCTCATCCCTCCAGGTAAAGAAACGTAGCCACAAAGCGCGGTATTGGCTGGTTAGTTCCATAGCTCTACCCTGGCCTATGAGTGCCCATCAGGACAACCTCAATATTCTTGCCGCAGTGAGGACACATTACGATGAGCGTTACCGGCTGCGCCATTACTCTCTCTGCAATAGCGGTGACCATAGAATCAATGTCGTCAAGACGTCGCTCAATAAGATCAACACGCCCCTTGACTACCTGAATATCGCTTCCTTCTTCCTCGGCCACAACTACCCTCGCTTTTAGAATGGCCTATTATAAACACACACTATAACCACTGTCAAAGATATTGATTTAGAGAGTTGAAGAACTCTATACTTAAGTCAAAGGAGGTTGCTATGAGTGAAATATTAATTGGGACTGTTTCCGACTACTTTGCGCGCATCGGAGTTGCCGGCATTGACCTGACAGGACCCCTCAAAGTAGGCGACCGAATACGCATTGAAGGCCACACCACCGAACTCGATTTTATAGTCTCCTCAATGCAAATCGACCGCCAGGAGGTAAGTGAAGCCCAAGCTGGCGACTCGGTAGGCATCAGCGTACCCGAGAGGGCCAGAAAGGGCGATAAGGTCTATAAAATAGTCTAGGAAATGCTCTTCAAGAGGTTAGCCATTTCAATAGCTGACACGGCAGCCTCAAATCCCTTATTTCCCATCTTGGTCCCTGCCCGCTCAATGGCCTGCTCCAGATTTTCGGTGGTGATGGTACCATTAATTACGGGAAGATTGCTATCCAGGGCAACCTTAGCAATGCCCTTGGTCACCTCGGCCGCCAAATAATCAAAGTGGGGCGTGCCACCGCGAATAATCGCTCCCAGGCAGATGATTGCGTCATACTTTCCGCCCTTAGCCAGCTTCGAGGCTACCAGAGGTATCTCAAAGGCGCCCGGTGTCCAGCAAACATCGATATCATCCTCGTTAACACCGTGGCGCACCAGGGCATCCTT